>JAGCVW010000024.1 GCA_017962165.1 Bacteroidales bacterium | reverse complement strand
CTTGAAGGAGCGCTTGAACCAGTCATCCAGAAGGATGTCTGCATAGCGGATTTCCTCTCCGCCGATTTGATTTGAAGTTCCCATAGTTTAATTATTGGGTTGGCGGCTTTCGGGGGCGGACCGGGATTACGTTTGCTCCCTACAGCCGGATTATCAATTCCCGGTCGGAACAAAGATAGTAATAATAAGCGTTCTCCTGATGTCTTTCGTGCACCAGAGGGCTTGTTTGTGTACGAAATAGTTGGTTTGCGTTATTTGGTACGGGATACGCCCCTCTGGTGTACCAAATTGTCCCGTTCACGCATTTCGTACGAAAACAGGCACCCTACCGTACCAAATTCAGCCAACCACAGGATCGCGCGGCGCCGGGCCTTGGGTAGGGGCACAACAAAAAATCAGCCCGGCGGGGGTCCGTCGGGCTGAAAGTGAGTATGCACAGATGATTATTCTACGACTTTCTTGTAGACATCGAAGGTCTGGTCGACGGTATTGCCGGTCGTGTTGGTGTAGCAACGCCAATCAGCATTGTTGTAAACGCCAACGTACCTGCTCGTGCCGAGATGCTTCAAGTAACTCGTTTCCCGGTCAAGAACGAATTTGTCGTTCTCGTTGGTGCCGACCCTGACTCCATTGTTGGAATTGGTGCAGTAGAGCCATGTTTCGGTTGAACCATTAGGGTAGAAGATGTAACCTGACTCATCACCGCCAATAGTCCACTGGATGTTGGCAGCGATCTCTCCGGAGAGCTTTCCATCAGCCACTGTGACTGCGACAGCGGTAGGCGCAGAACCAGTACCCTTGTCGTTTGAAAGGGCGAATGTCTTAGAGTCTTTGGTTGTGCAGACGAATACGAATACATCATCCTTCCCAAGGCTTCCAAGGCTGGACCTTACCCAAGTAACAGTGGGCTGAGGTTCAGAGCCATCCTTAACGGTGACGACGCAGGTCGCCTCGGCAGCGAGGTACTTGCCGGATGCGGCGACTGATGCGGTGATGGTGGCGGTAGCGCCGACCTCAACGTCATTTGCCAGCGTGATCGTTCCATCCTCTGCAACTGTCAGGACACCCTCTGCAGGATCAACTGTATAAGTAATCGCAGCAGGAGAGTTGGTGGTAGCACCGAGAGCAACAGGTTCAGAGCCCTTCACGATATCAAGAGTTTCAGGCATAGTAATCTTGCTGGCAATGCTGACAATATTCTCATCCTTAGGCTGCGACCAAACTCCAATCTGCAGATTCTTGTTGTAATAAGTCGGCCATGCAATGAGCAATTTGAGCTTTGTGCCGGTCTCCACACCTGCAATACCCTCAGACAACTGGACGTACACATTAATTTCGCCAGTGCTATCCTGAATCTTACCGGAACGATGCGAAGAAGAGAATCCTTCAGTTACCATTACGTTGTAATTGTAATTGTTGTTGAATTCGCACTTCGCATTGACATACTTGTTGTAGTCCGCCTTAAGGGCTGCGATAGTTACCTTTTCACAAGGCCAAATACTGCTGTCATATCCAAAGGTCACATCTTCGGCATTGTATGTTATCTTGGTAACCTGAGGTGCACCATTGAAGGTAGTAGTGGTTGCAACAACCTTTCCGTAGAGAGTCTGACACTCCTGAACCTTGGATTCGAGACCCGTGCCATAGAACAGGATACCTCCGGTGAACCAGTTTGTCCTCGCCTGCGCATAAACATATTTACCGTTAACCTTCGTGACATAGAGTTTAGCGTCCGCTGAAATATTGAGAATACGGTCAACTGAATTTCTGCCGTCTGCAATGATTGCCTCATTGAATTCCTTAAGATCGCTGTACTCATATGCGCCCTGGGTGAGGGTGGCGACGAGCTGACGGTTCTCCACGTTGGAGGTGGAGGTTGCGACTATTCTCCAGACCTTGGCGTCAGGAGTGGTGTTCTTTGCGTAGTTGATGGCGATATGGTCGGCATCCTTCTCGATGGTGACACCTTCGGTGATCACTGAGCCGGCAGCGTCGACAACCTCAACGCTGTATTCGACACCGGCATCCTTCTGGATGTACCAGTGGGCGGCGCCTTCGGCATCGAAAGCAACAGTATCATTGACCACGGTAGCTTCGGTCCAACCGAAGTTCAGGACGGGCTGGCCAGCTTCAATGATGGTGAGGTCCTTGAGGTAGATGTTGACGTCTGCGGGGTTGCCGCCGAAGTCAATAGTGAAGGAGATGTTACCACAATCAACACCGGAGAATTCGTGGTTGGAGACCACTACCGGTGCGGAAGGATCGAGAACCATAGTATTCTCGTACATCTGGGCGGTATTGTCTTCATGGTTGCCTTCTGCAGACCAAGCAGTGAGCTTGATGAATGCGCGCGGGCAAGGTTTGTCAGCACCAATAACATAGCTGATCTTGTAGGTCTTGCCGGCGGAAAGACGAAGTGCATAGTCCTCGGCAGGAGCCAGGAAGTTGCAGTTGCCCCACTCGCCCTCTGTAGCTCCGTTGAAGTGGAATACATAGGTTGACTTCTCTTTTGTGATGCCTGCGACACGGGCTGCAGGGACGTCTTTTTCCCATGCTGCGATGTTACCGCAGATTAAGTCTCCTTCCCCGTCGAAGATAGGCTTCCAGAGGTTCGCATCGGCGAGATAGTCTGCACCGGGCTCATAGTCCCACTTCCATTCCACGTACTCCTTGGAGTCGGTGACGACGATAGAGGTGTTCTTATACCTCTCGCTGTAGCCGATAGCATAGCCGTGGATCATGTAAGTCTTGCCATCCTCGAAAGTGATGTCGGATGTAGCGTGGGTGTAGACGATATGGTCGCCGACCTTCTTGTCCTTGCCGGCAACGAACACGACCTCCACGTACTGGAGTGAGCATGCCTTCTCATATGCGGTAATTCCATCTTCATCGAGGACGACAGGTTCGGGATGCTTAACCTCATTGTTGCTTGAAACAACGGTGAAGGTCGGCTTCATCCACTCAGGGCAGCCGTCGTACATGAAGATTTCACCGGACACGTTCACTACATCACCTGCAGCGCACAGATCATTGCTGTCTCCATAAGCATACGTGTATCCAGTACCGTCGTAGAGGACGTAACGTTTGTTGGCAGCTGCAACCACAAGGGCGTTCTTCGCAGAGGTCTCAACAGTATCGACCTTTGCAAGTTCGGCGATGATCTCGGCGAAGGTGGAGATCTTTGCGGAAGCCTGGGTGAGGGTGAGGTCAGCAGTCTTCTTCCCGTCGTTGGAAGCGAGGTGGAACTTGGCTACGCGGGCCTCTTCTGACTCGTTGGCGGTGAAGGTAACGGTAATCGTAGCATCGGCCTCTCCGCTTGTAGGAGTAAAGTCTGTGACCCAGTCGCCTTCGGTCTTGGTGAGGGTCCAAGGAATGTTGGCAGTGACCTCGAAGGTAGCCTTCACGCTGTCAGCGCCGGCACTGATGCTGGTCTTGGGCAGGAAGCACTTGCTGTCGTCGATAACAGCAGCTTTCGTGTCTTCGTAGAGGAACGGAAGAACCGTTTCTTCATCAAGTTCCCTGTAACATGCAAAAGTGGTGTAGGGATCGCCACCTTGGGCATTTACGTGGCTGAATGTAAGGAGATAGCCATCATCGACATTGGAGAATCTGACTGTACCGTCTTCATTCAAGTGATCAAGTTTCCAAAGTTTACCGGTAGCCGGATTGTCGGCCACGCTCCATGTATTGAAGCTACCGTCGTGCCAGATGTAACGGCCGTCAGGCTGCTGGATGGTGAACGCCGCATCGAGGCCGCCATCGGCGAAAATGAGACCATAGGAGGCGTCTTCCATCGTGATGGTGCCATCTTCATTGATGACCACGGGCTTTCCTGCGGGATAGCCGTAGTTATAAGTGGCAGGTAAAGGTGTCGGGACGTAGTTCTTGTCTCCCTTGACAGCTACGAGGAGATAAGCCTTGCCGGAAGTGACAGCTGTAACCTTCTTATAGGTTCTGCGAGTGTCAAGCGACGCATCGCCCAACTGCTGGACCGTGATTTCCACGGAAACCTCGGCATCAACGAGCGAAAGGGTGACCGTGCCGGTGCGAGGGCCCTGAAGTTTGCCATCAGCGTCCACATTGTCGGCGACTGTGATAGTAACGGTTGCATTACCCTTGGCATGCGAAGGGTCGATAGTGATCCAGGCGGGGGAAGTGGCGAGCCACTCACCGTCCGAAGTGACATTGAACGTGACAGAGGGAACATTCTGAGCGGGGAGGTTCGCGAGCTGTTCCTGAGTCAGGTCAACACTGATTACCGAACCGGCGGGCACATCGATAGGCTGCTCCGGATTACAGGCGACGAAAGACGCCGCCACGGCAACGAATGACAACAGAGATTTGAATAAATTCTTCATTGTAAAAATGATATTGTTGAGTAATTGATTATTAGAATGTGAACTTCACACCGAGCTGGAAGCGCCAGCGCGAGCTGAAGTCGGAAAGGTAAATAGCGTTATCCTTCTTGAAGGAGAACTCAGGGACCATGTTGCCGGCTGCGTCCTTCGTCAGGGAGACGACGTTCAGCGGGCTGCGGGTGATGGTGCTGGCGTAGGACAGGCCCCACTCGCGGTTGAGGAGGTTCGTGAGGTTCAAGAGGTCCATGATGATCTGCATCTTGCGTCCGCCCTTACGGTCGTAGAAGACGTCCTCAGCGATCTGGAGATCGATATGGTGCTCGAACGGGGAGATGCCGCCGTTACGCTCGGCCCACTGTCCTCTGTGCGAGGAGAGATACTTGTCCGAACGGATGAGCTTCTCGAATGCAATCTGATCCGCAGGAGTCGACCATTTGATATTGGCCATCTCGTCTGCCAGAGGGATGTAGATCAGGGAGTTGCCCTGATAACCGTCGCCGTTGAAAGCTGCGCCGGCCGAAGAGTCGTAGTAAACGAACGAATAGCGCTGGCCGGAGGTTCCCGTGTAGGCGAGGGACACCGAAGTAGCGAGCAGGCCGCCGGCATAAGCGGGCGACTTGTAAGCCGCGATGGCCGCAACCTTATGAGGGATGTCGAACAGCGAGTAGGAAATCTCGGGGGCGTTGGTATCCACGGACGGGTTGGTCGTCAGGTTCGAATGGGCCTGCGAAGACAGACCGTCGTTGGCGGTGAAGGAGTGCCCGTAGGTGTACGATCCCATCAGGTAGAGGCCCCAGTCGAAGGTCTTCTCCACCTTCGCGCTGGCCGAATAGGAGTAACCGGCGTTGGTGTTACCGAGGGCTACGATGGTCTTGAAATCGCTGCTCTTGTAGTGGTAGTACGGAGCCACGCTGGCCGGGTTGCTCGCAGCGGCTGCAGCGCTTGCACCATAGACTTTCGCGTCGGACACGAGGGCCACATTGCGGAAGTAGATGTTGTTGAAGCCCTTGCTGAAGATACCGTCAACGCTGACCTTCCAGCCGTTCTCGAATTCGCGGTCAAAGCCGAGGTTCACGCGGAGCACCTGAGGATATTTGAAGTTCTTGCTGAGGGTGTTGATGGTCGCGCCTGCGCTCGAGCCCTGGATACCTTTCTGGCCAGTAACCGGATTGGTGAAGTTGTTGCCGAGCACTATGTCGTTGTAGGGATCGGTAGTGACAGGAAGGGCCGCGAGAATAGCCTTTTCGTCATCATTGGCACCAGTAATGCTGATGCTCTTGGTCTCCACGCCGGTGTTGTTGTAGGCGTTGGAGAGCCACACAAACGGGATACGGCCGGTGAACATGCCGATACCGCCGCGCACAAGCGACTTGTGGTCGTCGTTAAGGAACCAGCGGAAGCCGAGGCGGGGCGAGACGAGGACCGAAAGTTTCGGAGTCACGCCGACGAGCTGGTCGGTGTCCGTGGAATAGGTCGCCACGTTGTCGTTGAACGCCTGGTTGACGGAAGGCTTGTTCAGCAGGAGCGGAGCATCCGCACGAAGGCCGTAGGTAAGGGTGAAGTTGCGGTTCGGGCGCCACTCGTCCTGGGCATAGAGGCCAAGCTGGAGGGCCTGGGTGTGTGCGAACCAGTCGGGTCCGGTCACGCCCTCGACCGTCGGGTCGGCGTAGTTGTACTTGAAGGCGCTGAAGTGGTTGTTACCGGCTGTTCCGTCGGTCGCGAAGAAGTCGGCTACGGACTTGAACTCATACTGACCGGTTGCATATGTCCTGTAAGCATTCGCGAAAGTGTAGAACTCGTTGTGCGTTCCGAGCGTAATGTTGTGCTTACCCAGCGAGATGTACAGGTTGTCCGTAAGGGTATACGTGCTCGTCAAAACTTTGTTGATGTACGAGCAATAGTGCGTGCCGATGTCAATGATGGTGTTGTCGCCGTTGGTGTAGATGGTCGGGGCGGCATAGGGAACAGAACGGACTTCGTCCACCATAACGGCCGTGACGCGGAGATCGTTGCTCATGTTGTCCGCCAGGCGGGAGTTGAGCTCGCCCACGAGGGTATGAGTCGTGTTCACACGGTCGAAGTAGGAGTTGTTGAAGTAGTAGGTCTTGTTGCCCGCGCCGTTGCCAAGGTTCTTGGCGTCCAGCAGCTGGTAACGGAACATCAGTTTGTGGTTGTCGTTGATGTTCCAGTCCAGGCGGACGAGGGCGTTGATGTTGCGCTTGTCCGAATTCTTCACGGCATAGCCTTCATCGATGTTCATGCCCTTTGCGAACACGTTCTTGTAATGTTCGATAACGGCGTCCGCCATGGCGGTATTGAAATACGTACCGAGATCCTTTGTATCATAAAGGACAGTGCTGCTGAGCTCACGCTCCGCGGTCTCATATGAGCCGTTCACAGGCGAATAGATGTTCGGGGAGGAGCTCATCAGGCCTTCGAAGCTTGCGAAAAGGAAGAGCTTGTTCTTGATGATAGGAGCTCCCACGGTGGCACCATAGGTGACATAGTACTGCTCGTCGTACTTCATACGGGAATAGCTTCCGTCGTCGTTCTTCTTCATCTTGGATTTGATGAAGAGAGGATCGGTGTCGTCCAGAGTACCAGGAGTCGTTCCGATGAAGTCCTCGTTGTAGTAATGCGCGTAGGCAGTACCCTTGACCTGGTTGGTACCGGATTTAGTAATGGCGTTGATGGCGCCGCCGGTGAAACCGTTCTGGCGGACATCGAAAGGAGCCACTACGACTTGGATTTCCTCGATGGCGTCGTAGGAGATAGGGTTGGCGCCCACGTTCGCGCCGTTGGTTCCTTCGGAGGAAAGACCGAAGGAGTCGTTGGCGACAGCGCCGTCCACCTGGAAGGAGTTGTAGCGGGTGCTGGTGCCGGCGATGGACATACCGCCGTACTTACTGTTGTTAGCCTGAGGGGTGTACTTGACCACGTCGAACACGCTGCGGTTGATGGTCGGGATCTGCTCGATCTGGTCAAGGCTGAAGCTGGCGCCAGCGCCGGTCTTGCTGGCGTTGAAGGTGCTCTTGGCCTGGACCACGACGGCGTCCAGTTCATTGGTGCTGGCAAGCTGGGCGTCGAATTCGTAGGGCTCGCCGAGCTTGAGGGTGACGCCGGTCCGCTGGACCGTACCCATTCCGAGGAAGGAAACCTCAAGGGTGTAGGGGCCGCCGGCACGCATACCGGTGATGTTGTACTGACCTGCGTCGTTCACAACAGCGTAGTACTGTGAACCTGTAGGGTTGTGGGCCGCAGTAACGACTGCGCCGCCGAGAGGTGCACCTGTTTCGTCGGTGACCGTACCGCTGACGGAGGAAGTTGTTACCTGGGCGAAGGCAGAAATGCCAATCAAAAATGCCGCGAACGCGGCAGCGACTCTTTTGATAGAGAGACTCATAGGAAAAATATGGATTTAGTTGATGATTTCATCAAATATCTGGCTCTTTTGAGCGCAACAAATTTAATAAAAAATATGTCGGACTCAAAACATTTTCTTCTCAACATTTTTTCAACAATTTTTCATACCTTTGCAGTCCAATAAGTTACACCTACGAGGAAAGATTTGACTGCTTGCAACCTCGTACAAAAAATGCTAAAAAGATGAACTATCTCTTCAGTTCGGAGTCCGTCTCCGAGGGCCATCCCGACAAAGTGGCCGACCAGATTTCGGACGCAATCCTCGATGAATTCCTGAGGCAGGACCCTGAAGCCAGGGTCGCCGTAGAGACTTTCTGCACCACCGGCCTCGTGATGGTGGGCGGCGAGGTGCGCTCGGACCGCGCATATGTCGATGTCGAAAAGACCGTGCGCGACGTTATCCGCAAGATAGGATATACTAAATCGGAATATAATTTCGACGCGGATTCGTGCGGGGTTATCTCCACTATCCACGAGCAGAGCGCGGACATCAGCAGGGGCGTCGTGCGCGAGCTCCCGGAGGAACAGGGCGCCGGCGACCAGGGGATGATGTTCGGCTACGCCTGCACTGACACCGAGGACTACATGCCCTATGCGCTTTCGCTTTCGCACAAGCTGCTGCAGGTTCTGGCGGAGATCCGCCGCGAGCCAGGCAGCCCCATGCCTTACCTAAGGCCGGATGCAAAGTGCCAGTTTACAGTGGAATTTTCCGGCAGGCACAAACCCTTGCGCGTACATACTATAGTATTAAGTACCCAGCACGACGAATTCGATACGGACGAAGCGATGCATGAGCGCATCGAGAAAGACGTCCGTTCGATAGTGCTGCCAAGGCTTGTGGCTTCCCTGCCGGCGGCCGAGGCGGAGCTTTTCAAGGGGGATTACAAACTGCTGGTCAATCCGACCGGGAAGTTTGTGATAGGGGGCCCCGCAGGGGACACCGGGCTCACCGGCCGTAAGGTTGTCGTAGACACCTACGGCGGGCGGGGAGCCCACGGAGGCGGGGCCTTCTCGGGGAAAGACCCTTCGAAGGTCGACCGCAGCGGCGCCTATGCGGCAAGGCACATCGCGAAGAACCTCGTGGCGGCCGGCGTGGCGGACGAGATACTGGTCCAGGTCGCGTATGCGATAGGAGTCGCCGAGCCGGTGAGCATTTTCGTGGATTCGTACGGCAGCGCCCATGTCAAGCCCTCCGACTGCGCGGGAATCTCCGATGCGCGAGGCGAGGCGACCGACGCCTACATCGCTTCGAAAGTCGGCGAGTTGTTCGACCTGCGCCCGGCGGCGATAGTCGAGCGCTTCGGGCTCAAGAACCCCATTTACCTGCCCACGGCCGCTTACGGCCACATGGGCCGCAAACCCTACGTGAAGGACGGCATCCAGTTCTTCGGCTGGGAGAAACTCGACATGGTGGATGCAATCAGGAAAGCTTTCGGCCTATGAAACAGCTAATCACCCACTTCACCGACAACGACCTCTACACCTTCACCTGCCAGTACTATGTGCTGAAGACATACCCGCGCGCAGAAGTCGAATATTCGTTTATCGACCGCAATAATACGGTTTACCCCGCAGGGTTCGCCGAGCTGCTTCAGGAGCAGGTCAATTACATGAAGGATGTCGTGATCACCGACGAGGAGATTGCGTTCATGATGGACCACTGCGTGTACCTCCCGCTGTGGTACTTCACCTTCCTGCGCGGCTACCGCTTCAATCCCGGCGAAGTCTCGATTTCGCAGGATGCGGACGGGCACCTGAATATTTTGGTCCGCGGCAAGTGGTTCTCCGCCATCATGTGGGAGATGCCCCTGCTTTCATGCATCAGCGAACTCATGCACATCCTTCGCGGCGACCTGGAGCGTTACGACGCGGCTCTTGAGGAGCGCCGGGCGCGTGCAAAGGCCGAGCAGATCTACGCCGGAGGCTTGATTCTCGGCGACATGGGCACGCGCCGCCGCCTCAGCTTCGACCACCAGGAGATGGTGATCCGCGTGATGAAAGAAGTCTACGACAGCCAGCCCTGGCCCGGAAAATTCACCGGCACGAGCAATGTCTGGCTTGCGATGAAGTACGGCTGCCTGCCCCTCGGCACCATGTCCCACCAGCTCATCTCCTTCGAGGAGAACGTCAGCGGCGTCTTCGAGTGCAACTACGCCGTGATGAAGAAGTTCAGCGACGTGTTCGACGGCGACAACGGCATCTACCTTTATGACTGCTTCGGCGACAAGGTCTTCTTCAGCAATCTCTCCAAGCGCATGGCCATGATGTACAAAGGCCTTCGCGTGGACAGCGGCAACGAAGAGGAGCAGATCGAGAAGATCATCGCTAAGTACCGCGAGCTCGGCATCGACCCGGCAACCAAGCAGGTCGTTTTCTCCAACGGCCTGAACATCGACCGCGCCATCGAGATTCATAACTACTGCGCCGGCCGGGTAATGGACTCCTATGGCGTCGGAACCTTCCTGACCTGCGACGTTACAGGCTGCTCGCCCATGAACATAGTCGTCAAACTCACCCGCGGCCGCATCACCGAAAAGCGCGAGTGGCACGACTGCGTCAAACTGTCTTGTGATTTGACGAAAACCCTTGGCAACCCCGCCAAGTGTGATTACCTGAAAGGTCTGCTTAAGTAATTCTACGACCTCTCCATCTCGCGGCGGACGTCTTTTTCGCGGATGGTGGCGCGTTTGTCGAACTCCTTCTTACCCTTGGCGAGGGCGATGTGGAGTTTGGCGTAGCCGTTTTCGGAAATGTATGCGCGGACGGCGACGATTGTAAGACCCTTCGTCTTGACTTCCTGGGAGAGGTGGCGGAGTTCGCGCTTTGTCAGCAAAAGCTTCCTGTCGCGCACGGGGTCGTGGCCGCCCCATGATGCCCAGAAGTAGGCAGCGATGTTCATGCCGCGCACGTAGAGTTCCCCTCCGGAGAAATAGCAATAGGCATCCTGGAGCGACGCCTTCCCCGCGCGGAGCGATTTGATCTCCGTGCCGACAAGGACTATCCCCGCATCGTACTGCTCGAGAAACTCGTAGTCGTACGACGCGCGCCTGTTGCTTATCTGTATTTTACTCTTCGCCTTCGGCATACCGGCTGCAAATGTACTAAAAATGTCTAACTTTGCGACCATGAGACCGGAGATTGCAGAACTTCCAAAGGCGGAAGTGATTGATGTGGGCGCGCTGGCAGCGGCGTACGCGGCCGGCGAGGTCGACCTCATCTGCGTCCTCGGCCCTACTGCCTCCGGCAAGACCCGCTACGCCGTCAGTCTGGCGCGCCAAATCGGCGACTGCGAGATCATTTCCGCGGACTCGCGGCAGGTATACCGCGGGATGGACATCGGTACCGGCAAGGACCTGGCGGAGTACGGCGAGATTCCCTACCACCTTATCGACATCCTGCCGGCCGGCGAGAAATACAACGTCTACCGTTTCCAGCAGGACTTCCTGGCCGCATATCAGGATATCCGTAAGCGCGGGCGCATTCCGATACTATGCGGCGGGACTGGGCTGTACATCACGGCCGTGACCTGCGCATACGACTGGACCGAGAGCGTGCCGCTGAGCAAGCGGAAAGAGCTGGCCGGTGGAGCAAACGGGACCACGGCGGATCCGGGAGCCCACGGTGACCTTTCCCCGAAGGGGTTGCCCCAACGCCCGTTCTTCATCGGGACGCTGGTTACGCGGGAGGAGCGCAACGCCCGCATCGACCGCAGGCTGGACGAACGCCTGGCCGGGGGCATGGTCGAGGAGATCCGCGGGCTGCTCGAAAGCGGTGTGCCGGCCGCGACCCTGCTGTCCTACGGGCTGGAGTACCGCTACGTGACGCTGTATCTGCAGGGCGAGCTGAGCTACGAGGAGATGCGCGCGCGGCTGGCGATCGCGATCCATCAGTTCGCGAAGAGGCAGATGACATGGTGCCGGGGAATGGAGCGCGGCGGAATCAGGATTCATTGGACAAACGTTTAGATTATGGAATACAGGATAGGACAAGGGTACGACGTCCACCAGCTCCGGAAGGGGCTGCCGATGTGGCTCGGGGGGATTCAGATTCCCTCGGAGGTGGGGTTTGTGGCACATTCCGACGGGGATGTGGCGGTACACGCGCTGTGCGACGCTCTTCTCGGGGCGCTGGCCCTGGGCGATATCGGGCACCTGTTCCCGGACACGTCGGACGAGTGGAAGGGTGTGGATTCGAAGGTGCTACTCGCCGATGTTGTTTCGCGGGTTCGCACGCTTGGCTGGCAGGTCGGCAATGTCGACATCACGATAGCGCTGCAGGCCCCGAAGCTCGCGCCGTTTATCGGTCAGATGCGTTCTGTTCTCGCCGGTGTCATGGGCATCGACGTCGACCGCGTGAGCGTCAAGGCCACGACGACCGAGCGTCTGGGCTTCGTCGGCCGCGGCGAGGGCTGCGAGGTCTGGGCCGTCGCACTACTGGCGAAATAGTAATAGACCCTCGTTTTGTACAAGGTGGAAGTAATTCAGCCCGACCTTGTACGCAATACCCGCTACAATTCGTTAACGTGTACAAGGTCCAGACTCTTTTGTTCCACCTTGCACAAAAGACAGCGTGAAATGTTTTACGTTTAAAAATAAAAGATCCGCCCTGGTACGCTGTTCTGCGGGAAGCGTGGCGGATTCTCCAATACAAGTGTAGATAATATTTCTGAAATCCAATAAAATATTTTGCTTTTTCCGCAAAGAGTTTTACCTTTGCAGTCCCTTTGGGGGAATTGACATAAATCATTGAGATATGGTGTAATGGTAGCACTACAGATTCTGGCTCTGTCAGTGAGGGTTCGAGTCCTTCTATCTCAACAATCTGGCGGGGTAGCTCAGCTGGTTAGAGCGTCGGATTCATAATCCGGAGGTCGTGGGATCGTGACCCACTCCCGCTACTCGCTCGACGAGCTCGCAGCGTCAGGAATCTTCGATTCACTGTGGGGCGTACCCCCCCAGACCCCCTGCGTCGCTACGCTCCATAATACTGTAAGCCGGCAAGTACGACGCCCCTTACAATCATTAATTTCCATATACGCATCCGTCGCAATATACGCGATGGTTTTTTTGTTCCACATATGAAAGGTAATTTCCAAAGACTCCAATCGCTGGACGCACTGCGAGGTTTCGACATGATGTTCATCATGGGCGTCGCCGGCCTGATTACAGCCGTATGCGGGTTGTTCCCCGGCGGCGCAGACTGCTGGCTGGTCGGTCAAATGGACCACTCCTCCTGGAACGGTCTCACTTTCCTCGACACCATATTCCCCCTGTTCATCTTCCTGGCCGGAGTATCCTGGCCTTTCTCCCTTGCCAAGCAGCGCGCCGCAGGAAAGAGCACCGGGAAGATCGTGGGCAAGATTCTGCGCCGCACGGTCATACTTATTGCCCTTGGAGTGGTTTACAACGGCTTCTTTGCCCTGGACTTCCCCAATCTCCGCATAGCCAGCGTTCTGGGACGCATAGGTCTGGCCTGGATGGGGGCCGCCCTTATTTATCTCTTCGTCAAATCTCCATGGCGAAGGGGAATCATCGGCGCTGCCATACTGGTCGGATACTGGCTGTTGATGAGGTTTGTCCCGGCCCCCGACATGCCGGGGAGCGACCCGCTGTCGATTGAGGGCAATCTTGCGGGCTGGGTAGACAGGTTGCTGCTCCCGGGACAGCTGTTTTATAACGGCGGACGCTTTGACCCCGAAGGCCTTTTGAGCACCCTGCCGGCCATCGTGACCGCCATGCTGGGCATGTTTGCAGGAGATCTGGTCCGCCTGCCGGAAGAGGCAATGAGCGGGAAACGCAAGACCCTGTGGCTGCTGGTGGCGGCTGCGGCCTGCCTTGTCATCGGCCTTTTGTGGAGCCTGGACTTCCCCCTCAACAAGAAACTGTGGACCAGCTCGTTCGTCCTTGTGGTGGCAGCTTACTCCTTCGCCTGCTTTGCCCTGTTCTACTATCTGATCGATGTGAAAGGTTACACGAAATGGTGCTTCCCGTTGAAGGTCATCGGAATGAACTCGATCACAATTTACCTCCTGCAGAGTATCGTATCGATTCCTTCTATCAACCGCTTCTTCCTGGAAGGCCTGGTGAGCAAGGTCAGCGAAAGCGCAGGACAAGTCATCTTCGCCATCGGATATGTCCTTATCTGCTGGCTCATCCTGTACTTCCTGTATAAGAAGGACGTTTTCCTGAAGGTGTAGTTCCTTCCTTCGGTCCTCGCCCCTTCCCTGGCCACCCCGGTCACAGCTACCCGCAGCCCACTCCGGCCACAGGTCAAGCTCATTTTGGCCTCCACCCGTGGTTTTTCCGCGACTACGCAATAAAAAAGAGCCCGCAGCGGCGGGCTCTCGCGAATGTAAACGAAAAAGTCTATTCAAGAGTGATCGTTTGAGCAGAACAAGTTGATGCCCACTCCAAAGAAGGTTGCACTCTTATAATTGCAGAAGATGCGGGCGAACCTATCTTATTGCGCGGGACACAAATCTCTGCATATACGTATCCCGCACCGTCTGACCTACCGCCGGTTTCAACCGTTCCGACTGAGGAACCGCTGACAGGATATTTAATCTCTCCGGCAGGAGAAGATGTAAATGTTACAGGACTAGAGGCATCATTAGAGAAAGGCTTGGCCTTAATAAGCGCCTCAAATCCGCTTCCCAGATTATAAGAAGCATCCCCTCCGCTTGAACCGTTATTGTCTGTATCAAGAGCAATCATTATTCGCGCGTCCCACTGACCTTTTTCTTCGACAACCGACTCTGTGACTTTAAAGTAGAAATAAATATTCCTAGCATCTGAAGTCGCTTTCCATTCAATGATATTTGCGCCATCCCCAGGAAATGCCTCTTTTTCTCCGTCAAGGGGATACATATCTTTTCCAGACCAATCAGTCATTGTGCCGTCTATGCTTATAGCCGGGACAAAAGAGTCATACGCTTTTTGTAAACCAACTGGATTCAGAGTGCCAAAGTTAAAATAATCCCCGGAATCAATGGACAACGATTGTTCAAGCGACATCGTATATGCTGAGTCCCATGCCGTAACGTATTGTGCTCCATCCCAAACCCATCCAAGAAAACCCAACTCAATTTTCTCGATGGAGCCAACAGGTATAACTGAGAAGTAATAATCAGTTGAAGACTCCAACGTCGTTGCGCTTGATATCTGCTTGTGGTCAAATGACTTAGAGTCGTCAGTCGGAGAGACTACCATAGAGACCCCACTCAAATCGACAGTATACGTTCCACTACATTTAGTCCTTGACCCGGAGTGTTTGAGCAGAAGATTGAAGCCCCTCACGCAGGTATAATCCGCATCATCTTCATCAACATATTCACCATTGACGCTGTTAGCATGTATTTGGAATTTGACTAATGAGAGACAAGGTTTCAACACTAGGTTATCTCCAGTCGTTTTACCTGCCATGGCCAAATCCGTTCTGTGCGGCTTGGATTTTGTGAACTCATTAAACCGGCAAATTACTTTGTCCCCAGAGAAAGTGGCGGTTGTATGATCAAAAGAGATATCCGTAGTGGTGGTTTCTGAATTGTAGTATGCATAATACGTCTCTGCCCCACCAACCGAAGTGACAGAAATAGTCCCTTTGGTAGGATATGTAGGGTCTTTAGTGAGGGTGCATATTTCAATATCGTCATTCACGTCATTTGCTATAAATATCTTTTCAGAACCGGCCCAAGTAATATCCAGTGTCGAGAGGGACGCTTTGGTCGCGACTTGTGAAGAGACATTGGACTGACCAAGATCCATGTTTACGGAAAAGACTATCTTTTCCGGTTCCTGGACAGGATTTAAAACTTCAATCTCTTCCGCGGGGCATTTTTCGGGTTGCTCAATGTTTGAGTTTTCTTTGTCGCAGGCTGCAAGGCAAAGAGCCAGAGCAGCGAATAGAATAAAACTATACTTTTTCATGGCCTTTCCTCCTATCCTAACACAAAACCGGAGTTGTCAAATGCTTCATCTTCTGTGAACCCCTGAGTGCTGACCGCATTCAGTAAGTGTTCAGCAGGGCAAATAAGTACTTCCTCCGCCTCGGGAGTTAAATACTGTTGTTTTTTGTCCATAATGCTATTGATTATTAATTCACGTCCATATTATTTCGCCAATCAGGGCGGGTGGTTGGGATGCGTTTAACGCACATTTTCGCAAAGTTATAAAAATGATATTCAATTTGTTAGCACTTTCTGGCGCATTTCCCGGCCCAAACCGCGATCCCGCAACCCAACCCCCTAAAACACAGCGAGTTAGCCCGGCTAACAAAACATTTCGGTATGTTTCGCCTTTGGGACCGCCTTCCTTGCCTCCTCATCCGCGGGCTCTTTTTTGAAACCACAGGGTAAGGCCAAAAACGGCTTATCCTGTTGCTATTTTCCACAGGGTAAGGCAAAAAACGGTCTACCCTGTGGAATCCTTCTACGTTTTCCAACGAAGCGGGTACAAAACGAATCCCGGGTAAAAGAAAACGCGCCTTGATGAAGACTATTAACGACATTACTCCGTTTACCCCGATGCATCCTGGGAGCATATTGGGGGAGGAGTTAAAGGCGAGAGGAATCAGTCAGAAAAAATTTGCCGCGAAGATTGGGTTGCAGGCGACTCATCTCAGTGCGCTGATCCATGGCGTAAGGAACATTACGCCTTCTGTGGCGGCAAAACTCGAAATAGGATTGGATAATATTCCCGCCGAAATGTGGCTGCGGCTGCAGAATAGTTATAATATTGATATCCAACGAAAAAGAATAAAGCCCTCCAGACTCGTATCCGGATATGCCATGCGCGATACTCCTGCCGCGGCATTGGCAGAGCCGGAGGCCGTATATGGGAATATGACGCGGGTACAAGTCACGATCCCCCCCGAAGACAAAGAAGTACTGAGAACCCTCGCCTCGCGCCTTGGATGGGCTGTCGAGGAAGAATGAATTATCAAAAAAAATACTATCTTTGCACCCGATAAACACAGAAAGACATGAATCTCAGAGACATCAAGAAAGACATTGCTTACATCCTTGAGGCGTTTATCGAGGATTGCACAACGGTCGCGACCGTCAATTCGAAGGTTGACGAGAAGGCGGCGGAGCTGTTCGAGGAGGCCGTAAACCTCTACAACGAGCTTATGGACAAGGTCTCGGCGAAGATCGAAGGCAGCAAGAAGGCCTACTACACCGCCCTCCGCAAGGAGCTCCTTGAGAAGACCGACGCCCTCTACAGCAAGCTCAGCGACGCAGTGAAGGCATCTCTCGAAGCCCCGAAGGCCGAAAAGGCTCCCAAGGCCGAGAAAGCCCCGAAGGCCGAGAAGGCAGAAAAGGAGGCCCCCAAGGCCGCCAAGAAAGCCGCTCCCAAGACCAAGAAGGCAGAGTAAACGTCACAGGATGACACCATAAGGGCTCTCCGCGCAGGCGGAGGGCCCTTTTCGTTTTTGCCGGCAATTGATTATCTTTGTAGGCTATGCATAAAACAGCGAAATACATTATAACCATCGCGCTGATGATCGTCACCGGTTGCGACGCAATCCAGTCGTTCATCCACGACGACAAGGTGGTGGCGAGAGTGGGCAAACACAAGCTTTACCAGTCGGAGGTCAGCGCATATATCCCGTCGGATGTGTCGGCGGCGGATTCGACGAACCTGGCCCTGCAGTACATAAACAGTTGGGCGACCGACATCATCTTCTGCGACATGGCCCAGGCCCAGCTCTCGAAGGCCGAGCGCGACGTCTCCGCCGAGCTGGAAGCCTACAAGCGCGACCTGCTGCGCTTCCGCTACGAGCAGCGTTTCGTCAGCGACAGGCTCGACACGCTGGTGACCGAAGACCAGATGCTCAACTTCTACGAAAAGCACAAGAACCTCTTCGTGCTGGACCGTCCGATCATGAAGGTCCGCTTTGTAGACATCTACAAAAACGTCGAGCAAAAGGACCGCATCATCAGGATGATGTCCTCGAACAAACCCAAGGACATGGAGGAGGTCGAGGGACTTGCGAACAAATACGCCATCCGCTACTTCGACAAGAGCTACGAGTGGATGGACGCGGCGGTGCTTGCCCGTGAGTTCGGCATCGACTACGGCGAGATGCTATCCAGGATGAAGCAGTCGTACATAATCGTGGAGTCTGAAGATGTCTCCGACGTGAAGGCGGCCTATGTCCGCGAGATACGCCGCAGCGGGGTCGCGCCCTTCGATTTCTGCACCGACAGGATCAGGGAATACATCCTCAGCGGAAGAAAACACGATCTTCTCGTCGCTTTGGAACAAAGCTTGCTTAAGGGAGCTTCCGACGACGGTCAATTTGTAATCTATTAGCGAAATGAAGAAAATACTTGCGGGCGTCTCGCTCGCCCTGATTTGCCTCTCCCTCGGAGCCCAGAAATACAGCGGCCTCATCGACAAGACGGTGGCCGTGATCGGCGGCGAATTCGTGAGCCTGTCGGACCTGGAGCAGGAAGTCAGCACGATGAGGGCGCGCGGCTACGCGTCTGACCAGAACCTCCGCTGTGAGATACTCGAAAACATCCTCCAGAGCAAGCTCCTCCTCATGCAGGCCAGGGTCGACTCCCTTACGGTCAACAAGGAAATGGTAGGAGTCCAGCTCAACCAGCACATCGATGAGATCAGGACCGCCCTGGGCGGCGACGAAAAGGTCGAGGAGTACTTCGGCAAGCCTATTTACAAACTCCGCCAGGAGTGGAACAGGCAGTTCGAAGAGATGTCGCTGACCCAGCAGGAGCAGCAGGAGATCGCCAGGAACATCCCTGAAATCACCCCCTACGACATCAGGCAGTATGTAGACACGGCCGACGTGGCCAATCTTCCCGTCATCCCCGCCAAATACCAGATGAGCCAGATCTGCGTCTACCCCGACGTAGAGGCCGCGAAGCTGGCGGCCAAGGAGAAGCTGCTCGAACTCCGCGAGAGGATCATCGCCGGCGAGAAGTTCTCCACCCTCGCGCGCCTGTACTCCGACGACATCGAGTCGGCGAAGAGGGGCGGCGAGCTCGGAATGGCCTCGAAGACCATGTTCTGGCCCCAGTTCTCAGACGCTGCCATGTCACTGAAGGTGGGCATGGTATCGAATACCGTCGAGACCCCGGACGGCTTCCACCTCATCCAGATTATCGAGAAGAAGGGCGACATGTTCAACGCCCGCCACATCCTCATCAAGCCCAGGTACACCTCGTCAGACCGCGAGAAGGCGTTCGCCAGGCTCGACAGCCTGAGGGCCCTTATCGACACGACGGATATCAGCTTCGAGACTGCGGCCCGCCTCTATAGCCAGGACAAGGCCTCCCGGACCAACGGCGGACAGATGGCCGATCCCGGCACAGGCTCGGCCTACTTCGACAAGGACCAGATCAAGCCGGCCGACTGGGCGGTCATCTCCAAGCTCGAGCCCGGGCAGATTTCCGAGCCGGTGGAGTCCACTGACAACGAAGGCCGAAACGGCAACCTGGTCTACAAAATCATACGTCTGGACAAGATAGTGCCCTCGCACACCGCTTCGTTCGAGACCGACTACAACGAACTCTACGGCCTGGTCGAAAACACCAAGCAGATGGAGGCGATAAACAAGTTCATCGACAAAAAGATATCGGAAACACACATAGTCATCGATCCCATGTTCAAGGACTGTGACTTCTCGCGTGCCGGATGGTCGGAAAAGATAAGAAAATAGGAGTCATCATGCTGGCGGCGGGCCTCGCGCTCGCCCTATTCAGCGCTTCTGCCGGGCCCAAACCCGCGCAGAAGGGCGACGTGGTGCGACTTATCAAGGCCACATCGGTGCAGATCATCACCGACGAAGAAGACAAGGCCTACAGAAAAGCCATCGACGCCAAGTTCCTCCACAACGACACCTATCTTATCTGCGATACCGCCCTATGGAGGGTTGCCGACAACATCATCAACGCCAAGGGCCATGTCAAACTGATGCAGGAAGGGACCGTCCTGACCAGCGAGACCCTGGACTACTTCGTCGACAAGAACCTCGCGGAGTTCCGCGGCAGTGTAGTCCAGCTCGTGGATAAGGAGAACAACATCCTGCGCACGCGCTATCTCGACTACAACACCAAGGACAGTGTTGCCGTGTTCGCCCAGGGCGCGGCGATGAAGGACAAGGACGGCCAGATCATCGAGAGCATAGACGGCACTTACGACTCCAAGGCTCACCTGTTCACCTTCACGGGTGACGTGAACATGTACACGGACTCCGTGTTCATCAAGACCTCCTCGCTGCACTACCGGACCGACCTGGAGCGCGCCACCTTCAACGACTACATCGACTTCTGGAAAGACGACAACATGCTCTCCGCCAGCCGCGGATGGTACAACAGGGGCGCGGAGACCTTCTTCTTCACGGGCAAGGTCCATGCGACCTCCAAGAACCAGGAGACATGGAGCGACACGCTCTACTACTACCGCAATGTCACCAACGTCAAGCTGCTGGGCAACGTCCAGCTCCAGGACAGCTCGCACCATACCTCCGCAGTAGCGAAGTACCTCCTCTACGAGGACTCGGTGGCGCGGGTGACCATGATCAACGAAGCCGCAGTCGCAATCACCGACCAGGACTCGGACTACAAAGACACGCTCTACTTCGGAGCCGACACCATCATCTACTATACCGTCAGGCGCTGCGACATCCCCGACAAGGAGGTCAAGCAGGCCGAGACGCGCCTTAGCGAGATCATGACCGACGCGGTTGGCGAATACCGCCGCAAGGCCGCCGAGGAAGCGGCCAAGAAGGCCAAAGAGGCCTCCGAGCGCAAGGAGGCGACCAAGGCCGGGCGTGCCGGAATGGCCGGACGCTCGCCGCTGGACAAGACTCCAGGCGTGGCCGGGGGCGATACGGACGGCACTCCGAGGGATCCCCTTTTGCTCCCGGGAGATGCTAAGCGGTCGACATCGGCCGCTGAGACTGAGCCGGCCGACACGCTGACCGCACCTTCGGACTCGCTGTCCATGCCGCTGGATTCTGCGGCCATGGCGCTGAGGGATTCGATTGCGCGCGCCGACTCGCTGGCGAACATCCCGCCTCCGGACACGACCAAGATAGGTTTTGCCATCGGCCTGCGGGGCGTCAAGATCTACCGCCAGGACATGCAGGTGCGCTGCGATTCGCTACGCTACACCGACCTCGACTCGATCGCGCGCTTCTACCTCGATCCGATCGTCTGGAACGAAGGCCGCCGGCAGTACTACTCCGACAGCCTCAACGTCCTGATCAGGAACGGCGGCGTCGACCGCGCGAGCCTGATGTCCAACGCCATGATCGTGACCCAGGAAGACTCGGTCCTGTTCGACCAGATCAGAGGCGCCGAGGTCATGGCATACTTCGACAGCACAGCCGCGCTGACCAGGTTCGATGCCATAGGCGGAGCCAACGCCATCTTCTACCTCGAAGAGAATGGAAGGCTCTCTACGGTCAACAAAGTCGAGAGCAAGATGCTCTGCGGCACCTTCGTCGACGGTACCATCGACCGCATCCACTATTTTGACAGTCCCAAGAACGACGCTTACCCGGTGGTCCAATTCCCGCAGTCGGAGCGGCGCATGAAGGGCTTCAAGTGGGTGCCTGAACTCAAGCCGACAGGCAAGACAAGCATCACTACCCTTACGGTCCGCAAGTCGGAAAGGGCCAAGTACGCCAAACATCCGCGCGCAAAGTTCAAGCAGACAGACATCTATTTCCCCGGCTACATAAAGAGCGTCTACGCCGCAATCGACGAGAGCCACAAGAGCCACCCGAAGAAGCCTTCTGAGCGCATATCCCCCGACACAAAACTGCAGAAAGAGATTGCGGAACTGGACAAGGAACTCAAGGCCACGGCCGATTCGCTCCAGCCGGTCGATTCTCTGGCCGTGCTTGATTCGCTTGCGCTGCCCGATTCCCTTGCACTCGGCGATTCGCTCGCAGTCCGCGATTCACTGAGCGTCGTGTCCGCGCCTGAACAACCGGTTAAGAAGACCTTCGGCCAGAAGTTCAGGGAGTGGCGCGAAAGGAACGCCGCGCGCAGGAAGGCGAGGGCCGAGGCGCGCGAAGCGCGGTGGGCCATCCTCGATGCGCGCGACGCCGCCAAAGCCGAAGAGAAAGCCCGCATGGCCGAGGAGAAAGCCCGCGCGAAGAAGCAGAAGGAGATAGACGCGGCGAAGGCCGAAGAACAGAAGGATCAGGAAATCCTGGACAAATACATCAAGTACTACAGGCAGAAAAAGCTGAAGGAGAAAAAGCATGGAAAGCATTAAAGACAGATTCCTGCGCTATGTCGCGATAGATACCCAGTCCAACGAAGAGTCGGAGAGCCAGCCGAGCACGGCAAAACAGTTCAACCTCCTTAAACTCCTTTGCAGCGAGCTGCAGGAAATGGGCGTCGAGGCCAGTCTCGACGAGTACGGCTACGTGATGGCCAAGATACCTGCCAATACCGCCGGCGACATCCCCGCCGTCGGCTTTATCGCCCATGTCGACACGTCACCTGACGCTTCCGGCGAGAATGTCCGGCCGCAGATCGTCCCGGACTACGACGGCTCCCCCATCGCCCTTAAGGGCATGCCGGGCCTCTTCCTCGATCCGGCCGAATTCCCGGAACTCCTGAGCCATAAGGGCGAAACGCTCATCACCACCGACGGAACTACCCTGCTGGGCGCCGACGACAAAGCCGGAGTAGCCGAGATCATGGCCGCGGTTGAGTACATAGTCAAGCATCCCGAGTTCAAGCACGGCCCCATCCGCATCGGCTTCACCCCCGACGAGGAGATAGGCCGCGGCGTGGCGAAGTTCGACGTCGCTCGTTTCGATGCGGCTTATGCGTACACTATGGACGGGGGCGAGGTAGGCGAGCTGGAGTTTGAGAACTTCAACGCCGCGGCCGCTACCGTCCGCATCCAGGGCCGCAACGTCCACCCGGGCTACGCAAAGGGCAAGATGAAGAACGCCATCCTGATCGGCATGGAGTTCAACGCGCTTCTTCCCGCAGACCAGAAGCCTGAACTCACCGAGGGCTACGAGGGATTCTACCACCTCATTTCATATAAGGGCACGGTAGAGGAGTGCACCTTCTCCTACATCCTGCGCGAGCACGACCTGGAGAAGCACGAACACCAGAAAGAGGTCATGCGTCAGTGCGCGGACAAGATCAACGCCAAGTACGGCGAGGGCACGGCTACAGTCGAGATACGCCACCAGTACTACAACATGCGCAAACAGGTGGAGCCGCACTACAGGATAGTCGAGATTGCCATGAAGGCCATGGAGAAGGCGGGCGTGAAGCCCAAGGTCCAGCCAATACGCGGCGGCACCGACGGCGCCAACCTCTCGTTCATGGGGCTGCCCTGCCCGAACATTTTCGCGGGCGGCCTGAACTTCCACGGCAAAATGGAGTGGGTTCCCGTCGAATCAATGCAAAAAGCCTACAATGTCATTCTGAACATTATAGGCTTGTACGTAGGATAGTATTAATAAGCAAAAACAGGCAGGTACTTTTTCGTCCTATCGCTCAATGACGCTACGCGTTTGGGAGCGACCCTAGTCCGGGCAAATGGACGAAAAAGTACCTGCCTGCTTTTTGCAATTCTGCTATTTACCAGCTAAATGCTTTTCCCAGGCCCAGGCGGAAGCGAGGGTCTCGTCGAGGGTGCGCTGCGCCTTCCAGCCGAGTTTCTTTTCTCCGATTAACGGGTCGCACCAGACGGACATGACATCGCCGGGGCGCCTCGGGGCGATTTTGTAGTTGAGCTTCAGGTTGTTGACCTTCTCGAAGGTGGTGATGAGTTCCATCACGCTGACGGGGCGGCCCGTTCCGATATTGAAGATTTCGTAATTCTGCTCCATCTTTCCGTCGAGCATGCGGGTCACGGCGAAGACATGGGCCTTGGCGAGGTCGATGATGTCGATGAAGTCGCGCAGGCAGGTTCCGTCGGGAGTAGGATAGTCGTTGCCGAAGACGCTCAGGCACTCACGCTTTCCGATAGCGGTCTGAGTAATGAACGGGACCAGGTTGTTGGGAATTCCGCGCGGGAGTTCGCCGATGAGGGCGGACGGGTGCGCGCCGATGGGGTTGAAGTAACGCAGCGCGATACCCTTGATGTTAGGGTAAGCCTTCACGCAGTCGCGGAGGAAATCCTCGCACATCTGTTTGGTGTTGCCGTAAGGCGAAGTCGAAGGCTTGCGCTCGGACAGTTCACTGACCGGGAGCTTCTCCGGCTCGCCGTAGACGGTAGCCGATGAGGAGAACAGGACGTTGCAGCCCTTGTCGCGGGCTACCTGGAGGATATTAAGGAACGATACCAGGTTGTTGACATAGTACTTGAGCGGGTCGTCGACCGACTCTCCCACCGCCTTGAACGCTGCGAAATGGATAACCGCATCGATCTTGTGCGTGTCGAAGAGCTTGCGGACCTTGTCGAGGTCGCAGAAGTCCATCTCGATCAGAGGGAGTTGCTTCCCGGTGATTTCGCACACTCCTTTGTAGTTGGTGCGGTCACAGTTGGAGAAATTGTCGGCGATAACTACGTCGTAGCCAGCCGCGTCGAGTTCGACGGTGACGTGGCTGCCGATGTATCCGGCGCCGCCCGAAACGAGTACAGTCTTTTTTGCCATAGCGTTATTGTTTCTTTTCGATTATCATAGCGAATCCGCCTCCGGGAGCCAGGTGAACGCCAAGGGAGGCGCCGTCGCTGACTTCGAGGGTCTCGATTATGTGGTCCTTTCCGATGATGTCGGCGTTGACGCCGTCGTGGTAGATGCTGACCGTCCATTCACCCTTGGGGAGGAAGTCCAGGTTGAGCTGGATGTCGCGCTCGTCCCAGTTGGTCATGGCGCCGATGTAGTACTTCCCTGCCTTTTCGCGCTTGGTGACGATGAACTCGCCTATCCTGCCGTCAAGTATTTCGGTGGAATCGAACACGGGAGGGATGGACATTATGAATTCGACGGTCTGCGGGTCTTCGAGGTAGGCCGAAGGGCTGTCGCAGAACATTACCAGAGGCGAGTCGTAGACTATGTACATGGCTATCTGGCAGGCCCTGGTTCCCTGGCTCATAGGGTAGTTGAAGTTCATCGCGTACTCGCCGCGGGAACCGTTGCGCATCGCGCCCTGGGTGAAGTCGATGGGGGCGGCGGCCATGCGCATATACGGCAGGCTGACCTGGTTGCGGGGCATGTCTACGTCGATCGTGCTCCATTTGCAGTTCTCCAGGCCGAAAACGCCCTCGAAGTTCACGACGTTCGGGTAGGTCCTGTTCAGGCCGGTAGGTTTAGTGCCATGGAGGTCGACGATAAGGCGGTAACGGGAGGTGATCTCGGCGATTTCGTAGATCTGGCTTACTATCGGCTGATACTGGCCGTCGAAGAAGTCGATCTTGAAGCCGGCGACTCCGAGCCTCGAATAGTAATCGCAGATCTGCTCGGCATTGGCAAGGAAGGGAGTGTAGGCCATCCAGAGGATCACCTTTACGTTCGATTCCTGGGCATACCCGCAAATCTCCTTGATGTCGATTCCGTCGGCCTGCTGTAGCGGATCGAAGTTCTTGTACCAGCCGTCGTCCACTATGACGTACTCGATGCCGAATTTCTCGGCGAAGTCGATGTGGTACTTGTAGGTCTCGGTGTTGATGCCGGACTTGAAGCCGACGCCCCACAGGAGCGATGCGTTCCACCAGTCCCATGTCGAATGGCCGGGCTCAATCCAGCTTACGTCGTCGAGTTTGGAGGGGCTTGCGGTCTGGTAGACCATGTTGTTGGTCGGGAGGTCCTTGTCTTCGGGGGCATAGGCCGCGATGCGCCACGGGTAGCTGCGCGAGCCCTTCGTGCGGGCGATGACGCTGCCGTAGCCGGTAGGGCGGGCCGCTCCGCCGGTGACATAATGGTAGCCGGTAGGAATCGGAGGGAACTCCGAGGTGAGGCCGCGGGACGTGGGCTTGACGAACATGCCGGGATAATCCTCGACGTCGGATTCCATCAGCATGACGTTGCCCACTTCCGGGACCCTGACCACGCAGGGCAGGAAGGCGAGGTCTTCGCTCGGGTGGCCGACCTCAGTCTCCGTGTAGGTCGCCTCGAAGGAGGTTTCGTAGCGGTCTTCCCTCTTGGGGACCATGGGGATTATGAGGGGGTACTTGTCTGCGAAATTGAACTCTACCGTCTCGTTCTTGACTTCGATGTCGTCGGCGAAGGAGGTGACGAAGCGGTAAGCCACGCCGTCGTTGTAGGCCCTGAACTGAAGGATATAGTCGCCGTCGTAGCTGAGGCGGATGTAGTTGTAGGCCGCTTCGAACGAGGCCTGGCGGTAGAGATGTGCGTAGATGGACTCGGTCCTGCTGCCGCGGGTGTCCTTGCGGATTTTGCTGCCGACTCCGAGGACCCTTCCGTCCTCCAGTTCCATTGCTATCGCACAATCCTTCAGGACCGTCACGCCCTTGACTTCGAGGGTATATCTGGTCGAATCCGTGACGGAAACGGTCACCTTAAGCTCGCCCGAGGGGCTGGCGACCTTGAAATCTTTCGCCTGCACCAGCGATGCGAGGCTCAGAAGGACGATGGCAGCAAATATCTTTTTCATGCAGTGTAATGCGACAGTCTACAAAGTTATCTTTTTTTCGGCATTTCTGAAAGAGACGAAACGCTCTCTTCCCGAAATGTCTTTCAAGATATTTATGTCGGTAAAACAAGGCTTCAGGAGTTCTGCAATTTCGCCGCAGAAACGGCTGTTCGCCTCGAAGATGCCGAAGCCGCCGGGGGCAAGATGGTTTTTGGCGATATTTACGAGAGCCTTGTAGAACCTCAGCGGATCGTCGTCCGGGACGAACAGCGCCAGCTCCGGTTCGTAGTCAAGCACGTTGCGGCGCATCTGCGCCTTTTCGCTCTCCAGCACGTAGGGCGGGTTGCTGACGATGATGTCGTATTTGTCATGATTCCCGATCAGGTTAAGCACGTCCGCTTTCACGAAGCGCACGCGCGGCGAGGAGAACTGGTTGCGGGCAATTCTCAGGGCCTCCGGTGAGATGTCCACTCCAACTACCGTGCTGTCGGGGATCTCCAGCGCCAGCGTCCATGCTATGCAGCCGCTGCCGGTGCAGAGATCCAGGATGCTTGGGTCATGCCCGGCTGCCACCGGGCATCTCAGCACCGCTTCGACGAGCTCTTCCGTCTCGGGACGGGGAATCAGGACATCAGGCGTGACGCGAAAGCGGCGCCCGTAGAATTCGGTATGGCCGAGGACGTATTGGATGGGTTCAGAGGCTTTCAGGCGCTCCAGGTCGTCTTCGAGCTGCGCGGTTTCGATTTCGAGGTCGGGTTCCGTTACTGCGGTGTAACTCCGGATGCCGAACCTGTCCTCCAGGAGCAGGGCCACGATGTTCCGGGCCTCCGGTTCGGGATAAATCCCATTGAGGTCCGCTGTCGCTTTCTTCTGGAACTGAGCCAGGCGCATCGGCTAGCGGGATGCGAAGATGTTGCCGCCGAAGTCGACTACTTTGAAGGACTCTTCGCGAAGGCGGGCGAAGGAGCGTGAGATAAGAGTGTCGAGCACCTTGGAGAACGGCACTCCGGTGTACTCCCACAGGTATGAGGAGAGCGAGCCGGGGATGGTATTGATCTCGTTGACGTAGATCCTGCCGTCGGTTTCGTCTATCATGAGGTCTATTCTGGCCAAGCCCTCGCAGCCGAGGGTCTTGAAGGTCCTCATCGCGAACTCCTGGACGAGCGCGGTGACATTGTCCGGGAGGTCGGCGGGCAGCTGACGCTTCAGCGAGGCCATGCCCGCCCCGTCGGCGCCCTTGGCTCCGGCGAGCTTCGGGCCGGCGACTTTCGCGCCGGCAAGCTTGCCGCTCTTGGAGCCCTTCGCGCCGCCGCTCTGGTACTTGTCGGAGTAGCTGAGGATCTCGCCGCTTCTTAACGGAATCTCGCAAACAGAGGGCTTGCAGTCGTAGTAATCGCCCATGACAGAGCAGTTGACTTCCTTCAGTTTAGATAGCATGCGCTCAACTATAACGCGGGTGGTGAACTGGGCGGCATAGTCAACGGCGTCGGCAAGTTCCTGACGGTTGTGGGCCGGGGAGATACCGACGCTGGATCCGGAGTTGGCCGGTTTGATAATCACCGGATACGGGATGGTCTTTTCGATATTGTCGAGAACCGTCTCGCGGCGATCGTCCCATTCCTTGTCCGTGAACCAGACAAAGTCCACGACGGAGATTCCGCTGTCGCGAAGGATCTGCTTCATCGCGATCTTGTCCATTCCGTTGGCGGAAGCGAAGGTGTTGCAGCCCACATAGGGGATGCCGATTACCTCGAGCACGCCCTGCAGGGTTCCGTCTTCGCAGTTTGTTCCGTGGAGCGTCGGGAGGATAGTATCGATCTTCGATACCACCTTCTGCTTTCCCAGAACGCCGTTTGTGTAGAGGTTGTGGTCGCCGTAAACCGACTTGAAGAAGACTTCCTTACACTCCCTGAAGAGCGCGGGCATATTGCGGTACTTCGCCAGGTCCAGCAGGGCCTTTCCGGTATACCACTTTCCGGTCTTTGCGATGTAAATCGGTATTATTTCGTACTTCTCGCGGTCGAGCGCCTCGATGACCTGAAGCGCGGTCACCACCGAGATCTCATTCTCGACGGACCTCCCGCCAAACAAAACTCCAACGTTTAGTTTCATAATGACACCAAATTTAGCAAATATTTGAGATTTCTCCACGCGCTTCGCTTGGTCGAAATGACATTGTGGCGCCAGAAATAGAGTTACTTTGCCCCCGCGAGGGCAAAGTAACCAAGAAAAACGGCCAAAAATAAAGTTACTTTGCCCTGTCGGGGGCAAAGTAACTAGAAAAAGTCGACGCAAAAGATTATTCGTCGTACGGGGAGATATCGAAGAAGACCGTTTCGGTAGTGCCGTCGGTGTAGGTGAGGGTGCAGGTCCAGATCCTGTCGTCGCTGTCGTCCCAGACTTCATCCTTGACGGTCTTGCCGGCGGCGGGATGGATTTCGAGATATCCCTCGCTGGTAAATTCAATCCATGCTATGCCGAAATCCGAGGGAGTAGCGCCCTGGGAGGGGGCCAGCGCAGTCGCCTTGATGGCAAATTCATAACTGGTATGGGTCCCCCAGGTTATCTGTTCTCCGACGATATCGTTGACATAGTAGCCGCCACCGTGGTCAGCGTCGCCCTTGTACGAGTATGCAGAAGGCCACCATCCGTGATCGGCCGGGCAGTTGGACTTCAGGCCAAACCCGATATAGACATCCTTGCCGGACGGAATAACGATGTTGTCTGCTGTCACATCGACCGTCACCCAGTCTGAGCCTGAATAGATGTCCGTCACATCCTTGACCAGAACGGGTTCCTTGCCGAAGTACACTACAGCATAGAAATTGGACGTATAACCCTTGCTGTTCGTATAACCCACATAGAAGGAAATGCTCGTGAGCCTGGCTCCTACCAGACCGGCGGAGCTGAGTTCGCTCGCCATATAGCGCATTGCCGCAGTTCCTCCATACTGTCCCGCAAAGCCGTAGCGCGTTCCTGCTCCGTTCTCGTCATACTTCTGTAAGTTGTGGGCCACGTCTCCGCCGGTCTGGCGGATGCTGAGGTCGCATTTTGTGTCGGCGGCATTGATTTCCACCTGGTTGAAGACGGGCAGATAGCCGGAATGCGATATGGATATTTCCGCAACGGTTCCCAGAACGCTGTCGTCGAGCGAGAATGCGTATTTGCCAGAAGCATCGGTCACGGCGGTAAGTACCGTTCCGTCCTGAAGGGTCAGCTTAACCGTGACCCCGGACATCAATTTACCGCCCGAGTCTTTCACCTGGCCGTGGAAGGAATACTCGAATACTGTGCGGAAGAAGGCCTGGCCGGCGCCGTTGTTGCCTATGTCGCGCAGGGTTATTCCGAAATAATTGCCGTCGCCGTCGACAAGGGCGAGTTCGTTGACGCCTTCTGAATTCGGGAGGGCCCAGAGGGTCTCGTCGCTTGAAGTGCGGACGATATTATACGGCAAATAACCGCTGTTGTTCCAGTTGATGTATTCCCTGGTTTTCCACCATGTGTCGGCTGCAACGCCGTCGATGAACCGGGCCTTGCTCTGGTCGACGCGGAAAACTATCAAGCCGTTTGAATTTAGATGCTCGTCCCACTTGTATTTCTCGCGGTACTCCACAAGATAGAACAGCCCGGGAGTGGGTGACTCTATCATATATGAGGCGTTGTCGCAAATTGCCGGCAGAATGTAGCTTCCGGGCTTGTCGATAACATCGAAACTGTCTATCCAGCCTACCATGTAACGTTCGAGGGAACTGAAATACGGCGGGCAGTTGCCGCCCCAGTTTCTGAAACCTGTGCCAGTCACCTGGAACTGGTCCGGCCAACCCGGATTTGCATTTCCGGCCATGTCGCTGAAATTGGGCACGCCAAGATAGATGGCCAGCCAGTGGCAGTAGAAACCGATTAGTTTAACGTTATCGCAGAAAATTGCCCGGGATATTTTCTTTCCCCCCACGCTGTAATCTCCCTCTATTTCTGACAGATATGTGTCCCTGGAAGCGCCTTGCGCGACGTCGATGCAGATAATGCAGTCGATATCGCCGTCGCCGTCGGTATCATAATCGGCGACATTCAGCTGCCCGCCAAGCGCCGTACAAATCTCGGCGATTTTTTCGCCCGAGTATTCATAACTTTCTTTTGTAAGCGTTACTGGTCCGTAAACGTCGAACTGAGGGTGCCATTTCCCGGAGGAGTTGTGGACGAAATATTCAGTAATGGATCCGTGACCGTACATATAATTGTAGCCATATCCGGGATCGGTGTGGTAGCCTTCCTGGTTGAACATATCCCAGCATTCCTGGTAATCGGCTGAAAAAGACGAGACGCCGGGCGCGTTGTAGAGTAGGACAAGGATTTTCCGCTCGCCCTTGTTTCGCGCCGGCACTTCCGGTCTGTACGGAGTATAAGCGGCATACGATGACGCCATCCAGCCTGCAAGAAGCAATAATGTAAACAGTATCTTTTTCATGGCGCTAGAATCTCATTACGTAATAATTATTGTCCTGATCGACCATCGTGATAAGGTCGTTGCCAAGAGAGACCACACGGACAGTGACCTGTCTGGATGTCTTGTTCCCGGGGTTCATGAACGCGAACTCCTCGAAGGTCACCTGACTCATCAATCCCGCCCTCACGTCGGCCGGGAGGGGCCCCAGGCGGGTAAGCCTCATATTCCCGAGGTCCACGGCCCTGAGCCATACCTGTCCGCCCGCGCGATAGCAACTGAGCTGGAAGTTCACGGCATCGAACACCTTCGTCGTACCGTCCGCATAATAGACGCCCGGCTCCGTGGGAACCGAACCGTCCATCTGGATCCTGACGGCCTCCATCCTGGTCATCCTCGCCCTTTCGACACTGATGGCACGGGCGGTCGAGAAGACGGTCTCACGTCCGCCGCTGTCCCTGACCGTGACGGTGAAGCCATGTTCAAAGACGGCAGGCGGCAGGCAGAACCAGAATTCAGTGGCGCTTTCCTTGCTCGCTCCTATGGCCACCGGAGATGCAGCGGTCAGGGTGATCGAGCCAGTCGCGCCCTCCAGCAACCGGAGTTTCACCGCCTCGCCTTCGGCCCACACGTATGCGGGACCGGCGAGCGGCTGGCTGTCCGCACCGGCAAGCGTGACACTGCGCACGCTTATGCCCTGGCCGTAGAGCGAAATGCAAAGGTAGCCGCCGGCATGCATGAACGACAGGTTTTCGTCGGCACTGCATGTGAACATAACCGCGGCCGCGGGATCATAATTCGACTCGCGGTAAGCCTGGCCTGACGGCCATGTCAGGCTCACGACGCCCTCTGTGCTGATGGCATGATCCGCCGAATACGGATACACGGCGTAGCTCTTTGCAAGCGCCTCAGCCTCGCCGCTGGCGCCGGAGACCTCTTCGAAGTCGCCGGTAGCGGCCCCGTTCTCTCCGGTAAAGCGATACTGGCGGTTAAGGGTGGATTTTGCGAAAATGCTGATGCGGTCGTCGGCGTTCCATACCACTTTCGCGATTCCGTCGCCACGCTCGAATGCGGTACGGGTTTCGGGGGCCGATTCCGCTATGGCGTGGTATTTCGGTGACGCGGACATTTTCGGGCCTTCCTGTTCAAAAAGACAGGAGCAGGCCAGACCCGCGGCAAGCAATATCAATATTATTTTAATTGTCTTCATAGGTCTACCAGTTTGTTTCTCCGCCATCGTCGACGCCTTCAATGTCGGATTCGGTTACTTCTACTGCACAGGTCGCACGGACGGAGCCGCAACTGATGGTAATCGTGGCCTTGCCTACGGCGACTCCGGTGAGGAGGCCGTCAGGGCTGACTGTAACTACCGTGTCGTTGGAACTTGTCCATGTAAACTCGACGCCCGTGGCGTTTTTGGGCTCCACGGTCGCCGTGAGCTGCAGGGTCTTGCCCTTTTCAACGGTGGCGCTGACCTTGTCAAGTTTAATGGCCGTAACTGCCACCGGCTCGGAAACGGTCACGGTACACAGGGCAGACACTCCGCCTGCGGTAGCATAAATCAGCGCGGTACCGGCCGCCACAGCTGTCACCTTACCGTCCTTGACTTTCGCGACGGCTTCGTTGGTGCTGCGCCACACGACATGGTCCGAGGACCCGGCCGGAGTAGTTGTAGCATGCAGGGTCGCCGACTGGCCCGGCTGCAGCGACAATTCGGTCCGGTCGAGGCTGATGGCGGCGGTCTCAACACGGGCGACCACCCTCACATAACAAGTATCCTTGACTCCAGTCATTGAGGATGTGTTGGGGTTGTATCCCTCGCAGACCAGAATAGTCGTTCCCGCCTTGAGCGCGGTAACTTTGCCGCCGCTGGCGAATTGGACTATTGAGTGGTCGTAGGCATCTTCATCAAAGCCGGGGAGAATGTACGAAGGAGTGATTTCGACATTGAGCACGGCCGATTCTCCTTCAAACAGCACCATCTCCTTAGGGGTCAGCTTGACAGAGACCTCCGGATCAGGCTCCTTCACATTGACGTAGAAGGTCGCAGACTGGCCGCCTGCGGACACGGTTACTGTCGTGCTGCCCAAAGCGAGGGCCGTGAGGGTGCCGTTGCTCAGCGATGCGACACCGGGAGCAGAAAACTCCCAGGCAATCTCAGTTTCGGTGGCATCCTCGGGCCAAAGCTCGGCCCAGAAATAGATCTCGTCTCCGGGGTTGAGGTCATAAGTCCTGCCGTTTGCGACCAGATAGTTGTCCGGAAGCGATCCGCTGAAGACGGTAACCTTCTCGACAGGTATGATAACCGTAATTGTACAGGAAGACGTGAACAATACGCCCGAGGAGGAGTAAAGTTCGGCGGTAACCACTGCCGTGCCGGGGCCTTTCGCCTCAATGTGACCTTCCTGGTCTACATCGACCACTTCCCAGTTGGTGGTACTCCACTCTATTTCCGTGTCAGTTGCGTCTTCGGGAGTGATGATGGCGGTAAGGGTGGCTGTCTCGCCCTTGACCATGGTGAGTTCCCTCTGATACAAATGCATGCCGGTCGCCGGAATGACCTCGGGATCTTCAGGTCCCGGACCGGGTCCCGGACCAGGATCAACCTCTGCGCCATCCTGAAGTATGGAGATGGTTACCGAGTCCTCCTGGCACTTTATGACAATGTCGCAATAGCGGCCATACTCTTCTTCATTTTTGTCCACATCCACCGTCATCTCCACATCGCCGGCTTCGCCTTCGCCCGGCCTTACGGAAACCCAGCCGTCAGGGAAGGAACACTTCACCAGCGCAGTCCACGCCTTATTGGCATTGAACTTCACCGCAAAACTGTGGGCCTGGGCATTGAATGAGACATTGTCTTCAAAGTATTGCTCAAATCCTTCCGCGATGGTGATTTTGCCAGGATCTTCCGGTTCCGGACCGGGACCGGGACCGGGGCCCGGGCCAGGATCGACCCTGACACCCAGCTGGGTCACTCTGATGGACCGGCAGACCGTGTCGCAGGCGATGGTGACCGTGCAACTGCGGGCATCTTCGGCCTCGTTGGCCGACAGGGAAACCGTCATGTCCACGTCGCCGGCGCTGCCCCTTGTCGGGAGAATCGAAAGCCAGCCGTCGGGACCGTCGTAGGCGATGTCCGTGCCCCAGTTTTTGGTCGCGTTGAACTTGATTTCGTATGTCTGCTCCTCCTCCGGGGCGGTTATTCCCTCGGTGAAGATGGCCTCGTAGCCCGCCGGTATCGTAATGGCGGCCTCAACAGGCAGAGGAATGTCCGGTCCCACGGGAATATCGTCGGGAATCGTCTCCGGATCCTCGCAGGCCGCCGCAAGAAGCAGGGCGGCACACATTAATATTTTTCTGTAACGCATCATTATTGTGCCTTAAGACGTAATTCAAGAGTTTCTTTGCTGCCGTCGGAATAATGGGTGACTGCAACGATGATGTGGGAGCCCTTCGTGAGGGTGATTGAATCGCCGGACACGGCCTGGCCGTCGAGCGTCCAGGTAGCCGAAGTCAGGGTCAGACCGGCGGCCACGCCCACCTGCAGAGGGAAGACGTCGCCCGTCTGGTAGACGCCGTTGCCGGGATCGGCGATGGCGTTGAGGCCGAGTGCCACGAGAGGATCATCGCCCGTAACGGGGCCGGGGCCAATTTCGCCGATGGGGAAATAGGAGAAGTCTACAGGGATGATCTTGTTCCACCAGCAGAAGTCAGTCCAGGTGCTGGAGCTTAAATCCAGCGGCGAACAGAAGAAGTTGCCAGGATTGCCATCCACGTCGAACGGGGCCGGGAACTGGTAGCCCGCCGCGACATCGGCGGCAAAACCAACGTAAAGGTCCTTGCCTCCGGGGAAACGGGCGTGTTCGCTCTTCAGGTCAATGGTCACGAGTTGTCCATAGCGGCCGGTGACATAATTTGACGGCACTTCGAAGGTCAGAATACGCTCCGTTCCCGCATCTACTACAATATAGTTTTTGCTTGTGCTGACGACAAAACTGACGCTGCTGACCACTCCGCCTCCGGAAGGAAGCTGCGAAGCAGGAATCTTCGCCGCGAACATAATCTGGTTGGGGTTGGCATAGTCCACCTGAGTGTGCATGTCGTGGGCGGTGGCAGAACTGAGGTCCGTATAACTGGACCATGTCTGCGCATCCTGACCCTGACCGCCGATAATTATTTCGAGGGTCTGGGTGGGAGAATACATGTAGACGGTTTCGGAATAATCTTCGGCTTTAATGAGCGCCCCGACTACAGGGCCCATCTTTGGATCGTCGAAACTGGAATCGATAGTCAGGGTAAACTTGCCCCGAGAATCTGTTGTAAGTACCTGGATGTCGTGGTCAGTAAAAGCGTGGGTACCATCGCCGGCGTCGGCAAGAAGCCACGCCTCAACGCCGTAGTTAGCCTGAGGTTCGCCGAGCGCATCAACTACCCTTCCTTCAAGTACGCGGGTAGCGGTCAGTTCGGTATTGAATACTATGGCATCTCCGCTTTTGTGGATATTGGAGATCTGATACATAGTAGGATTGCCAGTCCAGTCTACGGGGTTGAAAGTAGTTACATTCTTGGTTCCAGGGTACAGGTAATCGGCCAGCAGACCCTGGTGATTCCAGTTCGAAGGATCGGCCGCCGGGACAAGGCATTCGAGAGGATGCTCGGTATTCATGGCTACCGAACGGTCGATATGGTACACCAGAAGCCCGGAAGGAATAGCTTCGTCCCAACCCTGGCCGCTGCGGTATTCGTAGATAAAGAATTCTCCGTACTGGTTGGTGTTGGACCTGAAGGCAGTGCCGTCTTTGACAGAAGAAATCGTTGTCTGGCCTGCTTTAAGTACGGGAATATCTTTCCAACTGAGCCACCTGAGCTGGTCGCGCTCAACAACGGTCAGATACGGAGGAGTAGCCTCATAGTTATTGTCACAACCATAGGCCATCAGGGCAAAAGACTGGAATTTATAGTAGTCTGAGAGGCCCAGGGTGTGGCCGAACTCATGGCATATAATACCGATCCCGGCCATTCTTGAAGCGTCGGTACTCGTGGTGCTGAGTTCCGGAGAGATACAATAAATGAACATCGACTTTCCGTCGAAGACTCTTCCACCGGAAGCATTTGCTCCTACTGACTCCTGATGGGGCTTGATTTTGTCCTGTCCGCCGCCGGCTTTTGCGTCCTGTCCGTGGCCGGCAAAGATGACAACTACGGGATCAATGTAGCCATCGTTGTTGTAGTCATACTGCGAGAAATCAACTTCTGCGTCAAGCAGCCTCGCGGCTTCGAGAAGACATTCGTCTGTTTTTTCCTGAGACGTATTGCCGGCGCCATAGTAAGTGGACGCTTTGTCCAGCGTCACAGGGCCGTAAACGTCGAATATCGGGGTGAATTTTCCACCGGAGTTTTCAACCCAGTAATCCTGGGCGCTGCCGGTAGCGTCGTTGTCGGAATATCCCTTCTTGTTGAGAAGGTCATTGAAGGACTGCGCCGGGTTGGACACGGTAAATTTCACATCGGAGAACTGAACAAGGATTGTGGGGATATGACGGGTACCGGTTACAAGTTTCTCGTCCCATTTGCCGGTTTCTCCCTCCGCAAAAGCGGTTATGCCGATCAGCGCGAAAAGCGATGCAAGTATAAGTTTCTTCATTGTCTTGTCCTCCCCTACTTTTGGATCCTGAAATAAAGCGTCTTGCTGTTCGCAAGTTCGATGTAAGTGCCGGCGCTCTCTGTCAGCATCACCTGGATAGGCTGATACATGGTCACACCGGTCTTGTCCATGCGGAAAAGGACTACAGTCTGGATATCGCCGACCGCCGCCGTGGGATCATATTCAAGTATACCCACACAATCAGCTTTAGCGCGGTTCATGAGGAGATACTGCAGGCTGCCGTCATTACAGACAACTCGGCTGGACTGGTTCCAGCCGTCCTCTCCCAGGACGAAGTCCACACCGTCGACTCCGTAGAGTCCCGGAGCAGGACCTTCCGGCTGCGGCGGATCAGGGGGCGTAGGACCGGGTTCGTCCGCGTCCTTTGCCGCCTGGGTGAAAGAGACGCTCTTGGACAGTTTTCCGGAGGTCACCACCACCGTTCCACTCCGTTCCGTGGACAAGGTGTTGGGATCGAACGAGACCGTGAACTTATTGGATTCTTTGGCGCTCTTTTCCACTATCGCCCAGGTGGTCTTGTCGAGTTTGACCTCCCAGTCGGCATCACAGTCGACAGTGCCTTCTACAGATGTCTCCGTAGCGGCGAGTTTTGTTTTGCTCAGCTGCACCCACAGTTTTGTCGGGCCCTCGGGCGCCTGTTCTTCTTCCTCGCAGGAAACGGCAAACGGCACAGTCAGCGCCCCCGCAACCATCAAGGCAAACAAATAGGTTAGACGTTTTTTCATATAGTGTGTAGTTATTACGCGAACAGTTTCAGCGTTAATGTGTTTTCAAATTTAACAAAAAATGAAGACACTGCACTTAACCTGCCCTTTTTTTGACCCCCTAAGTGCAAAAATGGCCCTTTTTGCACTTAGCCTGCCTGGTATTTGTCAGACTAAGCACGCGCTCGAATGCCCCCCAGGATTTCGTACGAAAAGCACCCCTCTGTCGTACCAAATAGGTAAATGCAGGCATTTCGTACGAAAAACGGCTCTATATCGTACCAAATGGGTAATGATATACGAAAACCCGCCTCACAGAGCTGTCGTCCCAGACTTCATCCTTGACGGTATTTGTCAGACTAAGCACACCGCGGAGGGTAGCGACCCACGGCCGGGGCAAAGTAACTAGAGTTCGCAAATGAGCCACACGGGTGAGGCGGGCACAGAGCCTTCTGCAATGGGTTGGTGTGTGGCTGAGAGCAAAATTGCCCGTCGCTACACATTGATGGGCGCCAGAAATAGAGTTACTTTGCCCCCGCGAGGGCAAAGTAACCAAGAAAAACGGCCAAAAATAAAGTTACTTTGCCCTGTCGGGGGCAAAGTAACTAGAGTTCGTGTGGCTCGCCTGCGAAAAACAACAATCGACTCTGGAGAGGGAAAACGCAGAGATGTGGAGGCCCGAAGGGCCGATGGCCGCATCAGCGGCCGTGCCGTGAGGGAGGAGCGGAGAGCGAGCCCGGAAGGCACCCGCCGGGAGCGTAGCGAAGGCGGCATGCCCCACCGGGGCAGCTGCGGAGCAGCGGGGGTAAAAAGCTACGCGGAGGGTAGCGACCCACGGCCGGGCATGGCCGGCCTCGGTCCTGGGGAGAGGAGGGGACCCGTTGGAAGCAAGCTCTGAGCGAAGCGAGGGGCGCAGATAACAATGGGGACGCCGAGCGAGCAAGTCGCAGACTTGCGAGACGAGCCCCGGCCGGGGTCGCTACCCTCGCGGGGCAAAGTAGCTGAAATCAGCTAGACGAACGTGTCGGGGAGGTCGTTTTCGTAGAGGATGGCGGAGCCGGGGGTGGCGAGGACGCCGAGGGCCGCCACGGCCTCAGCAAGAGTGTCGACACAGAGGACGCGGTCCGCAAGGGATTTCTCGACTTCGCCTTCGGCTTCGCTCGAAATGACACTCTTTGCGCCGGCGAGGATGGCGTCGCGGTTGTATTTGTTGACGATGATAAGGATGTCGCAGGAGCGGGCGGCGAGGGCGCCGAGCCCGCGGCAGGCGTCGAACTGGCGGGAGCCGAGTTCGACAAAGCCGGGGGTGACGCAGATGCGCCGCCCGCCCTCCGGGAGCTTCATCGAAGCGAGGACTCCGAGGGCCATGGCCGCGCCTGTTGGATTAGAATTGTAGGCATCGTCAAGAATAGTGAGCGAGCCTCTGCGGGAAAGGCTCAGACGATGCTCGACAGCCTGTATCTTACTGACAGCCAGCTCAATAGAACGATCCGGAATACCTAAATGCTTTGCTATCACGACCGCTCCGGTCAGATCCAGAATGTTCGCCTCGCCAAGCAACTGAGTCTTCAAATGCAGAGAACCGGCGGCATCGATAACGTCGAACTCCATTCCTCCGATAGTATATTCAATCGCAGCGGCACGGACATCAACTCTATGGGCATCAATTCCGAAACGGACGATCTTACAGTCCTGACGGATACCGCCGTAAGACGCTATTCCCGGAGACTCGGAATTGATGACACCGAACCCGTCGGCGGGCAGAGAATCAATCAGTTCGAACTTCGTCTTCTGGATATTTTCCAGCGAACCGAAAGTCTCCAGATGCATCTCCCCCACTGCGGTCACGATACCTATGGTAGGATGTACCAGATCGCATATCTCCTTTATGTCACCCACCTCTTTCGCGCCCATCTCGCAGATGAACACCTGATGGAAGGGTTCCAGTTTTTCGCGTATCGTACGGACGACTCCAAGGGTAGTGTTGTAGTTCCCGGGGGTCATCAGGACATTGTACTTTTCGCTGAGGATTCTATACAGATAATTCTTAGTGCTGGTCTTGCCGAAACTGCCGGTTACGCCGATAACCGTCAGCCCCGTATGCGCGGCAAGGATACGCCTCGCATCCTTGATATACCAGTTATTGATGGCCTTCTCGACAGGGCTGTTCAGCCAGTCTGCCATACAAAGGACGAACGGGCACAAAAGAATCACAAGCGCCGACAGCCAGAACACTCCGAAGAAAAACGGAGCCAAAGTCAGCGCAACCGCCACCAGAGTCGCAGTGAAAGTCAGCCTCATCATTCGCGGAGTGAAAACGAACTTCACCTTCGACTTGCCGAACAGCCTGGGATAAGGATTGTCCTTCAGCCACAGCAGGAAGCGGTCGCGCCTGTTGGAGTTCTGCTGGAACATCTGCAGGTAGAACCGCAAGTACAGCACCCATGCCGCAATCCAAATCACAATGAATGTAACAATAAGCGCAGTCATCATTTCAGGAAATTAGCGGCAACGGACTTGAACAACCCCGGATCTTCCAGGAACGAAAAATGGGTCCCGCCCTTGACTGTGATCAGTCCGGCGTCGGGCAGAAGCCTCGACATCAGTTGAGCGTCAGCCAGAGGGGTAGCGGTATCGGCAGTGCCCCAGAACAGAATTACAGGGACCTTAATCGAGGGCAGCAACTTACGCAGATCCTGATTGACGGTCTTCGACAGCACTGCCTTCATCATGGGCGAAGCGGCGGCGTAGTCCGCGGATCCGCGGCCTGCGCGCATGCGCTCAAAGCGTTCGGGATCCCTCAAAACCTTCAGGATCCACCATTTCGCAATCTTGTATTTATATACTTTAATATAATATCCCAAAGACCTGCGAGGCTTGATCCCGGCCGCACCGACCAGCATCATGCGCGACACCTCACACTTGGAAGCAAAAACAATAGCGACGCGACCTCCGAAAGAATGACAAATAACAGACGGCTTAACCACCCCGACAGCGGCGCAGAAAGCCTCCAGCATCTCCTCATATTCATAAACGCCCCAGACTACAGGCGGCTCGTCGGACTCCCCGAAACCAGGGAAATCCAAAACGATAACACGATGCCGACGCGATAGTTCCCCTACAAAAGGATCGAAAATCGAATGGGTACAGCCCCAGCCGTGGAGAAGCAGAAGGTCAGAGCCCTCGCCGCTGATCTCGTAAAAAACCTTAACCCCTTTGTAGTCGAATACCATCGCCTAGTCGAAGAATCCTGTCTCTTCCGCCACCGGCTCCACTTCCTCCTCCTCGGTCTCGATATCGCCGCCGGTGCAGCTGAGGTCAAGGGTCATTCCGCCCGGAGCCTCGAAGCGGTCGTACTCGCTGTAGCCAAGCGTAGGGTCTGCCAGGCACTTCTTCATGAAGATGCCCCAGATCGGGAGGGCCGTAGCGGAACCGCTTCCCTGGGCGAGCTCCTTGAAGTGGACCATCCTGTCCTCTCCGCCCACCCAGACGCCGGCCGTGATCTTAGGCGTGTAACCTATGAACCAACCGTCGGAGTTGTCGTTGGTAGTCCCGGTCTTGCCGGCCATCTCGCCCCTGAGTCCAAAGCGCGAGCGCAGACGGCTTCCGGTTCCATGGTTCACGACGCCCTGCATGAGGTTGACCATCAGGTATGCGGTGTTGGCGCTTATGGCCTCCGTGCCCTTGCCGCCGAAGTCGGTAATCAGGTTGCCGTCGGCATCTTCGATGCGGGTGACGAACATGGGCTCGGAATACACTCCCTTCGAAGGGAAGGTGTTGAAGGCCGCGACCATCTCGCAAATCGGCAGGTCGGCCGAGCCGGCGCAGAGCGAGTAGACTTCGTCGATGTGGGACTTGATGCCCATCTTCTTCATCATCTTGACCATGGCCGAGGGGCCGAACTGCCTCATCAGGTAGGCCGAGATGTTGTTCGAGCTGTGGGTAAGGCCCCACTTTAGGGTGACGGTCTTCCCTATCCATTCGTCGCGGTCGGTGCTGCGCGGGGTCCAGGTTTCGTCGCCGACGATGAACGTCTGCGGCATGTTGACCACGCGGTCGCAGGGGGTCATGCCCTCCTGCATGGCCAGGGTATACAGGAACGGCTTGATGGTCGAACCGACCTGCCTCTTGCCCTGGCGGACGTTGTCGTACTTGAAGTAGCGGTAGTTCGGGCCACCGACGTAGGCCTTGACGTGGCCGGTTCCGGGTTCGATGGCCATGAAAGCGGCACGAAGAATCGACTTGTAGTACTTGATCGAGTCGTCCGGGGTCATCAGGGTATCTGCGTAGCCCTTTTCGTTCCATGCGAACACGCGCATGGGCGTCTTGACGGAGAACTGAGCCAGGATTTCCTTCTCGGGCACGCCAGCCTTCTTCTGGGTCCTGTAGCGGTCGCTCCACTTGCGGGCCTGGCCCATCAGGATATTGTAGGTGCTGTTCTCCATGTCGTCGGGGAACGGCGGGCGCTTGCGGGTCTTCATCTCCTTGCGGAACTGAGGCTGGAGATATTTACCGAGCTGCTCGGCCACCGCTTCCTCGGCATAGCGCTGGAGACGCGAGTCGATCGTTACATATATGCGGAGACCGTCACGGTCGAGGTTGTACTTCTCGCCGTTGGCCTTGCGGTACTTGGTAAGCCAGCCGTAAAAGGCGTCGTGGGCCCAGCGGATAGTATCCGCCACATATTCTTCCTCATAGAGATAGTCGCTGCGTTTAGGCTCGGAGGCGTTCATCTCGCGGCGTATCATGTCGCGGAAATAGGGCGCCAGGCCTGCGTTATGGTCCTTGACCTGATAGCGGAGCTCGATGGGGGTCGCCTGCGCCTCGGCCTTCTGTTCCTCGGTAAGATATCCGGCCTTCTCCATCTGGCCGAGCACGAAATTGCGGCGGCTCATGGCGAGGTCGTAGTGGAGCACTGGGTTGTAGCGCGTAGGTTTGTTGACCATGCCGACCAGCATCGCGGCTTCCTGGACGTTGAGCTCGGCCGGGCTCTTCGAGAAGAAGGTCTCCGAGGCCGACTTGATTCCGTAGGCGCTGCTGCCGAAGAAGATGGAATTCAGGTACATGGCCACGATCTCGTCCTTGGTGTAGTTGCGCTCGAGCTTCACGGCCGTTATCCACTCCTTGAGCTTTATCCAGACCATGGTAGAGGCCTTCACGATGGGGTTCCGGCTGGCATTCTCGACGCGCGGGTAGAGGGTCTTGGCGAGCTGCTGGGTGATAGTACTGCCGCCGCCCTGGCTCGAATCGCGCATCAGGAGGGTCTTGAAGAACACGCGGCCGAGGCCCTTGAAGTCTATTCCGCAGTGGCGGTAGAAGCGCACGTCTTCTGTAGAGATCGCGGCGTGGATTACGTTAGGCGAGATATCTTCGTAAGTAACGTATGTCCTGTTCTCGATATGGAAGGTGCTGATCACCACTCCGTCGGAGGAGATCAGCTGGGTCGCCAGATTGTTGTTAGGATGCTCGAGTTCCTCGAACGAGGGAATCTCGGCGAAATACCACACGGAGGCAAGCAGGCCGAACACCAACACGAACGGAGCCGCCAGGATGAACCAGAACCAGAATACTATTCTTTTGCGGGTACGAACTTCCATAACGGAGCAAAAATACTCATTAATTTTTGAAAAATCCCTTAATTGTGATTTTCTTTGCAGTATGAATTTAGTGATCGTTGAGTCCCCGCACAAAGCGGCGACAATCCAGAAGTTTCTTGGAGCGGGCTACAAGGTGGTTTCATCCAAAGGCCATATCCGGGACCTTCAGGAAAAGGAGCTGGGAGTAGACCTGAACAACAACTTCACCCCCGAGTACGTAGTGCCGGCCGATAAAAAGCGGACGGTGGCCGAGCTCAAGAAACTTGCCGACGCGGCGGACATGGTATGGCTCGCGTCCGATGAAGACCGCGAGGGAGAAGCCATTTCGTGGCATCTTACCGAGGCCCTGGGCCTTGACCCCGCGAAGACCAGGAGAATTACTTTCCATGAAATAACCAAGACCGCCATCCTCGAAGCAATCGAGCATCCGAGGACGGTGGACATGAACCTCGTAAACGCGCAGCAGGCCCGCCGCGTGCTCGACCGCCTCGTCGGCTATGAGCTCTCGCCGGTGCTGTGGCGCAAGATCCGCCGCGGCCTTTCGGCAGGCCGCGTGCAGTCCGTCGCCCTCAGGCTGACCGTGGACCGTGAGAAAGAAATCATGGCCTTCAGGCCCAAGCCGTTCTACCGGGTGGACGCCGAGTTCGCGGTGGGCCGCAGCAAGGTGCGCGGGTCGTTGGACAAGAAATTCGGCACCCAAATGGCCGCCCATACTTTCCTTGCCGAATGCATGGGCGCGCGCTACACTGTAGAAGGAATCGAGAGCAAGGAAGGGATTCGCATCCCTGCGGCGCCCTTCACTACCTCCACCCTCCAGCAGGAAGCCGGACGCAAGCTCCGCTTCGCCGTGAGCCAGACTATGAGGATAGCCCAAAGCCTGTACGAGCGCGGACTCATCACCTACATGAGAACCGACTCGACCAACCTCTCGAGCCTCGCGGTTAATACGGCAAAGAAGTTCATCGTCGATAATTTCGGCGAGGAGTATTCCCACCCCAGACAGTATAAAACCCATTCCAAGGGCGCGCAGGAGGCCCATGAAGCCATACGCCCGACCTACATCGAGAATACCGCGATAAACGGCACTCCTCAGGAGCAGAAGCTCTACAACCTTATCTGGAAGAGGACGGTAGCATGCCAGATGGCCGAGGCGAAGGTTATGAATACGGCAGTTACCATCGGCATCGACAAGCGCGCGGAGAAGTACGCGGTCCAGGCGGCCGAGATTCTCTTCGACGGTTTCCTGAAAATCTACAAGGAAGGTACCGACGACGAATCCGACGATGAAGAACTCGCTTCGATGCCTCCCATGACGATAGGTCAGGAACTCACGCTCAGGGTCGCAGAAGCCACCTGCAAGTTCACCCAGGCGCCGATGCGCTACTCCGAGCCGACTCTCGTGCGCAAGCTCGAGGAGCTCGGCATCGGCCGCCCGTCGACCTACGCCCCTACTATCACTACCCTCACTACCGAGCGCGGATACCTTGTCAAGGGCGACAAGCGCGGCGAACTGGTCCCGGTCGTGAACCTTACCCTGAAGGCCGACCATATCACCGAAACGAAGTGGAACGAGACGGTCGGAGCCGACAAGGGCAAACTCCTCCCCACCGAAATCGGAATGGTGGTAACGGACTACCTCGTGGACAATTTCGCAGAGATACTCGACTACGGCTTCACTGCCAACGTGGAGACCTCCTTCGACGAAGTGGCCGCCGGCAAGAAGGACTGGCACAAATGCATCGCCGACTTCTATTCGCCCTTCCACTCCCAGGTGGAAGTCGCTGTCAGCGACAAGCAGTACATGAAGATCGAGCGCGAAATCGGCATCGACCCGTCGGACGGCAGAATGGTCGTCGCAAAACTCGGCCAGTTCGGCCCGTTCGTGCAGAAGGGCGACGGTGAAGACCGTGTGTTCGCATCGCTGCCCGCCGGCATGCTCATCGAAAGCGTCACCCTCGAGGATGCGCTGAAGTTGCTTGCCCTCCCCCGCAAGGTAGGCGAGTATGAAGGAATTGAGATCATTGCGACCAAAGGCCGTTTCGGGCCATACCTGAAATACGGCGACAAGAATGTCGGACTTCCCCGCAGCGCGGACCCTCTGACCGTCACCCTCGAAAAGTGCATTTCGCTTATAGACACCGAACTCGGAAAGGCAGCCCAGAACCAGGTCCTGCGTGAATTCCCGGGCGGCATCTCGGTCATGAACGGCCGCTACGGCCCCTATCTCAAGGCAGACGGAAAGAACTACAAACTCCCCCGCGGGACTAAGGCCGAAGACCTTACCGAAGAGGAAGCCAGGAAGATAGTCTCCTCATCGGGCCCCACCCAGGGCAGGCGCAGATTCTCCAAAAGAAGGTAACATATGAGCACAGACTACAAAATCGATGAAATGGACAGGAAGATCCTGTCGTTCCTGGTCAAGGACGCGAGGATGCCCTTCCTTGAGATTGCGCGCGAGTGCGGAGTTTCCGGCGCAGCTATCCACCAGAGGGTGAAGAAGCTCGAAGATGCAGGGATCATCACCGGTTTCTCGGCAAGAGTCAAGCCCGAGACGCTGGGCTTCCCCGTCTGCGCATTCATCATGCTGAACATTTCCGAGGCCAACAAGTACAACGATGTCATCGCGGCCCTCAAAAAGATCCCGGAAGTGGTGGAGTGCCACTTCATCACAGGTCATTCATCGATGCTGATAAAACTCTACTGCTCGGATTTCGACCACCTCATGGGGGTCGTCCTCAACGCCATCCAGAAGATACCGGCAGTCGAGTCCACCGAGACCATGATCTCGCTCAGCGAGCCGTTCCAGAGGCAGGTCTGGGTCAAGAAATCAAAATAGTTTCCCGGCCAGCTCAAGATCCTCCGGGGTAGTAATCTTGATATTGTACCTCTCTCCTTCGATATAGGTGAGAGGTATTTTTGCGGCCCGGGCCACCGACGCATCGTCGGTGAAGTTAGAGTTGTAGCCCGTTTTGTAGGCCTTCCTGATTTGCTCCGAAAGGAAAAGCTGGGGAGTCTGGGCTCCGTAGAGGCCTTCGCGGGAAGGGTCGGGGGCGCCGCTGGCCGTAAGGGTTCCGTCCCCTGCAGGGACAAGGCTCTTGAGGGTATCGGTTACGGGGCAGACGGGGATAACGTTGCGCTCTTCTGCCGAAACCTCCAGAACCTGTTTTATGAGTTCGGTGCTCACGAGCGGGCGCACGCCGTCGTGGATGAGGACGATTGCTCCGTCTGGGACCTTCTCAAGGGCGTTCCTGACGGAGTGGAAGCGGGTGATTCCGCCTTCCACGATTATCTGCGGAAGATCGAAGCGGTTCTCGACGCAGAGGCGTTTCCATGTAGGAATGTGGTCCGCGGGCAGCGCCACCACCGGGACCAGGTCAGGGCAGGCGGCGATGAACTTCATGATGGACTGCTGGAGGATGGGGCGTCCGCCCAGTTCCAGGAACTGCTTTGGCACCTCGCTTCCCATCCTGACGCCGCTTCCGCCGGCCACGAAAACTCCGTAAACTTTTTTTGCCATTATGCTGCAAAATTAGTTATTTTTGTAAGGATTAACACATACTGACAATGGCATTTTCTTTTCTTAGCCAGGAATTGGCTATAGACCTCGGCACAGCCAACACCGTCATCTACCAGAACGGACAGATAGTCCTCGACGAACCGAGTATCGTCGCGGTGGATGTCGCCTCCGGCAAGTGCCTCGCAATAGGCCACCAGGCCAAGCTCATGCACGAGCGTACAAACCCCGGAATAAAGACAGTCCGCCCGCTGAAAGACGGCGTTATCGCCGACTTCAACGCCGCGGAGCTGATGATCAGGGGCTTCATCAAGCAGGTAGGAGGCAAGAGACACCTCTTCGCCCCGAACCTGAAGGTGGTGATCGGCATTCCTTCGGGCAGTACCGAAGTCGAGATCAGGGCTGTGCGTGACAGTACCGAGCACGCCGGCGGACGCGATGTATATCTGGTCTTCGAGCCCATGGCCGCCGCCCTCGGAATCGGGCTTGACGTGGAGGCCCCGAAGGGCAACATGGTCGTCGATATCGGCGGCGGAACTACCGAAATCGCGGTGATTTCGCTCGGCGGACTCGTGGAGCAGGACAGCATACGTACTGCGGGAGACGTGTTCACTAACGACATCATGTATTACCTGCGCCAGCAGCACAACATCAAGGTCGGCGAGGTTACCGCCGAGCAGATCAAGGTGGCGGTGGGCGCAGTGATTACGGAGCTTGACGACGAACCGGAGCCTATCGTGATCAAGGGACCAAACCTCATGACGGCCCACCCCGTCGAGGCGCGCATCACATATCAGGAAATAGCTCACTGCCTCGACAAATCCATCGCCAAGATCGAGACCTCTATCCTCCATGTCCTCGAAATGACCCCTCCGGAGCTCTATTCCGATATTGTTGAGAACGGAATCTACCTCTCCGGCGGCGGCGCCCTGCTGCGCGGCCTTGCAAAGAGGCTTACCGATAAGGTCAACATCAACTTCATCGTGGCGGAGGATCCGCTCCATGCAGTAGCAAGAGGAACAAACAAGGCGATCAAGAACACAGACCGCTACAAATTCCTTATGCGTTAATGCCGGGCAGGGGCAGGAAATCATCCTCGTTACTCGTTTCGGCAGCAATCTTCATCATACTGGAGGTTGCTGCCATCGCTATGTTGCACAGTTCGTCCGTGCTCCAGGACATCTGGCTCAACCGCAGCTCGCACCGTGTGGCGGGCTGGCTCTGGGGCGGCGGCAGGCGCGTAGCCGGCTATTTCCAGCTCGGCTCGCGCAACCGGCTGCTCCAGGAGGAGAACGCCCGCCTGGGAGAGGAGCTGCGCAAATACCGTGAACTCGAAAACAGCGAACAGTATCTTTCGAAGGCTCTGCCGGCCGACGATTCTTTCGATTACATTTTCGCCCATATCGTGAAGATGGGCACCAAGTCGCAGCGCAACTACATCATCGTGGACAAAGGTCTGCTCGACGGCGTAGGCCCCGACTGCGGAGTAGTTACCAGCGAAGGTGTCGTGGGCGTTATCGACGCTGCCGACGACTATCTCGCCTACGGCAGGACCCTCATGAACCCGAACATGCATGTCAGCGTCCGGATAGGGCGCGACGGAGTGGCCGGCCCACTTTCGTGGGACGGCAGGTCGTCGCGCGGCGCGGTCCTGAGCGGAATCCCGCTCGGATACAGGGCCGAGGTGGGCGATACGCTGTGGACCAGCGGTTATTCCGCCATCTTCCCCGCCGAGATTCCGGTAGGGGTGGTCATGGGATCGAGCACAAGAAGCGGCGCGGCCCAGGACGTGGAGGTAGAGCTTTTGCAGGACTTCCGCGCGCTTGACTATGTGACCGTGGTGCGCAACCGCAACCTTGCGGCCATCGAGGCGCTCGAACAGAAAGCAGAGGAGGAGCAGCGATGAAGAACGGCCGTTATTTCATTGTTTTTGCGATCCTGTGTCTGGCGCAGGCGCTCATCAGCAACTACTTCCTGTTCTCGCAGTACGTGCTGATCAGCATGCTGCCGCTGCTGATAGTCAGCCTTCCGCCGCGCTACGGTACGCCGGCCGCCCTTGGCCTCGCCTTTGTCGCCGGCTTCGTCGTGGACTTCGTGGGCGGAGGCACCCTCGGCCTTACGAGCTGCACCCTGCTGCCGCTCGCGCTGCTGCGTCTGCCGTTGCTCCGTCTGGTGTCGGGCGAGGAGATCCTTACCGAACGCGACATCTCCCCCATCGCCCGTCAGGCCGCGGCCGAACAGGCCCTGACTATGGTGCTGGCCTGCCTCCTGTTCTTCGGGCTCTATGTCTGGGTTGATTCGGCCGGGACTCGCCCGTTCTGGTTCAATGCCGTCCGCACCCTCCTCTCGACCGGCGTGAGCGCGCTTCTTTGTGTGCTTCTGGGCAATTTCATCTTCGGACAGAACAGATAGCCATGGACAGCAGCCGCAAATATGGCAAGATTAGGATAGGTCTTGCGATAGCCGCGGCGTTGCTGCTCGGAAGGCTGTTCTATATCCAGATAGTCAACAGCAAGTACAAAACCGACGCGCTGAACAACTCCATCGTCTACGAGACTATCTACCCTCCCCGCGGGGTCATCTACGACCGTGGAGGCGAGGTGCTGGTAGGCAACAAGGCCACCTACGACATCCTGGTGACCCCGCGGGAGGTGTCCGCCTTCGACACCCTCGGACTGGCGCGCGTACTGGGGGTCGACGCTGAGTTCATCAGGGAGAGGATGGCTTATTATAAGAGCTACCGCACACGCATCGGCTTCAAGACGCTTGTGTTTTTGAAACATGTCGACGAAGACGCCTACATGCGCTTCAGCGAAGTGGAGTACCGCTTCCCCGGTTTCCGCGGGCAGATACGCACCGAGAGAATGTATCCCTTCAATGCGGGAGGAAACCTGCTGGGATACGTTTCAGAAGTTGATGCCGATTATATCAGGAAACACCCGGAATACAAAAGCGGAGACAATGTTGGCCGGACAGGCCTGGAAGCCGCGCGCGAGGAGGAACTCCGTGGCGAGAAGGGGTATCATATTTATCTTCGCGACTCGCGAAACCGCGTTCTGACCGCTTACAACGAGGGTGCGGACGATAAACTCGCCGTGCCGGGTCGCGACATTGTTACGACTATCGACGCCCATCTCCAGCAGTACGGTCAGGAACTGATGTCGGGCCGCACCGGCTCGCTTATCGCGATAGAGCCTTCGACCGGAGAGATACTCGCGCTCGTGTCCAGCCCGGGCATAGACGTGGATGTCCTGACAGACATGGGCAGCCACTTCGATGAACTTACGCGCGACCCTGGGAAGCCCCTGTTCAACAGGGCTGTGCAGGCCAGTTACCCTCCCGGATCAGTTTTCAAGCTGGTCTGCGGACTCATCGGCATGCAGGAAGGCGTGCTGACTCCGCGCACCCAGTACGGATGCTCGCGCGGATATGTTTACGCTCCCGGGAAGAAGCTCGGTTGCCATGAACACCGCTCTCCGCTTAACTTCACCGAAGCGGTGAGGATGTCGTGCAACTCTTACTTCTGCAACGTGTTCAAGAACGTTCTGGAGAACCGCAGGTACGAGTCCACGGCCGAAGCTTTCGACCAGTGGGAGTCATATGTACGCGCTTTCGGCTTCGGGTCGAAGCTGGGAACGGACTACCCAGGAGAACTCGGAGGCACGATCCCGACTTCGGCGTATTACGACAAGATTTACGGCCGCGGCCACTGGAAGCACTCCTCGATAGTGTCGCTGTCCATCGGCCAGGGTGAGATTGGTGCCACCCCGCTGCAGATCGCCAACCTCGCCGCGATCCTGGCGAATCGGGGGTGGTATTACACTCCCCACATGCTTGCAGACACGCCAGCTGACGAACGTCATGAAACCGGAATTGACCCCCGCTACTTCGAGTATACGGTCGAGGGCATGTGGCAGGCAGTGAACATGACGGTCGCCGACGGCTCCACGGCCACGCTTGCGCGGGTTCGCGGGCTGGACATCTGCGGAAAGACCGGTACTGCCCAGAACCCCCATGGCGACGACCATTCGGTCTTTATCTGCTTCGCGCCCCGCGAGGACCCGCAGATCGCCGTGGCCGCGTATGTGGAGAACGGGGGCTGGGGCGGCTCGACTGCCGCGCCCATCGCCTCGCTCCTCATTGAGAGATATCTGAACGGTGAGATCTCGCCCGAGCGCAAGTGGCTGCGGGAATGGATAAAGGTTAAAGAGTAATGGACGGCAGAGTACAAAGAAGCCTCGTGCAGACGATAGACTGGCATCTGGTCGGATGCTGGCTCGCGCTCGTCGTGATCGGATGGCTGAGCGTGTACTCGTCCTCCCATTCGGCCGAGGGTGTGTCCGCGTTCTCGCTGGCCGCCCGCAGCGGCAAGCAGTTGCTATGGATGGGAATCTCGCTGGCTATTGGAGCCGTGATACTGTTTTTCATCAAGCCGTACATCTGGGAGGAGTTCGCCCTGCCGGCATGGCTGTTCGTAGCGCTGCTGCTCGGGCTGGTGCTGGTTTTCGGCTCCGAAGTCAACGGCTCGCGGTCGTGGTTCCATCTGGGGCCGGTGAGTTTCCAGCCGTGCGAGCTGTCGAAGATTACGACCTCACTCGTGCTCGCACATTTCCTCCGCACGCCCGGCTTCAGGCTCGGCCGGTTCCGCGACCTCGCGATGGTGCTCGTCGTGGTCGGCATCCCGGCCGCGCTCATCCTCGCCGGCGGCGAAACCGGCACGTTGCTCGTGTACGTTGGGTATGTGTTCATGCTTTACCGCGAGGGCATGTCAGGCTGGTGGCTGGTGTTCATGTTCGCGTTTATCGTGCTGTTCGTCACTTCCATACGCTTCCCTCTCTGGGTGTCGTTCGCGCTGCTGTTTTTGTCGCTGGGAGTGTATTTCCTTGTCGTGCGGCGGCGCGTCCGTGGGATTGTTGCACGAAGGGATTTTATCTGGACGCTGATTGTGGCGGCGGTCGTGGGGTCGCTGATGATAATGTCGACCTCGCTGGTCTTCAACCATGTCCTTAAGCCCCACCAGCAGACTCGCATCGAGGTGCTGCTGGGAATGAAGGAGGATCCTATGGGCGCCGGGTACAATGTCAACCAGTCGATGATCGCAATCGGCTCGGGCGGTCTGCTCGGCAAGGGATACCTTCAGGGAACGCAGACTTCTTACGGATTCGTTCCCGAGCAGAGCACAGATTTCATTTTCTGCACTATAGGCGAGGAGTTCGGCTTTGTCGGCTGCGCATTTGTGATATTGCTCTACGTATTTTTGATCGGGCGTATCCTGACCGACGCGGAGGGCTGCCGCGAGCCCTTCACCCGCATCTACGGCTACTGCCTCGCCGGCTGCTTCTTCATGCACATGATGATCAATATCGGCATGACCATCGGTTTGATGCCCGTCATCGGCATTCCCCTGCCGTTTATCTCCTACGGCGGCTCCTCGATGCTGTCCTTCACCGTGATGCTCTTCATATTCCTGGCCCAGGTCAAGCACGAACGTCGGTATTTCTAGGATTTTTTGGACTTCTCCCCCCTTTTTTACGGGGAGTAGTCGAATTTTTCCCGTCAAGGCGTGGGAGGTCTGCTGTTTTTTGGCAGACCTCCTGCATTTTACCCGCAAGCGTGCATACCTGGTCGCAGATCATACCAGGTGTGCGCAAAAACGGCCCAAAACGCTCATACCTGGTACTTTTTCGCGCCAGGTATGCACGGTTGCCATTCCTTGCGCATTTTTGGGGTTTTTCGCATAAGATGTCCCCGAAAATGGGACATCTTACCAACCAGATATGTGTTCAGATTGCCGAGTTAGGTTTTTTTACTATTTTTGCAGTCGCGTTTCGAGGCGCGCCGGCGGCTTGCCCGCCAGCTCCCCGCCCCGCATCGCAAAGCCTTGGTGGTGGAATGGTAGACACGAGGGACTTAGACACAATTTGAGTGCACTTTCCGAAAGGAGAGATGTAGAATGCCGTAAATTCAAGGAAACCTTAACGGACAAAGCCGAAGGCAATCTTGAGCCAAGCCTTTGAAAAGAGGAAGGTGCAGAGACTAGACACGGCACACCTAACGGGCAGAGCCCCATGGTGAAGGAATAGTCCAGACCACAAACAGTGATGGTGGCGAAAGCCATAGTGGCAAGAAAATCCCTTGGCCCGAAAAGGCCGTGCGGGTTCGATTCCCGCCCGAGGCACCTGGTTAATCCGCAACTAATTCACACAGAATCGGTTGCGGATTATTGTTTGTCTTTTGCACGACATTTGCACAACAGAATTCTTCCCAACCATACATTACTGGTATTTTTTCATATATTTGTGCATCGACTTTTCTCATGAAGCACAGGCCGCAACGGAATATCTGGGAAATGGTCTCCATCATCTTGGTGATGGTGGGGTGTGACAGGATGGTTTCCACGCCTTCTCCTGTGGATTCTGCGCATAAAGAGGAT
>JAGCVW010000023.1 GCA_017962165.1 Bacteroidales bacterium | reverse complement strand
TATCATGCGGGGGATGACGCATCCCCCGATACCCCTTGCGGCCTTTCCGCCTTTCCGTATTTGTCTTCGTCAAATACCCGGCCCGGCCGGTCGCCTGATGGCGACTCACTATGCTTAGCTAAGGGTCCGAGCGAGCAAGTCATTGACTTGCGAGACGAGTCCCGCGCGAGGGAGTCCTCGTCCGGAGGCGGGGTTAGTGTGTGATTTGGGCGGTTTTACACACCAAGGCGCGCAAGGTGGAAGAAGATGGGAGGAGGGTGTGATTAGAAGGACTCGAAGGTGGGGAGGGAGGTGTTGGACTCGCAGCGGGATTCGATGGGGTCGGGCAGAGCGGGGAACATGTCGAAGCCGGTCCAGGATTCGATCTGGTCGACACTGACGGTGAAGTCGGTGTATGGAGTCTTCTTGAACTCTTTGTGGGGCAGCCAGAAGCCGATGGTCTGGGCGTCGGTGATGGCGCCTGAAGCGTCGCGCTTGACTTTCAGAACAGCTTTCCAGTAGTAGTTCGGGACCGGGAGGGTCTTTCCGTCGCGGGTGCTGACTATGTTCTGGACCTGTTCGTTGCCGCCTTTCTTCCGGAAGGCCGCGCCGGTAACGATGTAGAGGGTGTCTCCAACGGGGACCATTCCGCGGACTCCCGCTTCGAGCTTTGCCCAGATTCCTCCGTTGAAGCCGTTCTGGATCTGAGGGGTCATATTGGTCGAGTAGTATGTCTGGGCCATCATCTCCTCGTTGCCGTTGCGGTCGGCGTTCGGGATCTGGTGGCCGCGAGCGTAATAGTTCGACTCGTAGAGGTCGCCCTTGCAGTTGACACCGTAGCTGCCCGAACTCACCTTCGTCTGCTTGTCGACAGCGACGTCGGGGTCATATGCCCATGTCTCAGTCCGCCCGGAGCCGAGATGCGCTGCGCAGAGGGGGTAGGCCACCCAATAAGAGGCGTAGACCGACGGATCATAGAGCATGGTGTAGTTGCGCTGGCGCCGGCCGCCCATGGTGGCCCAGTGGGTAAGACCAGAGTTGCCGCCCGAAGGCAACTCGAGGAAGCGGGGAGTGGGTCCGGAGGAAGAAACGCCCTTCGCCGGGGCGGCGGCCGCGGGCTCCTCGGGCTGGGCGGCGGCGACGGTTGCCGTGGACTCGGCCTGCTTGCCGATTTTGATCCCCCAGTCGCCCTCGACCCGCTCGACTTCCGCGCGGACCGGCTCGGGCCACTTCTCGCGCGGCACGGTATACAGGTATACCACCGCTGCGATGACCAGCAGAATAACGATAACTATCACCGCAGTTGGCGGTTTCTTCGGCTGTTTACGCTTCTTTTTTGCCATATATGGGCGAAGTTAGTGAAATTTTCATACTACTCTGCTGAGAATTCAGCAGAGTAGTATCAACTTTTTACAAAAGGGGCTGCCTGGTGGTGTTTTGCTAAATAATTGCTAAATTTGGAGACTGGACACGTCCAGGGCCCGAACCGGGGCGTAAAACTGAAAGCAAACACAATATTATATATGTATAGAACCAAAACTTGCGGCGAATTAAGGCTCGCCGACAAAGGTAAAACAGTTACCCTCGCGGGATGGGTTCAGAAATCCCGCAAACTTGGAGGTATGACCTTCATCGACCTTCGCGACCGCTATGGAATCACCCAGCTCGTAATAGACGGCGCCGCAGACTCTAAGCTCGTAGAGACAGCCGAGTCGCTCGGCCGCGAGTTCGTAATCCAGGTGACAGGAGAGGTTCTGGAGCGCCAGAGCAAGAACCCGAAGATTCCTACGGGAGAAATCGAGATCAAAGTCGAAAGCATCAACATACTCAATAAGTCAGTAACTCCTCCCTTCACTATCGAGGAGAACAGCGACGGCGGAGAGGATCTGCGCGCCAAGTACCGCTATCTGGACCTCCGCAGGCCGCCGCTCCAGCGCGCACTGGCTCTCCGCCATCGCCTCGCCCAGGAGATCAGGACTTATCTTGATGGCCAGGGATTTATGGAGATCGAGACTCCTTATCTTATCAAGTCTACTCCCGAAGGAGCCCGCGACTTCGTAGTTCCTTCCAGGATGAACCCCGGTCAGTTCTATGCCCTGCCTCAGAGCCCCCAGACCTTCAAGCAGCTTCTGATGGTCGCGGGCTATGACCGTTACTTCCAGATTGTTAGGTGCTTCCGCGACGAAGACCTCCGCGCAGACCGTCAGCCCGAGTTTACGCAGATAGACTGCGAGATGTCGTTCGTCCAGCAGGAAGACGTTCTGAATACCTTCGAGGGTATGATGCGCCAGATGTTCAAGAACGCAATCGGAGTAGATATCCCTACCCCCCTGCCCCGTATGAGCTGGTACGACGCTATGGATAACTACGGTTCCGATAAGCCGGACATCCGCTTCGGAATGAAGATCCACGAAATCACCAAACTGACTCAGGGCGTAGGCTTCACCGTCTTCGACAGCGCCGAATATGTAGGCGCCATCAACGCCGAGGGCTGCGCTGAGTATACCCGCAAACAGCTCGACGAGCTCACCGAATGGGTCAAACGCCCTCAGGTCGGTGCAAAGGGACTGGTCTACATCAAGCTCAACCCCGACGGAACAATCAAGTCCAGCGTAGATAAATTCTATACCCCCGAGCAGCTCAAAGCAATCGCAGACAACCTGCAAGCCAAGACGGGCGACCTCATCCTCGTCCTCTGCGGCCCTAAGCGCAAGACCCAGACCCAGCTCGGCGTGCTGCGTATAGAGATGGGCAACCGTCTCGGCCTCAGAGACCCCCATGTCTTCGCACCGCTGTGGATAGTGGACTTCCCTCTGCTCGAATGGAGCGAGGAAGACGGCCGTTTCTACGCTATGCACCACCCGTTCACGGCTCCGAAACCCGAGCACGAAAAGTGGTTCTATTCCGATAAGAAAGAGGACCTGGAGCGCGTCTGCGCCAATGCCTACGACTTCGTCCTGAACGGCACGGAGCTCGGCGGCGGCTCTATCCGTATCCACGAAGCCGCGATGCAGGAGCGCATGTTCGAAGTGCTCGGCATCAGTAAGGAAGACGCCGAATACAAGTTCGGCTTCATCATCAACGCATTCAAGTTCGGCGCTCCGCCCCACGGAGGACTGGCATTCGGTTTCGACCGCGTCTGCGCCCTCTTCGGCGGCCAGGAAACTATCCGCGACTACATCGCGTTCCCGAAGAACAACCAAGGCCGCGACGTGATGATCGACTCCCCGAGCAAGATAGATCAGGTCCAGATGGACGAGCTCTGCCTCGCATCTACCGTCAAAGAATAGCCCCCGATGATAAGAAGGTCCGAACATTACGATCTCAGCGCGCAGAACACTTTCAGGATGAAGGTGTCCTGCGCCTGCTATATCGAATATGATACTATCGAGGACCTTAAATCCCTGGATTTCGACAGCCTGCCTAAACCGCTTCTCAGCATAGGCGAAGGCTCCAACCTGCTTTTCACAAAGGATTTCGAAGGGACGGTCCTGCGCTCCTGCATCAATTACATCAAGTATTTCGACGTAGGCGCGGAAGATGTTCCACTCGCCGTGGGATCGGGTGTGAAATGGGACGATCTGGTCGCGAAAACCTGCGCCGACGGTCTGTGGGGCATGGAGAATCTCTCCCTGATTCCCGGAACGGTCGGCGCGGCCGCGGTCCAGAACATCGGCGCATACGGAGTCGAGGCGAAGGATGTCATCGCCGGCGTAACCTGTTTCGACCTTCAGAGCCGCGACAAAACCGCCTTCAAGGTCCACGAACTGCGCTACGGCTATCGCGATTCGCTGTTCAAGGACCCGGAGGTCAAGGGACGCTACATAATCACCGGCGTGCTTTTCAAACTCAGCCGCACCCCCAGGCCGCACATCGACTATGGGGCGCTGAAGAAGATATTCGAAGGCCGTACCCCGGCCAGCCCGACCGAAGTGCGCGAAGAGATCATCCGCATACGCCGCGAGAAGCTCCCGGATCCCGAAGAGATCGGCAGCGCCGGCAGCTTCTTCAAGAATCCGGTCGTCAGCGCGGCGCAGTTCGCCCAGATCGCAGCGGGCTATGAGACCGTGCCCTACTTCCTGCTCGAAGGCGGGTTCGTGAAGGTCCCGGCCGCATGGATGATCGAGCAGTGCGGGTTCAAGGGCGTACGAAGGGGAGGCGCGGCCGTCTACGAGAAGCAGCCGCTCGTGATAGTCAACGCCAGCGGGGAGGCAGCTCCCGCAGAGATACTCGCGCTTGAGCAGGAAGTCATCGACGCCGTGCGCGCGAAATTCGGAATAGAGATCCATCCCGAAGTAGAACACATCTAACCACTATGAGTTCATTTATAATCGAAGGAGGCCGCAAGCTCAGCGGCTCAATCACCCCCCAGGGCGCGAAGAATGAAGCGCTCGAAGTGCTCAGCGCCGTGCTTCTGACCGCCGAGCCCGTGAGGATGTCAAACGTCCCCGAAATTCTCGATACGCTCAATCTCATCGACCTGCTCAAGGGCATGGGAGTCGAGGTCACGCGCCACGCGAAGGGCGACTACACCTTCAAGGCAGCCGACATCAACCTCGAATACATCCGCAGCCAGGAATTCGTCAAGAAATGCGCGGCCCTTCGAGGCTCGGTGATGATTTCGGGACCGCTGCTCGCCCGCTATGGAGAGGCCTACTTCCCCAAGCCCGGCGGAGACAAGATCGGCCGCCGCAGAATCGACACCCACATCGAAGGCTTCGTCAAGCTCGGAGCGTCCTACGTGTATGATTCGGCCGTGAAGGCGTATCATCTTACGGCGCCCAAGGGCCTGAGCGGCAGCTACATGCTCCTCGACGAGGCGTCCGTGACCGGTACGGCCAACATCGTGATGGCGGCCACCCTCGCTAAGGGCACGACCACCATCTACAACGCGGCCTGCGAGCCTTACGTCCAGCAGCTCAGCAAGATGCTGGTCGCGATGGGCGCGAGGATCGAGGGAATCGGCTCGAACCTCATCACGGTCACGGGTGTGGAGAAGCTCGGCGGCGCTCAGCACGTCATCCTGCCCGACATGATCGAGGTCGGCTCATTCATCGGCCTTGCCGCGATTACTCGCAGCTCGCTGACTATAAAGAACGTTCATTACGACGAACTCGGCATCATCCCGGAAAGCTTCCGCCGCCTCGGAGTCAAGCTCGAGCAGAGGGGCGACGACATCTACATCCCCGCGCAGGAATCCTACGTTATCGACTCGTTCATCGACGGTTCGATTATGACTATCGCAGATGCTCCATGGCCGGGCCTCACCCCGGACCTTCTGTCCGTGATGCTGGTAGTCGCGACGCAGTGTAAGGGTTCGGTCCTCATCCACCAGAAGATGTTCGAGAGCCGTCTGTTCTTCGTCGATAAGCTGATCGATATGGGCGCGCAGATCATCCTCTGCGACCCTCACCGTGCGGTTGTAATCGGCCACGACCACAACTTCAGCCTCCGCGCAGGGCGCATGACTTCGCCGGATATCCGTGCCGGTATCGCCATGCTCCTCGCGGCGCTCTCTGCGAAGGGAACCTCCGAGATCGAGAACATCGAGCAGATCGACCGTGGTTATGAAAACATTGACGAGCGACTCAATGCGCTCGGTGCAAACATCAAGAGAAAATGACAACATTGGAAATATTCGCCATCATCCTTGCGGTGTTGGGCATCATAGGCAGTATCGTGCCCGGTATTCCCGGCCCGCCTCTCAGTTGGGTAGGACTGTTCCTTCAGTATCTGGCTAAAGGAGATGATCCGGTTTCAACGACGACTTTGATTATATTCCTTGTCGCGGCAACCGTCGTGACGGTATTGGACTATGTCCTTCCGCCTACCTTTACCCGCGCCCTGGGCGGCCACAAAGCGGCCGCGACCGGCGCTATCATCGGTCTTTTTGTAGGAATGTTCCTTACTCCGATAGGAATGATTATGGGCAGTATCCTGGGCGCGTTTATAGCGGAACTCCTCTTTGAGGACCGCGGCGTCTGGGAGTCATTCAAGGCTTCCATCGGTGCGTTTTTAGGCTTTATAGTAACAACGGGAATGAAACTCATCCTTTGCGGATGGATATTTCTTATCATTATTAAGCATATCATATGAAAAGTCCCCTCGCTATTCCTTGGAAGGTCGTTCTGTTGGCCTTTGTGGTAGTTTCTATTATCACTGGCGTTGATTTTTATTTGCGCCCGGCCAAGGTTTGGCCTGAGTTGAATTATACCGAAACCATAGACGGTTCGGTAGGTAAGTTAGTCGGCGACGTCCAGCGTCCCATGGTACAGGCGCGCAAGGTGCCTGTTGTGATCATCTGCCATGGCCTTACAGGCTGGCGCTCGGAAAAGCACAATATGGCTGTCAACGACTCGCTGCTAGCGCACGGATATGCCACCGTCAGGTTCGATTTCAACGGCCATGGCGAAAGCGAGGGCCGTTTCAGCGGAATGACGATAGAAAACGAGATTGAGGACCTGCACCGCATATACGACTATGTGGCAGGTTTGCCCTGGGTCGATTCCAAGCGCATTGCGGTGGCCGGGCACTCGCAGGGCGGCTTTGTAGCCGGAGTGTTTGCGGGTGATATGGGTCGCAAGAAGGTTAAGTGCGCAGTTCTGCTGGCCCCGGCTGCCTGCATCCATGTCGATGCTGTCAACGGCTTGTTCTTCGACGCCTCGGTTGACATTGAGGAGATTCCTGACTCCGCATTTTTCTGGGGCCGCTGGTTCGGCCGCGACTATTTCCGGGCCGCCCGCGAGATTGATGTGTTTGAAAGGACAGGCGTGTACGATGGCCCCGTCCTGATCGTTCAGGGCGACGCCGACATGCCCAATCTTTTGAGAGACTCCCGTCTCTATCCGCAGTATCTGAAGAACTGCAAGTACGTAGAACTCCCCGGCCTCACCCACTGCTACCCAGAGAACTACGCCCTACCCGCCTCTGAGGCTCTGGCGTTTATTCAGGAGAATCTTTAAAGGCGGCTTAATAACGGATAGCATAATTTTCATACTACTCTGCCGAAATTTCAGCAGAGTAGTATGAACTTTTTATAGATGAAGGTATTTTTTGATTGCCATGTTGTTGATTCCATATTTGTAGTACAATTCTTTGGCAATTCTTTCTTTGTCACATTTTGGGAGGGAGTATACAGTTTTATATTCCCATTTGTTCCGCTTAAAGATATCCCCCATTTTGACATATTCATTATCAGAAAAGGAGGCATATTCTTCATTAAGATCCCATTCTGACCCCGAATTTGCGTCAAATGAATTCAACATCGCCTCGAAACTGTTATAGAATGCAGCTGCGGCCTGAAAATCAATAAACATATACTTCGATATAATGTAGTCTGTAAGTTGATTGTTTTCCACATCAGAAAGCCCCCGTCTGATATTTCTGAGATCACGAAACTTAATATACTCTTCGTTTTCCCTTCTTTTGTCAACCATTCTTAAAGCGCTTTTAAATCTTTTAGAAATTGATTCATAATTGATGGGAGGGGAAAAGGGATTGGGTGAGAGAGCATATGCAAGGAAACACCATCTCTCTTCAATTGGGTGTTTACACAATCCCTTTTCTACGTGATTATTATAGACATAGGCCAGGGTCGTTCTGATGATTTTGGGATCCTTTTTAGACGAGCTCCCGAAACGAGGATGGAAGAGTTCCCCGTGTCGATTGTGTTGATGGTTATATGATCGAGCGTATATCGACGTTAAGTCTTGAATAAATTTGGAGAGTAGCGTCTTCAGTTTTGCGATTAGAGCTTTGTGAAAATGCGTGAACATAATAGAAAACCCCAAAACAACAATCTTATACTTTCTCGCCAAAACAGATGCAATGCAGAAAAATACAATCCTGTCGTCATCATCATAGAAGATAACGCCCTTGTCTTTTGATCTTTGGTAAACGTGCTGGACGGCACGAGCGAAGAAATTACGAATGGAGTTGTTCATAGCGATATAGTTTAGTTGAACGAATATACAAAACTTTATACTACTCTGCTGAATTTTCGGCAGAGTAGTATAAAAAAACTTAAAATAGCCTATTCTGTGCCGTAGAGGAGAGCGGGGCCGGTGAGGTAGACGTCGGTGAAGCCGACGATGGTCTCGCCGGCGTAGACGGGCTTGAATTCTACCTGCAGGTCGTCCTGCCTGGCGCGGACGGGAACGACGATACGGCCGTTTTCCTCGTGCCAGGCGTGGGGGACTCCGTCCGCGCCGGCCGAGCCGAGCCATGATGCAATTGCGCTAGCCGTTATTCCTGTACCGCAGGCGAGTGTCTCGCCCTCGACGCCCTTCTCGAAGGTGCGCACCACAAGCCGTTCGGGCTCTGATTTGACGAAATTGGCGTTCGCGCCGACGGGGGCGAAGACCGGATCCCAGCGGTAACGCTTGCCCTCCTCGTCCATATTCAGCCCCTCAACTTCCGGGACGAATTTCACGAAATGGCGTGTACCTGTATCCACGAACCATCCGTCCAGGACGGGGCAGAAGACATGGACGTCGGTCATGCGGATGCGCACGGTCTTGACGACGCCGTCGACAGCCTGGTCGGGTGTGACGGAAAGAATCTCCCCGGTGTGGGGGCCGTCACCGGCCTCGAAATGATAAATCCTGCCGTCGGAAGGCTTGATGCCGAGGTAGTCGGCGAAAGCCACGATGCAGCGCCCGCCGTTGCCGCACATCATGCCGCCGGTGCCGTCGGGGTTGAAGAACGCCATCTCGAAATCGCAGCGCTCGGAAGGCAAAAGCAGCATCATGCCGTCGGTCTTGAAATGGTCGCACATATCCTGGACGTAGGCTTCCCAGCCATGTCCGCCGCAGCAACCGCCTCCGCCGCCGTGGCAGCAGTGGTGCTTCTCTTCGTGGCCATGGCAGCCGCAGTCGTGTTCATGCTCCCCGCACTTGCAGGGTGGTTCACCGTCCTGGCAGCCGCACTTGCACTCGCCGTCGCATTTCGCGGCGTTTTCCATTTCGCTGATTATTTCGCGCCCGTCGAGTACGACGAAATTGTTCCCGGCGCCTGAATAGAGATAAAAAGTCATAGTAAAGAAGCAAGTAACTTAATCCCAGGCTCCATCCGTTCCGTGTCGAGGAACGAAAAATTGAGCCTCATGGTATTTTTGTGGGAACCGTCCACATAGAAGAACGATCCCGCTACATAAGCGACTCCAGCGGCCAGGGCGCGGTCATACAGCGCGACTGTGTCGAAATTCTCCGGAAGTGTGACGAAAAGAAACAGCCCTCCCTCCGGATGCGTCCAGCTCACCCCCGCCGGCATATACTTTTCGAGCAGTCCCAGAAGGTGGTCGCGCTTGCCGCGATAGAGCTCAATGGTATGGGCGAGATTTTTATCCAGCTCGCCGCCCGCCATAAACTCAGCCGCCATATACTGGTCCATGATAGGCGGGCACAGGTCGAGCGCCTGCTTGCATACATAAATCTGGTCCAGCAGTTCGGGCGCGCCGATAATCCAGCCCAGGCGGAATCCGGGCGCCATGATCTTCGAAAAACTGCCCAGGTGCAGCGTCCGCTCGGGCGCCAGCGAATAGATGGTCGCGACCGGCTCGCCTTCGTAGCGCAGCTCGCGGTAGGGGCTGTCCTCCACGATGAGGAAGTCGTACTTGCGCGCGAGGGCGACCAGTTCCGAGCGCTGGGCGAGCGTCATCGTCTGCCCGCTGGGGTTCTGGAAGTCGGGGATCGCGTAGAAGAACTTGATCCTCCGGCCTTCGGCCAAAAGGTCGTCGATCTGCCTCTGACGGGACCGGGCCGCCTCGAGCGAGGGTGCCAGGTCGACCCCCACCACCTCCGCGCGGTAGCTCTTGAACGACTGCAGGGCCCCCAGATAGGTCGGGTTGGTTGTCAGGACCACATCGCCGGGATCCACAAGTACCCGGGTACACACGTCTATGCCCTGCTGCGACGAAGTCGTGATCTGGATATTCTCCACGGGCACGTCGTAGCGCTTCGAAATAGCTTCGCGCAGTTCGGGAACGCCCTGGGTGGCTCCATACTGAAGGGCTTTGGCCCCGTATTTATGGAGAACTTCGGCCGAAAGGCGTTCTATAGTCTCTAGCGGGAAGGTCTCGGCCGAGGGGTAACCGCCCGCGAAGGAATAGATGCTGTTGAGATCCACCTTGCGGAAGATTTCCCTTACAGGGGAGCGCATGAACGATCCCGTGTCGGCCGAAAGATATTTTTTATAGTCCATTTTTTATCTCAAAACGTCTTCAAGACGAACCGATCCGTCTGTTTTTTCGTCACGGTACTTCACGATAACCGGGCAGTAGAGCGATACGCCGAGTTCAGATCCTGGGCCCTTCTTCATGGGACGGGATCCGCTCACAACCACGGCCCCACGCGGGACAACCACTCGTCCGTCCTCGTTGCGGGGGACGAAATCTCCGGTCGTAGAGTCGAAAAGCGGAGTCGCGGAAGTAATGATTACGCCGGATCCTATCACAGCGTTCTCCTGCACTATAGTCCCCTCGTAGATTCCGCCGTTGCCGCCGATGAAGGCGTTGTCTTCGATGATGGTGGGAAGCGCGCCCGCCGGTTCGAGAACTCCGCCTATCTGGGTCGATGCCGAGATATGGATATGGCGGCCGACCTGGGCGCAACTGCCTATCGTCACGTGGGAGTCGACCATGGTCCCTTCTCCCACGTAGGCACCGGCGTTGATGTAGGCGGGCGGCATCACGATGGCGCCGGGAGCGAGATACGCTCCGCGCCTGATGCTGCTGCCGCCCGGCACGATGCGCACTCCGTCGGCTGCGGTAAACTTGCGGACCGGGAAGGTCTCCTTATCGAAGAAGCTGAACTGTCCCTGGCTCATGTCGGTCACTGCACCGAGCTTGAAGCCGGCGAGGATGACTTCCTTGACCCATTTGTTGACGACCCACTTGCCGCCGGTCTTTTCGGCAACCCTGACCTCACCCTTTTCGAGCTGGTCGAGAGTCTGCAAGAACTTTTCTAACGTTATTTCCATTGGTTGAGGATTTCAGAGATGGTTTCTTCTGTTTTGGCGGTAGCGTCGGTAAGCGGCAGGCGCATGGTCTTGGTGCAAAGCCCAAGCTGCGCGAGGGCCGCCTTTGCCGGGATGGGGTTGGACTCCACGAAGCATCCTTTGAACAGGGCCTGAAGGCGTTCGTTCATGTGCTTTGCCTCCGACAGACGCCCGTCGAGGGCAAGGTGGGCCATTTCGACAACGGGTTTTGGCAGGACATTCTGCGCAACCGACACGACTCCATGGCCGCCGGCTGCGATAATATCATAGGTCATGTCGTCATCGCCGCTGAGCACCGCAAAGCCCTTGGGCGCTCCGTCGATAATGGCCTTAATCTGATCGTATTTACCCGATGCTTCCTTTGTGCCGGCTATGCCGGGCACCTTGCGGGCGAGCTTCAGGGCCGTTTCCGGCAGCATGTTCGCCCCCGTCCTGCCCGGCACATTGTAGATGATGACCGGTTTATCGGTGGCCTCGCATATCGCTTTATAGTAAAGGAACATGCCCTCCTGAGTGGGCTTGTTGTAGAAGGGTACAACTATCAGCCACGCGTCGGCATCCTTGAGCAGTTCCATATTGGCTTTTGTCCCAGGGATGGAATTCGATCCGGCGCCGACAATTATCGGCAGCCCTCCGGCGTTCTCGCGCGTGAGGGCAAGAAGCTTCAGCTTCTCCTCCGCGCTCAAAACGGGCGCCTCGGCCGATGTGGCCAGGGCCACCAGGAAGTCGGCGCCGCCTTCGACCTGACGCTTCACAAGGCGCACATAAGCGTCGTAGTCGACACTTCCGTCACACTTGAAGGGTGTGACCAAAGCTGGGCCTGCGCCTCTTAAAAATAAATCTTTCATCCTAAAAGAATTTCTTTAAACTCGTGGACTCCAGTCACTTTTTCCGTCATCAGTGCCGCGACTACAGCACCCTCGGCGAGCCCCTGGCGGGAGAAGGCCTCGTGGCAGACTTTGATCTTGTCCACTTCGGACTTGAACTTGACGATATGGATTCCGGGCACTTCTCCTTCACGTACGGAAGTGATGTCAGGAGTGACTCCAAGCCCATCGCTCACTATTGCTGCAAGAGCTTTTGCGGTACCGCTCGGGGCGTCCAGTTTGTGGATATGGTGGGTCTCTTCGATATGGGGGACATAGCCGTGGCCGCGCAGAACCGTGCTGATCTTTTCGACGGCTGCGAACATCGCGTTAACCCCTATCGAGAAATTAGACGAATAGATGAGGGTCGTGCCGCGGGCCTTGAATTCGGCGAGGACCTCCCCGCGGATTTCGTCCCAGCCGGTCGTGCCGACCACAACCGCCTTGAAGTTGGCCGCCAGGAATTTGTAGTTGGCCTTGAAGGCATCCGGAGTGGTGAAATCTATGCACACGCATTCCTTCGCCAGGGCGGGATCCGTCGCGCAGATATCCTCGGACGTCCCGGCAACCGTAATGCCGCGTTCCAGCAAAACGCCTTCGATCATATGGCCCATACGGCCGTACCCGCTGATAATTACTTTCATATCCGTTATTGTGTTGCAGATGGCAACCTAACCTCCAAGTCGCCCATCGCTCAGGCGACGCTGCGCGTCTGGGAACGACCCTATTCCGGGTAAAGGGCGCCTTGGGGGTCAGGTTGTCATCTTACGCTATCATATATTTTAATGTAGTTGTCAATAGCAGTCTGAATATCGTCGAACTTTATGCTTTCGTCGTCGCGGTGGGCCACAAAGATTGAGCCCGGTCCGCAGATAGTTTTAAGTTCAAAACCGGCGAGGTGGGGCGCGTCGCTGCCGAAGGCAACCGGCTTACCCTTGAAGCCCTCCGGCACATAATACTCGCAAGGGTCGTCGCCTCCGCGGGCAATGACTTCAATGCCAGGCCTGCGCCTTTCCATCCACTTCTGGACCAGTTTGTCGCTGGCGAAGGTGGTGCGGAAATACAGCTGGCAGGTCAGTTCCGGACAAAGGATATTCTTCGGATTGTCGCTCCGTAGCATACCCACGTTCCATGTGGTCTCGCCGAGAACTTTGTCTACGGGGAAGTCGGCCTCTATCTCCAGGCCTATCATGAAGTCCATGAACATCTCCACCGCGCTGCGCCCTTTGTCGGGATATCCGCTGTGGAAGGGCTCTCCCACAAAGCGAAGGTCGTAGGATTTAGTGCCCTTCGCGGCAGAAACCGGGATATTGTCGGTCGGCTCGCCGATTACAAGCAGCGGGGCCTTCAAAGAACCCGAAAACGCCTTTGCGCCAACCGAACCTATCTCCTCACCACTGACCAGCAGGAGCGCGAAGCTGTCCTGGCCGCGGCGTTCCAGCTCCTTGCAGGCCGCATACATCGCGATCCACTGCCCCTTGGCGTCGCACGCGCCGCGGCCCGCGACCCCGTCGTGCCCGAAAACCGGCGGAATATAAGGAGGGACGGTGTCCAGATGCGAGCAGAACACCACTTTGGGCTTACCCCACTGGAGCAGCAGGTTAAGCGTTCCGTCGCCAACCTCGAAGGCCTCCATCACGGGGGCCTCGAGCCGCTCCATCAGGAACTCCGCCAGAGCCCTTTCGCGCCCCGAGGTGGAATCAATCTTCAGGACCTCTTCGAAAAGGTCAAGTATTTCTTTACTCAGTGTCATCTTAAAATATCATTCAGCACGCTTGAGGCGGCCATCCTGGCGCCCTCTCCCGCACCCTGTATGATCAGCGGCGAGGGGTGGAACGCGCTGCGTATGCTTATCATGTTGTCGGTCCCGCGGACATTCCAGGCGGGATCGTCGGGGCTGACGGCGCGCAGTCTGATGGCCGCCCTGTAGCCCTTCGGGGCAGAGGAGTCTTTCTCTATCGAGGCCACGAACCTCTGGCCGGGCTGAACCTGCGACCCGTCGACCGGCTCGATCACGACGTCGGACTCCTCCAGCGGGATACCGGCCTCGCGGGCAAGAATAAGCAGCTTGCGCACTGCGTCCTTGCCGCCGAGATCCATGCTCGGATCCTTCTCCGTGAGGCCGATTTCCTGGGCCTTCATGAGAGCCTCCGCGAAGGGCAGTCCGCTCGTAAGTATGTAATTCAGGGTGCAGCTCACGACAGCCTCGATAGACAGTATCTCGTCGGCGCTGTTCGCGCTCATGTTGATCGAATCCAGGATGGGGAGCGCCGCGCCTACGGTAGTCTCGTAGCGGAGGAACCGGCGCATCCTGCGCGCAGTGCGCTTCATGCGCGCGAACTCCGCGTACGGGACGCTCAGCGCGCGGCGGTTAGACGACACCACGTTGATTCCGGCCTCCAGCACGGGCACATACCATTTGTAAATCGTCTCGCTGTCTGTGCAGTCCACGAAAACCGACTTGCCAGACGCGGTCGCGAACATCTCGCGGAAGAACGCCTCGTCTTCGGCTTCATGGCGAGCGACCAGCCGCACGTTTATGCGGTTGTCAGTCCTGCCTATGATGTCGAGCAGCGCCCGGCCGACCTTGCCCTCGCCTGCGAGGTACACGTCCACCGAGTCGTCGGTCTCGAAGCAGATGTAGTGGCAGGTCCGAAGGGCCTCGAGTTCGTCGCCATGTTCCAGCGAAACCATGATATGGTCGTCGCCCTCCGTCTCAATGCTGCGCGCGATAATATTGGCGCGTTCCAGCCTGGACCTGAGTTCCGGGACAGCCGACGGATCAACAGGCCCGTCCGCCACCAGGCAGAGCTTCGAATCGTCCGGGTATTCCTTCCAGGCAATGCCGACCCAGTTTCCGCGCTCGCGGCGGGGGAACGGGCCCACCACCGTGCCGGGAAGCCCGGGATGGAAGGTGTCCAGGATGCGTATGTTGAGGCCTGCTTCCCTTGCCGGTTCCACGGCTGGCGCATAAAGCACTTTCGCGCCGTTCGCCGCAAGCATGAAGGCCGCATCGTAGCTGATCTGAGGAATGGTGCGGGCGGAACGGACGTCCTTGGGATTGGTAGTCATGATACCGGGCACGTCTGTCCATATCTGAAGGTCGTCCGCACGGAGCGCCGCGGCGAACAGCGACGCGGTCTGGTCCGACCCGCCGCGCCCCAGAGTGCGGACGCGCCCTCCGCTGTCCGAGCCTATGAATCCAGGCACCACGAATACCTCGACCTCGGGATGGTCCGCGACGGCCTTGGCGATGCGCTTGTACGAGTTCTGCCTGTCGACCGCCCCGCCGTCGATGCGGATAAGGTCGCGGGAGTCCAGCCACAGCGCGTTGATTCCGTCGCAGCGGAGCTTGGCCGCTATAATGCGGGTGGAAAACAACTCTCCGAAGCTCTGGTAGTCTTCCGGGTCCGCTTCCATCAGGTCCCTGTATGTGTCAAGCACAACTTGACATACGTCTTTGCGCTCTTTGCCGGTAAAAAGCCTGCCGACTATGCAGTTGTGCCTGTCAAGCAGGGCTTTACCTGCCTTTTCGCGCTCTGAAGGCGGCAGCGCGGCCATCGCGATGAGTGCGTCCGTGCATCCGCTTACAGCGGAGCACACCAGCACCACCTTGCCCCTGCCGCGCGCCGCATCCACGATGTCGAGCACCCTCGATATCGCGGTGGCGTTAGCCAGGGAAGTCCCGCCGAATTTCAATACCTCCATATCTATCTGTATTCTTCGTACTCGGGCATCGCGAGCTCCGAAAGGAATTCCTTCACCTTGCGCTCGTCGCGCGGACATATCATAAGGACGTCGTCGGTGTCCACCACAATCATGTTCTCCATGCCGCGTATGGCGATGAGTTTGTGTTTGTTCTGGCAGTAGATGATGTTCTCCTCATCCTCCTTGAAGAGGTGCTTGCCCTTGATGTTGGTAACATTGCCGGTGCGGTCCGGGTTGCCGATGTTGTCGTAGAGCGATTCCCAGGTACCCATGTCGGCCCATTTGAACTGGGCGGGGAACACGGTCGCCCTTTCGGTCTTCTCCATGACCGCGTAGTCGATGGAGATGCGCTGGCAGTCTGTGTAAATCCTGTCTATGTCGCTGCTTTCCTTCCAAAGCGATATGATCCCCGGCGCATAATGCTCCAGTTCACTCAGAATCACCGAGGCCTGCCAGACGAAGATACCGGAGTTCCACAGGAATTCGCCGCTCTTTATGAACAGTTCGGCGATCTCCTTGGTGGGCTTTTCGGTGAAGGTTTTCACTGTCACCGGCACACAGGTCTTGATGGCGTTGCGCCCACCGCTGACCTGGATATAGCCGAAGTTGGCGTCCGGGCGGGTCGGAACTATTCCGAGAGTGACCAACTCTTCGTGGGTTGAGGCGTACTCCAGCGCGCAGTTAAGGGTCATGGCGAACTCGTCGAGATCCTCGATGATGTGGTCGGCAGGGGTCGCCACCATAACCGCCTGCGGATCCCTTTTGAGGATTTCCTTGGCCGCGTAGGTGATACTAGGGGCCGTGTTGCGGTTATATAGTTCTAGAAGGATGTTCTCCTCCGGCAGTTCCGGGAGCTGATCCCGGACTATGCCCTTGTACTCCTTGAGGGTGACCACGATGATATTCTCGCTGGGCACGATCATCGCCGCCCTTTCATAAGCCTGCTGAAGGAAGGTTCTTCCCGTCTTGGTGAAAAGCAGGAACTGTTTGGGCAGGGCCTTGCGGCTGATGGGCCAGAAGCGGGTTCCCAGACCTCCGGCGAGGATTGCGCAGTAGTAGTGTTTGTTACACATAGGCTGGTATGTAAGCCTGAGGGAAGTATTCAACGCGGGTCCCATGGTCGGAAAACACGACCGAAACTACGTCGAAGACGACCTCCAGGTCTTTTGGTAAATATATTCGTCCGGCAGAACGGAGGTAGCCGCGGGCGGCCGCCGCCAGGTTCTGCATTTTCTTTCCGTTCACGCTGAGCTCGGGCTGGGCTGCCACAGGCTCGGTCTTGCTCTTGACCTCGACTATGTGGAGGATGTTTCCCCCGCTCACCGAAATGATGTCGACCTCTTTGTGGGAGTGTCTCCAGTTGCGCTCGACTATGGTGTGGCCGAGACTCTCAAGGTAGCGGCAGGCTTCCTGCTCGCCTCTTTTCCCTGTTAATTGTCTGTCGTCTTTCATAGTTATTCGAAGGTTACTACCGTCACTCCGGAGCCGCCGTGGCGTATGTCTTCATCAGCCACCGAACTTACTCCGGGCACGGTCTTTACATAACGTTGGATTTCGTCGTGGAGCGCGCCGGTTCCCTTGCCGTGGATGATGCGCACCGACCTTATTCCGAGCATCTGAGCATCGTCTATGTAGCGGACGACTATGTCCAGGGCGGCCTGAAGCCTCTCTCCGCGGATGTCGAGTTCAGGGGAGAAGGTCAGCCTGCGGGCCGTAATTGCCGGGTCGCGCTTCTCGTAGACGGGGGTGTAGGTCTTTTTGGCCGCCTCCTTGTACTCGTTGGACGATATGCGCTCCACGCGTTCGGCGTCCAGCTTGGAAGTGATGTTGCCTATGACCACGGTCACCTTCTTCCCGCTCACGCCGACCACCTCTCCGACCATGCCGTTGGATTTCACGCGCACCTTTTCGCCTATCTTCAGCGGGGCGGTGCGGAAGGCCTCCTCGCGGCTGGCTTCGGTATCGCGCGCCGGCTTTTTCCTCTTGTCCAGCAGGGCTTTTTTACGCTCGATGTATTCGTCGTGCTCCTTCTGCTCCTTGCTCTTTCGCTCGCCCAGCGCCGCCACGAAACCCTGCAGCTCGGCTCGCGCTTCCTTGGTTTTCTCTTTGTCGGCCTGGCTTTCCTTTATGTCCTTGATGGTCTTTTCGACCTGCCTGCCGGCGCTTCGTATTATCTCTTCCGCTTCCAGGCGGGCCTGGTCCAGGATCTCCTTCTTGCGGCTGCGTATGTCTTCGAGCTCGCGCTCGTACTGTTCGGACAGTTCTTCGAGATTGCCTTCGGTTTTCTTTACCTTGCTTATCTTCTCGTCGAGCTTGCGGCGGTTTCTGGCTATCTTCCGCAGATTTCTCTCTATTCCCACGAACTCCTCGCCGGCGCGGTTCTCGGCGTCCTTGACTATGGACTCGGGCAGCTGCATCTTGCGGGCAAGTTCGAAGGCGAACGAGTTGCCCGGCAGGCCGATCTTCAGCTCGAACAGCGGGGCGATCTTGGCAGTATCATAGAGCATGGCGCCGTTGACGGCGTGCGTGTCCGCGCCGGCGGCGTAGAGCTTGATGTTGGTGTAGTGCGTCGTGATGACGCCGTACGCGCCGCGGCGGTCGAACTCGGCCAGAATGGCTTCCGCGATAGCTCCTCCCGCCGCCGGCTCCGTCCCCGAACCGAACTCGTCGATCAGTACCAGCGTCTTTTCGTCGGCCTTCGAGAGCATGTCCTTCATGTCCGCGAGGAACGAGCTGTAGGTGCTGAGGTCGTTTTCGAGCGACTGGTCGTCGCCGATGCTTACCAGAATCCTGTCGAAAACCGGCAGCTCGGAACTCTCCGAGGTAGGGACGAGCATTCCCCATTGGAACATGTACTGGAGCAGGCCCGTGGTCTTCAGGCAGACCGATTTGCCGCCGGCGTTGGGGCCGGAGATGATAAGCAGTCTCTTCGCCGGCGTGAGGTTTACCGTTAACGGGCAGATCTGCCGCCCTTCCTTCTTCAGCGACTTTTCGAGCAGGGGATGGCGGGCCTTGCGCAGGCTCAGCGAGCCGTCTGTCGATACCACGGGCACCCCGGCTACATAGTCCAGCGCCGTCTGCGCCTTGGCGATGAGGAAGTCCACCTCGCCCATGGTCTTGGCCGTCTCGATAAGGTCCGGGACATAAGGCCGTACGAACTCGCTGAAGGCCCAAAGGATGTGGGATATCTCGCGCGCCTCTTCGAAACGCAGTTCGCTGATTTCGTTCTCAAGCTCGATGACCTCTGCCGGCTCCACGAAAGTGGTTTTGCCGGAGGCCGAAAGGTCGTAGACGAAGCCGCGTATCTTTCGTTTTGCGGATGTGCTTACGGGGATAAGGAACTTGCCGTCACGCACCGACACCGCAGCGTCACCGTCCACTATCCCTTCCTCCTTCGCGCTGTTCAGGATGGCCGTGGCCTTTTTGGAGATGGCGGCTTCCTTGGCGCGGAGTTCCTGGCGTATTCGGAGCAGTTCATCGGATGCGGAGTCTTTGATTTCGCCGTACTTGTCAAGTATGCCCTCGATGCGGCGGCGCACTTCCGGGAAAGTCACCATCTTCGAGGTGAGGCGCTTGAGCGAGGGGTAGACGCCGTCCTTGATCGAGACGAAGAACTGGGTGGTCTTTCGCGACAGATCCAGCAGCGAGCCGAGTTTTGCCAGTGACAGTTTGTCCATGCTGAAGCCCTCTTTGAGCAGGGGCTCCAGGAAAGGAAGAGCGTCGATGTAGCCGGTGGTGGGAAAGCTGTCCTCGAACATGAGGACGAGCCTCATCTCGTCGGTGAGCTGAAGGCGGCGGCTGATTTCGGCGGGGTCCGTACAGAACTCCTCGCCGGCGACTCTGTCGGCGGCGTACTCTGTCTGGCAGCGGTTGGAGATGCTCTCCCGGACCTTGTCAAACCCCAGCTTCGCTTCCAGTCTTCTGTCCGTCATCTGCCAGCTTAAGTTTTAATACGGTCTTGCTCTTGACCTTCTCTAAATTCCCGTCCATGACGAAGGAGATATCCCCCGTCTGCTCGCTTACCACTATCACTTTGGTGTCCGTCTTTTCGGTGATTCCTATGGCCGCTTTGTGGCGCATGCCGTATCTGGCCGGGATGTCGGTCCTGTCGGTGATGGGAAGGGTGCAGCGCGCCGCGATGATGCGGCTGCCGCGTATGATCATCGCTCCGTCGTGGAGCGGTGCGTTCTTGAAGAAAATGTTCTCGATAAGGGGTTTGCTGATGGGGGCGTCCACCTTGTCTCCCGTAGCGACTATATCCTCGAGGGGGTCGGTGGAGGTAATGACTATCAGCGCGCCGACCTTCTGCTCGGCCATTTCGAAGCATGCCTGGACTACTTCGTCGGCAAGGTCCGCCCCAAGGGTCGCCTCCCGTTTATGGAAGAGCTTTCCCAGCCATGAGTTGCTGTCGCCGGAGAAAGTCCTGCGCCCCAGATTGTAGAGGAAGTGCCTGATTTCCGGCTGGAAGATCACGATAAGGGCAATCGCGCCCACGTCGATGACCGTCCCGAGAAGGGCGGACATCATCCTCATCTTGAACGCGTCTACGAGTATGCGCAGGAAAAGCAGCGCCACGATGGCCAGCGCGATGTTCATCGCTGCCGAGCCCTTGATCCACCTGAAGAGGAAATATATAATCGCCGCGACCATCAGGATGTCCAGTACATCGATGAAAGTCACATGCAGAAAACCAATATCCAGAAGCAAATTGTGCATAGCCCCCAAATTTAGCAATAATTATTTTCCCATCCTCTTGTCAATCAAAAAAATAATAGTATCTTTGCAGCCCCCAAAAAATCGGGGATATGTATTTATAAACAATTAATTAATCAAACCAATGCCTGGATTAATTGGAAAGAAAATCGGAATGACTTCCGTTTTCGGTGCCGAGGGAAAGAATATTCCATGCACCGTTATCGAGGCTGGTCCGTGCGTTGTTAC
>JAGCVW010000022.1 GCA_017962165.1 Bacteroidales bacterium | reverse complement strand
TTGGGATTGTAAACACCGAGCTGCTCGATGTAACGACCGTCACGCGGGGCGCGCGTGTCTGCCACAACAATGTGGAAGAATGCGAAATTCTTCTTTCCGTGGCGCTGTAAACGAATTTTAACAGCCATTGTGAATCTGTTTAATAGTTAATAAATGCGTTGTGCTCTACCCGAGAGCGGCTGCAAATATACGAAAATTATTTACCTTTGCAATCACATAAAAACTAAACACAATGAAGAAATTTCTTTTTACCCTCACTGCTCTCCTTATTGGAGTAGTCGCATTCGCACAGAACGCAAAGAATGACAAAGCCGACTCTATCGTAGGCAAGTATTTCATCGAGAAGAACGACAGCAAGGTCGAGTTCGTAAAGAACGCAGACGGAACATACAAAGGTTTCGTGTACTGGTCGGCAGAGAACGGCAACGAGGATATCGTTCTCGTCGACGGCCTCAAATACAACGCAGAGAAGAAGCGCTGGGACGGAGCGAAGATCAGCGACCCCACCCGCGGAATCAAGGCCAACTGCACCATCCTCTTTACGAAGGAGGGCATGCTTCAGGTCTCAGGCAAGGTAATGGGTATCGGCGAGACTCACCTCTGGAAGCCGATAAGCGAATAATACGACTCCGGCAGCCTGCTTAAGACAGGCGAAAGGAAAGACAGAATCTGGAGCCGGCGCGCTTCCTCCTCAGGGATACCCCTGGAGCGCATGTAGAACAGTTCGTCGGCGGACAGATATCCGATGGCAGCCCCGTGTGAGCAGACCACATCGTCAGCGTAGATTTCAAGCTGAGGATCGGTCTCCACACGGGCTCCTTCGTTAAGAAGCAGCGTGTTGCACGACTGATGGGCTACCGTCTTCTGGGCGTCCGGCGCGACATAAACCAGGCCGTCGAAGCGCACGCGCGAGCGTCCGTCCGCTATCCCGCGGAAGAGCTGGTTCGAGGTGCAGCCTCCGGCTAAATGGCGGACGCGAAGCCGGATATCGACCGTTTCCTCTCCTGCGCCGGCGAAGATACCCGCCAGATCCAATTCGGCACCGGGGCCGGTCAGATCGACCGCGAGATCGAGGGAGGAGTCTGCGCCCGAAGGGAAGACGAAGGTAGCCCGCAACGACTCCTCCGCCCCCAGCGCGACGCGCTCAGGCACAGCGTCTCTTCCTATGACGAATATCTTATCCATCTATTCCTTCGAAACCTTCTTTCTCTATTCGGTCCACGAGTTCACGGCCGCCCGTAAGCACTATCCTGCCCTCTTTCAGGACATGGACCACGTCGGGCACTATGTACTCCAGCAGTTTCTGGTAATGGGTAATGATGATCGCTGAAGTCTCGGACGTCCTTAAAGAATTCACTCCGTCCGCAACTATCTTCAGCGCGTCGACATCCAGGCCGCTGTCGGTCTCATCGAGTATCGAGAGCACGGGCTCGAGCATGGCCATCTGGAATATCTCCCCGCGCTTCTTCTCTCCGCCAGAAAATCCGACGTTCACCTCTCGTTTGGCGAACTCAGGTTTCATTTTCAAAAGCGCCATCTTCTGCTTCATCAGCGCAAGGAACTCCGCCGCAGTCGGTTCCGGCTGGCCCGCGGCCTTCCGGCGGGCGGACACGGCCGCCTTCAGGAAGTTGGTCATCGAGACCCCGGGTATCTCGATCGGGTACTGGAAGCTCAGGAACAGGCCGGCCCATGAGCGCTCCTCCGGGCTCATGGCCAAAAGGTCATGCCCGGCAAAGCTGACGCTGCCGGCGGTAACCTCGTAGCCCGGACGGCCCGTGAGCACGGCGCTGAGAGTAGACTTGCCCGCTCCGTTGGGGCCCATGACCGCATGGACCTCGCCCCTGCGTATGGTCAAATCCACCCCGTGGAGTATTTCCTTGCCTTCGACACTGGCATGAAGGCCCTTTATTTCGAGTAATGCTTCCATAATCATCCTATTGATCCTTCGAGGGATACCGACAAAAGTTTCTGCGCTTCCACCGCGAATTCCATGGGAAGACGCTGGAGGACTTCCTTCGCGTAGCCGTTGACAATGAGCCCGACAGCCTCCTCCGGCGGGATGCCGCGCTGATTGAGGTAGAACAACTGGTCTTCGCTTATCTTGGAGGTTGTGGCTTCATGCTCTACTATCGCGCCTGGGCAGTCGTTTTTAATAACCGGGAAGGTGTGCGCCCCGCAGAGCGAGCCGATAAGCAGCGAGTCGCACTGCGAGTAGTTCCTCGCGCCGGCGGCTCCGGAATTCATGCGGACAAGTCCGCGGTATGAATTCTGGCTGTGGCCGGCGCTGATGCCTTTCGAGATGATGCGGCTCCTGGTATTCCTGCCCAGATGCACCATCTTAGTTCCAGTGTCGGCCTGCTGGTAGTTGTTGGTAAGAGCGACGCTGTAGAACTCCGAAGAGCTGTTATCGCCCCGGAGTATCGTAGACGGGTATTTCCATGTGATGGCGGAACCGGTCTCCACCTGAGTCCAGCTCAGGTGCGAGCCCTCGCCCTTGCAGATACCGCGCTTGGTGACGAGGTTCAGGATGCCGCCGCGGCCCTGATCGTCGCCGGGATACCAGTTCTGGACGGTGCTGTAGCGCACGTCCGCCCCGGCTTCCACGACGATCTCCACCACCGCGGCGTGCAGCTGATGCTCGTCGCGCATCGGCGCGGTGCAGCCCTCCATGTAACTGACCTGCGAGCCTTCGTCGGCCACAATGAGCGTGCGCTCGAACTGGCCCGTGCCGCTGGCGTTGATGCGGAAGTAACTGGACAGGTCCATGGGGCATTTCACCCCCTTCGGAATATAGCAGAACGAGCCGTCGGAGAACACGGCGCTGTTCAGGGCCGCGTAGAAGTTGTCCCCCGCGGGCACTACCGAGGCCAGGTACTTGTGCACCAGCTCCGGATAATCGCGCACCGCCTCCGAAAACGAGCAGAAGATAATTCCCTTCTCCGCAAGGGTTTTCCTGAATGTAGTAGTGACGCTCACGCTGTCGAACACCGCGTCCACGGCGACCTTCGACTTCACCCCCGCCAGTACCTCGCGCTCGCTGATTGGAATGCCGAGTTTGTCGAAGGTCTCCTGCAAGGCAGGGTCAATCTCCTTCGGGCGCTCGGAGTCTTTCTTTGGCGCGGCGTAGTAGATAATGTCCTGGAAATCGATTTCGGGAAGGTGCAGGTGGCCCCAGGTCGGAGGCGTCATTTTCTGCCACTTGCGGAAGGCGTCGAGACGAAACTCCAGCAGCCACTGAGGCTCCTGCTTGATGGCAGAAATCTGACGGATGATCTGCTCGGAGAGGCCCTTGGGCACATACTCCTGCTCGACATCCGTCACAAAGCCCTCCTTATACTGCTTGGAGGTAATATCTGTCAGAGTTTTGTCCATTTGAACATCAAAGATAATAATTAATCCACAATCTACTTGTAAACAAATGCTTTACAACTGACTGTTGTATAATTCGTTTTTAATCTCTACATTTGCAGAAATATAAAATTGAGAGCTATGATTAACTTCGATGACATTACATGCGATGGCCGTTTATGGGCGGTCCGCTATGAAGGAGAAAACGAGAACGCTTTATTCCACTGCTTGGATCAATGGAACGATGTTGAATGGTTAAGAGATTTCTTTCTCAAGAACAAGAGTGATTTGGAATCGTACTTCAACGTTACTGATGTGAATGAAGCAATCTCCGACACTATTGAGGATGCTGATAAATTGCAGTGCCTGATACTTGACTTAAGTCCTGAAGCGGACTTAGAGAAAATCTTCAGGCCATTGGACAACAGGCAAACTGCAGCGATAATACTGAATAAGGAGAAAGCCCGACTTTCCTGGCTTAGGCTCTATGCTATCAGGCTGGAAAAAGGCTCTTTCATTGTGACTGGCGGTACCATAAAGCTTACCGCCACAATGTCAGAGAGACAGCACACATTTCAGGAGCTTGCGAAGATGGAAAAGGTGCGAAACTTTCTTCTGGATGAGGGAATTGTCGACAGGGACAGTTTTGAAGATTATCAAGATACTTTATAATATCTTTTGAGATGGGAACCGTTGTTGAAAGATTAAGAAAATACGAATCTCCCACCCCTTCAAAGTGGAGGGAGGAAGCAGAGTGGCGCAGAGCCAATCGCAGTTGGCTCAGACGCTCTCAGGCAATAGCCATGAAGTTACTGGACAAGAGAGACGAAATGAACTGGACTCAGCAACAAGTGGCGGAAAAACTCGGTTGCACTCAGCAGTATGTTTCCCGCATACAGCGAGGAAAAGAGAATCTCTCTCTGGAAATGCTTTCCAAGATTGAAGATTCTCTTGACATCAAAATTTTTGATCTCTAAACTATTCTTCCGAAGGGAACTGTTTAGATTTTAGAGGAGAATTGACCCCGAGTTCTTCCCAGGCCGCGTCGGCCCCGGCTTTGATTTTCTTCCAGTGCTGCCACGAGGCTATGTGGCAGAGGTCAAAGACCATGCAGCCGTCGGTATCGGTGAGGCATAGTTTAACGGCGTTCTCAACATCAAATTTCTGCTCCGCCACAGAGAATGTGCCCCAGAAAGGGCAATCCCCCTTGAGTATCTGACGGCAATAACCGAGTGCGTACTGCACGGTTTCACTGCCTGTATAGCCAAGCACTTTGCTATAGTATGCGCCAAGTTGGAAATAATCCAACTGGTCGGCATACCCTGTTGTGTGGTATTGCCTGGTGGCCCACCACTGGCTGTCAACCATGGTGTATCGCGGGCTTCCCCAGTTCTGGCCGGTATGCGGAAGCGGATACCATGCAGCCGCCCATACCGAAAGATCCGCGTCCGGCCGCACAACTTTAAGGGCTGAACGGGCTTCTGTGACCACATTCTGAATAACCCGCGCTCTCCACTCTATCCACTGGTTATAAAGCGGGCCGGGAGTATAATCACCCCTTGAGACATCGGGTGACTTATAATAATAAATGTCTTCGGGCCAATTCTCCACCGGCTTGCCTATATATCCCTCAAAACAGGATCTGGAATAATCCGAGAAGTCGCTGTTCGCATCCATATAGCGGCAATAGTCCAGGACAAAACCGTCGAGGGCCGCATATTTGGGGTTGGAGAACATCTCGGTAAGCATTCTCTTCACATAGGCTACGGTTTTCGGGTGGCAGGGATTGATAGCCCCGAACTGGCCTGTTTCGCTTATCTTATGGAGTCCGTCGGGAAGATATTCAATGCACTCGAGGTCCATGAAGTACTCGTCGTCGAAAAGCGCTCCCGCCTTGGTGGCATTCGCTCCCATCACCATAACGGAAGCAGATGCTTCAACCCGCATCCCGAGTTCTTTTGCGGTCGTGAGTATATACTCCAGATAGTCATAGTCTCTCTCGACTTTTGCCCCTCCAAGAACCGTACACGGCTGGAGGAATTCGCTTTCGTAAAGCGCACGGCCATTTCCCGGCTTCACGCCGACGACGATTCCGTTGAAACCATAAGAACGGGCCCTCTTCAGGATGGCCTTAATGTCCTTCTTCTGTGCGAAACGCTGGAAATTGGCCGATGCGTCGATCCACATGACGAGCGGCTTTTCACGAATGGTGTCGCCTGGAGCGATGTAGTTGGAATCGACGGGATCCACCACCGTAGTATCGGTGGGAGGCAGGGTGTCGGTCGGATCCACATCCACCGGCTCCTGAGGCTTCACGGGCGGCTTGTCGCACGCGAACACAAGGGCCAAAGCCAAAAGCGAACAAACTATCTTTTTGAACATTTCTCTGCTCTTTGAATTCCTTTTTTCAGCTCTTCCCACGCCTCGGGCTTACCGAAGGTATGGCACATGTCGAAGGCCATCATGCCGTCCGACTGCGTCAGGCAGACGTAGGCGGCATCTGCAAGGTCAATGGGGTTGCATATCTGGAACGAGCCGACCATGCGGCAGGCCCCGGCGACATCGCGGTTGGAGCGCATCATAGCGTATTCCATGGATTCGAGGTCATCCAGCCCCCACACCCTTTCGAGGTAGGCGCCGGTCATGAACACGTCGAAACTCTCGGCCATTCCGGTCTCGCCGTAATCGGGCGCAGCCCAGTCATATTCTTTCCAGTAATCTGCCTTTTTCGAAGCCCAGTTCTGGCCGTTTCCATACAGGGCGTGGAGCCAGCTGCCAGCCCAGTATTCAAGCTCGACCTGCGGGTAGTTCTCGTCCTTCCATTCCCTGACCCTGGCAACGAAATCGGCTATTATTTGCGAACGGAACTTCCACCACTGCCGGTAATACTTTCCGGGCACACGCCCGCCGTCTTCTCCATAGCTGAACACGTCTTCGGGCCAGCGCTCCAGGGGCTTTCCCACATACTGTTCGAAGGCAGCGCGGGTCGCCGGTGAAAAGTCTGCCGTTGCATTGGGAAAACGGCAGTAATCGAGGGCAAACCCGTCCAGATTGCAGCTCCCAAAGATGGTCTTGATAGTGTTCATGGCCATCTCCTGCGCCTCCGGCAGAAGCGGGTTAAGGAAAGCCGCCACTTCTTTCGGATCGTCCTCTATCTTCCTAAAGCCCTGCGGAGTATACTCCAGGCAGGTCAACGCCTTCAGTGAAGGGTCGTCATAGACGAGGCCGCGGTGCCAGTACGGCGAGCCGGCCGGGAAAATGGTTGCCGCTATCGACACCTTCATCCCGCGCCTGTGGGCCTCTTCTATGAACATCTCTACGTTGTCGAGATAAAGGATTCCGTCACAGCCCCTGACATCGAGCACGGCCCAGTTGAAACCTGTGTCCTTGCACTTGTCAAGGTAATAGGCGACGGAATCCCTTGTGGACAGCCTTTCGTGGTTATCTATGGCCATCCACATATACTTGGGCTTCTCCGCGCCCGAAGGGGCGCAGGAAGCCGCAAGCATTATAATGGATAGAATACTAAATAATCGAAGTCGAAAGGTCATATGCGAGCACGTATGCCGACTGGGACAGGTAGATTATGTGGCCGATTCCAGCAGCGGGATCGAAGACATAAGCACAGCAGGGATAGCACTGGCTGGCATCGTTGATGCGGTCTGTCGGCAGGAGGTAATTGGATTCCGACTCATCGATTTCATCAGTATCGGGATCGTCCTCTACGAGGTTGTCCGCTTTCTGGACTGTAATCCAAGTGCAAGGCCACGAGCCGGAGCAGGCTATGATACACTTGTCTCCGTTGTAAATGAACGCACGGACATGGCCAGTGGAGAAATTACCATAGTTGTAATACTTGCCCTGGGAATCCCAATTAGCCCATGTGACACCGCCATAAAGCGGCACCTCTTCGATTGCCCCGCTCTGGGCTCCGCTGAGGCTGCTGTAATAATAGTAAGCAGAAGAAGCGTTACCCGTCGGATTACCATACTGGTCAACCTTGACGGTGCCGTCATCGTTGTAATCCCAGTCTTCATGCTCGGCTGCACCCATGGAATCCCAGCATATAAATCCGTCGTTGGGATCGCCGGAGAAGAACGACAGCAACTGGCCCCAGCATCCGTCGTTTCCGGGATGGGGGATATAAACTGCGTTCCATGTGCCTGCGCTTCCTCCTTCCCCATTGAAGTACTGGCCATTCTTGAACACAATGACATGGTGCATCTGGGGGCCTGCCTGGGCTCCGGTGCGGAATGTCAGGATAAAGTCTCCCTTCACGTCACCGGAAACGGACATATAGTTGCAGGGATAATCGAACGGACCATAGATGAGGGTAGGGGCCTTGTCATAACCGTCGAGCCAAGCCCATGTTTCCGTAAGCACTCCGTCGCCGTTTGTTGCGTCGGGGCTTGTGTATTCCGCAAATGCGACCAGAATACCGTTGACGTCGTTGGACATGGCGCCGAGCTGGCCATTGTAGTGGTCAAAGCCAGGTATTCCCGTGGTGTTGAGTGTTCCCACCTTCGTTCCGTTGAGGTCGTAAACGTTGAAATCGGAAGTAGCGAAATGTCCGCGGTCCACAAAACCGACTCCGCACATATTGGACCTGGAAGCGGCGAGGCCCATCTGGTCATAAGTCTTGGACCATTTCATCTCTGTCGTATTCCTGATGTCTGCAGGAGCGGCATAGACGGTATAGACATTATTTGTGGTTCCGTCTTCGGCCGTCACCGTGTACTCCACTCCTCCTTCCGAGGTGTAGTCATGGGGCTCGGCGGGATCGGGGCTGATAGTAGCCTTTTCAGAAATAGTCACCTCCGCCGTGGCGGTCTTGAGAGCCTCAAACTGAAGGGGCAAATAAGACAGTTCGATGGTCTTGTCTGTCTGGTCAATAAAGACCTCGACTTCTTTGCCGTCAATAGTTACCACAAATGCGGTAAGCTTGCACTCTGAGCTTTTTGTTTCGCCCGGAGTATTGTTCCCGTTTTCCTTCCCGTTGTCGTCGCCGTTGTCAGCAGGCTGTTCTTCGGGAGTACAACTTACGAGGGCCGCGAAAATCGCGAGCGCCGCAAAGAAAAATCTTTTCGTTTTCATGATGATATTGGTTATAATTATTTTTCAACCTTGGCCGTAAGCACATAATCTTTGGTACGGCCTGTCATTTTTGCCGTAACGGTAAGCTCAATTCCTTCCGTTATGTCGTGTATGCCATAGAGGGTGCGGTCTACTGCCTTGCCGCCCTCCTTCGTTACTTTCACGTATGCGTCAAAGCCCACGTTCGCCCTGATTTTTACGGCATCCAGATCTATCTCCTTTCGGTTCACCTTGGGCACCGTGAACTGGATGGTGCCGGCCTCCTTATCAGTATATACTCCCGCGATTTTCAGCGGCTTTTCCTTTCCAGAAGCATCTTTTTGCGTGGTACATATATAGATGGCGCTGATGGTGACGTCGTCGTGGACGAATTCCGGATCGGGCTTCGCACAGGAAGAAGCACCGAGAGCAAGGGCCGCTATGGCGATAATTGATAATATGCGTTTCATACTTTTACCATCCGGGGTTATTGTCCGAAGGACTGATTGCGTTGTTGTTGTTGATTTCCGTGAGAGGCAGCGAGAAGGCATAATAACTGTCGAGGAAAGTGTGAGTCAGGCCTTTTCCGTCGCAGCTTACTTTCTTGTACGAGAAAGACCCGTCGGTTTTCTTCGTAATCCAGCAGCCGTGGAAATTCTTTTCGTTAATGACTCCAACGGCATCTTTCCAGCGGCGGAGGTCCCAGAAGCGCTGGCCCTCACCCGCGAGTTCGACCATACGCTCATGTTTGATGTCGGCCATGGCGGTTGCCAGGTCAGCGCCGGCCTTGTCCGGCATATGGACCCTGCCCCTGATGCGGTTGAGCTCCAGGTATGCGTTGTCGAAATCGCCGTTCTGCGCATAGGCCTCGGCTTTGTTCAGTACGACCTCCGCGAAGCGCATGACGATGGCGAAATGGTCGCTGCCGTACTTCTCCCAGCCGGTCTGGTCTTCGGTAATGAATTTCTTGAGGTAGTAGCCCGTGACCGTGGAACCGGCGGCTCCCGAAGTATTGAACTCGACTATCTTGTCCTTGCCGTGCTTGAATACTGTAGTATCTGCACTTACGAAGGTTTCAATGGTACGGCCCTCCCACTGAGCTCCATTGTAAAGGATGGTCGAGTAGAAGCGTGGATCGCGATTAGCATAAGGATCAACCCCGGTGTTGAAACACAGCGTATCAAATGGGGTCCCATCCGCCATCTCATAGCTGTCCACAAGTTCGGAAGTGGGACCGAAAACCGCATAGACATTGGCTCCAGGATGCTTCCCGTCTTCAGCTCCGTCGCCCAGCGGGCGGAAGAAAACGTCGGCCCTGTGGGTGAGTTTGTTCTGGACAAACTGGAAGGTCAGGAGCAACTCGGGGCTGTCAATATCTGCGAATACATTGTCGTAGCTGGGATCAAGCGTCCCCCCATAGGCCTCGCAGGAATCGGCAGCCTCGATTACGAGGTCCCAGCGCTCTGCATAAAGGGCGGCTTTCGAGAGCAGACCCCATGCGTATGCGCGGGTAATGCGTCCGCGAGGCTGGCTCTTTCGGATGTTGCTTCCGGCAAATCGGAGGTCATCTTCGATAAAATCCCAGACCTCGTCGGGAGTCGCGAGTGCCTTGTCGTTCTGCTCGGGGCCGTCTACGGCGTCGCGGATAATGCATTTGCCGTAGATCTTCATAAGCTTGAGGTAGATGTAGGCGCGGATGCAGCGCATCTCGGCCGAGCGAGTGACGGCGTAATCGTCGCTGATCGACGGTCCTTTGACAGTGACGTCGCGCAGGAATTCATTGCACCGGCGTATCCTGGTGTAGCAGTCACTCCAGCACTCGAACACACCTGCGTCGTGGCCGTTCCATGCCCCCTGGCAGAAGCCGGAGTTGTAAGGGTGGTTGTACTGGTTCCAGGAGTTGGACTTGATGATATCCGAATAAGCGTCCCAGAAGGTAGCGAGATTGCTGTCGCCACCGACTGTTCCGTTGTTTTCCTTTATGAAGTTATAAAGGCCCAGGAGGTATCTGTCCGCATTGGCCTCGCTCGACCAGACGGCGGCCGGCGAAAAGCGGTCGGAAGGAGTGATGTCCAGGGCTTCATTGAGCCAGTCCGAGCAGGAGCTTAGGGTGAGCGCCGCTGCAGCTATTATGATGAATCTGAATTTCATGGTTCCGTCCTCCTTTTTAGAATGTTACCTTGGTTCCGAGGATCAGCGTCCTCTGCTGGGGATAATAACCGTTGTTGATACCTGGATTCTCGGGGTCGATGTACTTGAAAGCCGAGAAAGTGAGAAGGTTGGTGCCCGCGAGGAAGACGCGGACGGCGGAAACCGGCATCTTTTCGAACCAGTTCGCCGGGAAATCGTAGGCCAGCTGGGCGTTCTTCACGCGCAGGTAGGAGCCGTCGCGCACCCACCAGTCGGAGAGCCATGCGTTGTTGGCGTTGGTGCTGGCAGAGAGTCTGGGGTAATGGGCGTTCGTATGCTCCGGCGTCCATGCATCCTCCACCAGGTAGCGGAGGGTGTTGCCGCCGCCGTAGAAGGCGCGGGTGTACATGGTGTTGTCCATGTTGCCGTTGGCCCATGTTCCGCAGAGAACGTAGTCGCAAAGGGTGGCACCCTGCATCAGTACGCTGAGCGACAAACCCTTGTAAGCGACGTTGAAATCGAGAGAGAAGGTCATTTCCGGGGTGCTGGAACGGCCTATCTTCACGAAGTCTTCGGTCGAACTGATCTTGCCGTCGCCGTTGACGTCCTGGTACTTGATGGCGCCCACTTCATTGTATCCGGTAGGGGCCGAGGGAGCCTGGTCGACTTCGTCCTGGGTTTGGTACAGGCCGAGTGCATGGAAGCCATAGTAAGAGCCCATTGGCTGGCCGAGCTGGGCGCGGTACGACGGGTAGGAATCGGACAGACGCCTGGAAATCAGCCTGTTGCGCGACCATCCCACTATTCCCTTGACCGTATAGCTCCAGCCGCTGGCGAAAGCGTCGCCCCAGCTGACAGTCATGTCGAAGCCCCTGTTGTCCACCTTTCCGGTATTCATCCATTCGGGGTTGTTGCCTCCAAGGGAAGGGGCGTAGTAACCGGTGCTGTCGTATTCCAGGATTCGGGAAGTGAACTTGTAGAACACGTCAAGCTCCACCGACAGCCTGTTGCCGAAGGCCCTGGCCTCGTAACCGACGTTGTAGGTGTTGGTACGGGACCACGTAAGGTCGTTGTAAACGTAGTTGGAAGTGTAGTAGATAGAGGTCGGCGAGCCGCCTATGTACAGGGTAGTGTTAGGCGAAGTCGACCTGTAGGTCTGCATGTAAAGGTAGGCCTCGGTGTCGTCGCGGCCCAGAATACCGGCAGAGGCGCGCAGCTTCATGAAGTTGAGCCAGGAGACGTCTTTCATCCAGTCTTCTTCGGTCAGGACCCAGCCGAGAGCCACGGACGGGAAGTAGCCCCAGCGGTTCTTGGGGTCGAACTTGTAGGAGGCGTCGGCGCGGAGCGTCGCTTCGGCAAGATATTTCTTGGCGAAGGCGTAGCTGAGGCGACCCGCGGCGCCGACGCGGCCCGAATCGCTGTAACCGCCCGAAACCGGGGTGGAGGTATAGGTCTGGCCGAGGTTGAGGTCGACAGGAGAGCCATCCGCGAAGCCGGTCTTGTAGCCGGTCATGGTATCGCCGTGGTAGGTGTAGCGCTCCACGAAGAACAACCCCGAAATGTGGTGCTTCCCAAGATCGCGCTCGTAAGTGACCTGGGGCCGTACCGTAAGGTTATAACCCATCGAATGGGATTTGTTGAAGTTGTTCTCGCCTATGCCCAGCGAAGTCTTCTGAGCGACATCGTCAGTAGTAGCGCTATATTGCATCAACTGGAAACTTTCCAGATAGTTGCGGTTCAGAGTATAATCGAAATTGTATGCGACGTTTACTCCGGCCTTTAGCCCCTTGAGAACATCAATGTCTAGGGCGGTGAAATCATAATCGAGGTTGGAGCGAAGCTCTGCCATCCACCTGTTCTCTGTCTGGAAACCGGTATTGAGGGCTGCCAGAGGGGTGTAGGTGTAAGTGCCGTTTGTGTAGCCGAGGGGCAGGCCGTTGTACTCTGTAGCCAGGATAGGGATGGCATAACAGGCCTGGCGAAGGGGAGAGAACTCACCCTGCCAGCTTCCGTTGCTCGAACGCATGCTGAGGCCGGGCCATATCCTTTCCGAGTTCGCCGCCGAAAGATTTACATTGTAGTGGAGTCCCTTGCTGAGCTGGGCGTCAATATTCGCACGCACGTTGTAGCGCTCCAACGAGGTATTTTTAAGGATACCCTGCTGGTTCATGTAGCCCACGGAGGTAAAGTAGCGGAACTTGTCGGTACCGCCGCTTGCCGACAGGTTGTGCTGCTGGGTGAAACCGTAAGGCTTGTAAATGAGGGCCCAGTTGTCGGTCTCGGCATAGAGGCCGCGCTCTTTGAGGCTGGCTATGCGCTCCTCTGTCCAAAACAGAGTCTGGTTGTCCATTTCCCTGGCTTTGTTGTGCCAGTAAATGTACTCCTCGGCGTTCAGCAGGTCCGGGGTGACGGTATTGGTATCGAACGAAGCCGAGCCGTCATAGACTATCTGGGCCTTACCGCGGGTGCCACCCTTGGTGGTGACGAGGATGACGCCGTTGGCTCCGCGGACACCGTAGATCGCGGCGGTCGCGGCATCCTTGAGGATGGATACCGACTCTATGTCATTGGGATTGATATAGGCCATCGAACGCTCCACGCCGTCGACCAGGATCAGAGGAGACGAGTCGTTGAAGGTGGAAGTACCGCGAACCAGCAGACTGGCTGCATCTCCTCCAGGAATACCCGTCGTCTGTACGGCAGTCATACCGGCGAGGCGGCCGGTGAGCATGGTCGAGACATTAGTATTCGGGGCCTTGAGGAGATCTTTGCTGTCTACCTGGGAGACGGAGCCCACGACGAATTCCTTCTTCTGGGTTCCGTAACCGACGACAAGCACTTCCTGGAGGACGTTCTCATCCTCTTCGAGGACCACATCTATCCTGGTCCTGTTGCCGACTTTGACTTCCTTTTCCTTGTAGCCCATGAGGCTGTAGACGAGGATTTCGTCGGGGCCCTTGACAGTGATGAAATAGCTTCCGTCGGCATCGGTCATAGTCCCTCCTCCGGAATTACCTTTCACGAAGACTATCACTCCGGGCTCAGGGCCGGCGGCGCTCGTGACCTTTCCGGTCACCTGCACCTGCGCCAGCGCCTGCGAAGTGAGAAGGAACAGCGCAAGCACCGCAACCGAAAATTTCAATCGTTTAGTTTTGGCCATTGGTTATCAATTAGCGTTAGTGTCGCAAAATTACGAAAAATCTCCGATTTTTGGACTTCTCCCCCCTTAATTACGGGGAGTAGTCGAAAAATGTTATCTTTGCGGTAACTAATAACTGGTATTTGACGATGTTCCGTAACATTTTGACAGTTCTCGCGACCGCGGCGGTTTTTGCGGCGTTCGCATGCACTCCTCAAGGCCCACAGGGACCGGATAAACCCAAGGAACCGGTTGACACGACGACCGTACAGCCAGTCGACACTACAGCCCAACCCTCTTCCGAATGGGACTGGGTAGACGGCTATCCGGTTGGAGTAACAGTAGAGCCTTTCACTGAGGACTTCTCCGACGGTAAGAAGTGCAGCGGATTTATCGCGACGATAGATTTTTCCGCGAACCCGAACCTGCGGTTCAACTGCATACCATGTCTGAAAAAGAAAAAAGGCCCTTCCGCCTTCTATGCCGACTTTGACAAAAAAGCGGGCGCGCCTTGCATCGTAACCAATGCGGGGTATTTCGCAGGCAGCACATCCGTAAGCCTTGTCGCCCACAAGGGAGAGTTCACGATCAAAGCTCCGCTTACATTCAACTGGCCCAGCGATGAAAATTGCGTGGCAGGAATACATCCCGTAAGGTCGGCGCTTGGTCAGATGGAAGACGGATCCCTTCAAATCCAATGGGTATTCTGCACCAATGTTGCATCAAAGGCACATACCGTATTCCCCTCATGGCTGGACAACAACGAAAAGACTGAAACCTTTATGGAAAGTTCGCCTTCAGCTGATTACTGCGAGGGGACCTATGAGTGGAAACCGATTGAAGCGGTTGGCGGCGGTCCGCGCCTGCTCAAAGACGGAGTGGATATATCTACCGACGCATACTGGGGCGAGTGCCTTAACGCTGGCGGGACTTCAGGGTTCTCGCGCGTGCCGCGCACGGCCGCGGGCATCAAGGCAGACGGCACTTTAGTGCTGCTCGTCTGCGACGGCCGCGGCGCCGGCGGCAGCGCTGGCTACACCCTTGCGGAGCTTTCAGCAAAACTCCTCTCTCTGGGCTGCGTAAATGCAATGAACTTCGACGGCGGAGGCTCTTCCTGCATGGTCGGCGCTGAAGGCGCGATCCTCAACAACCCCTCCGACGGTTCCGAACGCCCCGTCACCAGCGCGATCGTAATCTCCGAAATCCCGCATTAGAGTTACTTTGCCCCCGGCAGGGCAAAGAGGCCGACTATTTCGTCTATTTTTAGGGTTACTTTGCCCTCGCGGGGGCAAAGTAACTAGAAAAATGGACTACTCCCCGTAATTCAGGGGGGAGAAGTCTAAAAAAATCTCGCGACTATATCCGCCAGGACGTCGGGTTTATTGGTGGTGATGTAGTCAGTGCCCAGCCCGATGGCGCGCATCATATCGGTAGTGGAGTCGACAGTCCAGACATTGACTTCCATGCCGAGTTCATGAGCCCTGTCGAAAAGCGAAGGAACATTGAAGATGAACGAATAAGCAAAATCGGCGCAGTTGATGCCATGGGCTGCGAGGTCTGACAGGTTATTGGTAGAGGAAAGATATCCGACGGTGGCTCCTGGGCGCGCTGTAGCTATCCTCTCGCAGATGGCGCGGCTGAAACTGATGTAGTCTACATGGTCGGACAATCCGGCCTCGGCGACCATGCGCAGCATCTCGTCTGTGCAGGCAAAGTCTCGCGCCTCGGATGAATGCTGCTTGATCTCTATAACGAGCCTGGTCGCGGTATTCTTTTTCGCCTGATCCAAATACTGCTGGAAGGTAGGCAGGGGTTCTCCGTTAGACAGCTTCACCGAAGCAAGATCCGCAGAGGAACTGCTCTGGATGTTCTTCCCGCCGATAGTGCCGTCGTGGTTGACGTAGATAACGCCGTCGGTGGTAATCCAAAGGTCGCACTCCGAGCCGTAGAAGCCGCCGTCCTGTGCTGCCTGCAACGCAGCGATGGAGTTTTCGGGCCGGCCGGAGCCGTGGAATCCGCGGTGGGCAACCACCTTAGGGGCGTGGATGGCGCGGGGAGTATCGGTCACGGTTAGCCGGACGTTGCCGATGGGCGCGGATTCCGCCCCACGGCCGGCATATATCTTATAGGTACCGCTCACGATATCCGCCGGGAGGGTGGCAATTGCACGCTCGCCCGACAGAACGGTCTCGCAAACGATCTGCGAACTGCTCTCAAGTATGATCTTATCTCCGCTCTTGAAGCCTTTCCCTGCTACGACGAACTCGCCGCCCGGCGCGACCTCGCACTCCGACATGTACAGGACATTGTCTATCTTGAACGAAGTGGCCGATATGTTTTTCGGGGCAGCCTCCCACAGGGAATCCACCGCCGCATCGTCAAGCACGGCGTCATAGACGCGGGCGAGCACTACATCTCCGTTCCATGCCGACTGGCAGTCGGAATTCGACGGGTCGCCACCCACGCAGATCCACTGCGACAGGGCATTGTACGGCGGGTTCCATTTCCCGGCCGCATCGACCTCGGCCTCAAGCCTGCCGTCGATGTAGATGCGCGCCTTCCCCACCGCCTTGTCCCAAACGCCGATGGCATGGTAATACTTCCCTACCTCGGGCACTACGCCGCTCCGGCACCAGCGCCAGTTCTTTCCGACAGCATCCGTGGTGTTAGGAAGGAAGGTGATTTCACGACCGCGCGACATGTCAGTAATAAGGAAGCCCGTTCCGCCCTGCTCCATCGAGGAGAACATCTTTATCTCCCCCGCATCGCCGGGATCCTCGGCCAGCATGAAGAGCACTTCGAGGGAATGGCCGTCGGCAAGGGCGTTCTGGAAAGCGGTATTGCTGTTGTATTCGAATTTGTAGAAGCCGTCGGTAACGTAGCCGCCCAGGCTGTTGAAGAAACGCGCCACCGTCCGTCCGGCAGAGGCATTGTTGTAGGTCATCATGTTCACCCCGTCCTTGGTGTCGATCCAGTAGGAATGAGGCGAAGCGTCATGGGCAGTTCCGTCGTAGTCGAAGACGAAATCCAGCAGCAGTCCACACTTCACCTTGACCTGCACGGTGCTCGTCAGGCTGCGGTCTTTGTCGGACATGATGGTGACCGAGACCGTCTCGTCGGCCGCGCTGTTCAGGCAGGACGCCAGCACCAGTGTGCTGTCGGTCATTTCCCGCTCCTCGAGGAGCGGGCTGCTTATCGAATAGGCCCAGTCGTAGTTCGAACGCACGGAGACGGTGACCGTGGAGCCTGGTTCCATGACCGATTTCACGTCGACCTTCGCGACGAGGTAGGGCGATTCTTCGACCGGCTTATCGTCCGGAGGAGTAACCGGCGTATCGGGTTTCTGGGGTTCCTGGGCTGGCTCGGGCGTGCAGGCTGCCAGCAGAGCGAGTGCGATAATTATGCGGCGTAATTTCATATCGTAAAGTTACCACTATTTTTCTAACTTTGCCCATATGAAACGTTTCGCCACACTTATCGCCGCCGCGCTGACTCTGTTCGCCTGTGGAAATGATCCCTCCTATAAGGGAGGTATACCAAAGGATGGTACGGACCCCGAAGAAGGTCAGGAAGCCATCACCGAAGAAGTAAAAGTACCGGAAGAGTACGCAGACTATACCCGAGTAGCCCTTGAGAGCAGCATCACCAAAGTCCAGCCTATGACCGGTATCGTAATGTGGGCTCCGTACAAGTCAGACGATATTTCCCTCGAGTACTCCTATATGCAGTACAACGATGTCTGCAAGGAAAAGGACAAATACGACTGGACCGTTCTGGATAAGCTTCTGGAAGGCATCGCATCCCGCGGACATCAGGCAGTAATCCGCTTCCACTACACCTATGTAGGAAAGAAATGTACGGTTCCCGACTATATCAAGGCCTGGCCCGGTTATGAGGAAACCGTAGGAAAGAGCGAAGGCCGCACTACCTACTTCCCCGACTGGCGCTGCGAAGAGTTGAAGCGTTTCCACCTCGAGTTCTATAAGAAACTGGCCGAGCGTTACGACAAAGACCCCCGCCTCGCTTTCCTCGAGACAGGTTTCGGTCTTTGGGCCGAATACCATATCTACGACGGCCCTTTCAAGATGGGTCAGACCTTCCCGGACAAGGACTTCCAGGCCGAGTTTATGCGCGGAATGTCGGAATGGTTCAAGGAAACAACCTGGAGTATCTCGATCGACTCTGCAGACAACACCTACGGACCGTTCCAGAAATATCCCGACCTTCTGGATCTGCGCTTCGGCAACTTCGACGACTCCTTTATGTGTCAGGACCACGACGGCTACAACTACCGCAGCTGGCTCTTCTTTGGCGAAACGCGTTATAAGAGAGCTCCCCTCGGCGGCGAGTTCAGCTATTACTCAGACTATGATCAGGAACACTGCCTGGACGAGGGCGGAATGTATCACCGCAAGTTCGAAGACGAGGTCGCGAAGTTCCATATGACCTTCATCATCGGTGCGGACCAGCCCAGTTACCAGAAATGGAACCGCATACGCGAGGCCTCGCTCTCAATGGGCTACCGCTTCAGGATACGCGACTACCGCGTTGGAGACGGCAAGACAGCCATCCTTATCGCAAATGTGGGAGTTGCGCCGATCTACCGCGACGCATGGCTGGCAGTTGGCGGGAAGCGCGCGGGCTACAACCTCGCGCACCTGATGCCCGGTAACGAGATATGGGTAACCGTCGATGCGACTGGAACGCCCGCGATTGAGTGCGACCACCTCGTCAGCGGCCAGAAGATCTCTTTCGAGGCCGATATCTAGAACTGTTCGAAGAACTCAGGGAACGACTTCGCCACACAGGCGGGGTCGTCGATTACTATCGGGCTGTCGGCCGCCATGGACGCGATGCGTAGGACCATGGCCATACGGTGGTCGCTGTGGGCTGAGTAGTCGCCGCCCTTGAGCAGCCGGCCGTTCAGCAGGCGCGAAGCCAGCGTCTCCCCTTCCACCGACAGGATGTCGCCTTCGATCCATGCCCGAACGCCCATTTTAGTGAGCATTTCGACTATGGCCGCGGCGCGGTCCGATTCCTTGCCTTTGAGCCGCCCGACCCCCGCTATGGTGCTGGTTCCCGCGCAGAATGCGGCCAGCAGGCTGACTATGGGGAAGATGTCGGGGGCCTGGCTGAGGTCGAAGTCGAAGGCTTCGAGCGGGCCTTTTTTCACGCAGACCGTGTCCTCGTCGTAGGCCACTGACGCGCCCGCCTCGACCAGCACGTCGAGAATGGAGATGTCGGCCTGCAGGGAGGAGGTGTCCAGGCCGCGGAGTTCCACGCTGCCGAAGAGCGCGCCGCCGACCAGGAAGTTCGCGGCGGCGCTCCAGTCGCCTTCCAGCGTCAGGTCCGCGGCCTTGTAGCTCTGCCCGCCCGGAACGGTGAAGTTAATGCCGGTGCAGTAGCTCCAGTCCTGCTGTTCGAGCATTTCGGCGTTGCCTTCGAGCTGCGCGCCCGCCTTGATGCCGAACTTGCGCAGCACATCGAGCGTGATGAACATATATGGGATCGACTTTGGCTCGCCTACATAGACCTTGGAGTCCTTGGGGTTCAGCGGCAGGGCCATCAGCACGCCGGATACCAGCTGCGAGCCGGGCTTGCCGGGGAGGTCGGCCGTGCCCGCGATAAGCTCGCCCTTGACCGTGAGGGGGACATGGATTTCGCGGCCCTCGCGCCCTTCCTCATTGCGAAGGATAACCCCGAAGGCGGCCATGATATCGGATGCTGCGGCCAGCGGGCGTCTGAGCAGGGTCCCGCGCCCCTCGATCGACACGGGGCACCGGGCTACCTGCGCGAGAATAGGGATCATCAGGCGCGCGAGGATGCCCGATTCACCGGCGTTGATGCGCTCGAGCTCGAGCTTGTTTTTGATCGGGCCAAGGCCCTCAATGGTCAGCGTGCTGCCTTTGCGGGCGACCTTCGCACCGAGCGACCGCGCTACCTTCACTGCCGATTCGGAGTCATCGCAGGGGGTGTAATTGGTCAGGTGGGACGTACCTTCAGCCAGGGCCGCGGCGATTATCGCTCTCTGGGCGAAACTCTTCGAGGCCGGAATGCGGAAATCGGCGCGGTAAAGGCCGAGGAAGTCGCCGTAGACCTTTTCGTGCATTTCTGTGACGGGGATCTGGCCGTCGGCGGCCGGCTCGTCCCATGCTGCGTATGTGAAGGGAGCGCCTTTACGAAGGCAGTCTATGCGGGTTTTTTGACCTTCCCTGCCCATAGCGAAGGCTACGAGTCTTTGACTCTCCTGCGGCGAATAAAGTGACAAAATTTCGTCACAGTCTTTATTTTCGGTCGCGGTTGTGACGATTTTCGCCACGTCTGCGCCGTAGCGGAAGCAGCGCTGTTTGACCTGCTCAAGATATTCCAGGTCGGGGGTCTTCTCGAAATCGTGGTAAGACCTGATAAGTTCCGTGCCGGTTTTGTGGCAGAGCTTCTGGAAGTATTTGCTGATGTTTACCGGAGCGGTGAGGTCCACATCCACATAGCGCGCACCGGCCTCTACGGCCTGCGACATTTTTCTCAGGGCTTTCTCCCACTGCTGGTTGAATGCTTTTATGTCAGGCTGAGGGGGAACGCGGTATGTGGCGACCAGCGGCTTTTCACTGCCGCCGAAAAGGTCCTGGATTTCTTCGTCTGTAAGATTGTTGAGATCGAGGCGTATCTCCGCCATCTCCACAAACGGGTCGTCGAGGATGGAGAGTATTTCCTCGTATGTCTTGTGCTGTATTGTAGTGCAGATCATCCCTGGATCAGTATGTCTTTGGGGCGGCGCTTTTTAAGGACAGGTTTGCCTATTTCTTTCAGGAACACGAAATCTATCTTGTCGCCGTCTATCTTCTTGTCGTTTTCTATCGCCGGAAGGAGGTCTTCCGCCTTGGCGGGGAGCTGAGTGGGGAGGCCGCACGCCTCGAGGTCCGCTGCGAGCCTGGCCGCCAGCCCCGGCTGGGCTATCCCCTCGATCGCCGAGAGGCGCGCGGCCTGGACCATTCCTATCGCCACAGCTTCGCCGTGGGAGTAGTTCGCCAAAGTAATTTTTTTCATACTACTCTGCTGAGTTTTCGGCAGAGTAGTATCAACTTTTTCTGCCAGGTCGGCCGCAGTGGCTCCCATTGCGACGTGGCCGCCGTCAACATTCTGCCACCACTCTATTGCGTGGCCATAGGTGTGACCGAAGTTGAGAAGATGGCGTTTGTTTTTGTCGAAGATGTCGCCCTTGATAGCCTTCTCCTTATACTTCGCGGCTTGTCTGGCGAGTTCTATTATTTCCGGAATCGCGGCATCAATTGCTTCGCGTGTATAGCCTGCGCCATTGACCAGAGAGAATAGTCTGACCGCTTTGTCGTAGAGCTCAGGGTCGAACAGGGCGAAGGTCTTGATAAGTTCGGCCGAGCCGGACTTCATCTCACGCGCCGGCAGAGTTTTGAGCGGCTCGGCGAACAGGTGGACCTTCGCAGGAAGAACTATCGTGCCGATGGCGTTCTTGACGCCGTCGAGATTCACGCCGTTCTTGCCGCCTATCGCAGCATCGACCTGCGCCAGGAGTGTTGTAGGCACGCTTTCCAGCGCGACGCCACGCTTGTAGAGCGCGGCCGCCAGACCGACGGTGTCGGTCGTCACGCCGCCGCCTACTGCCACCAGCGTCACGCCCTTGTCCGCGCCCATCGCCAGCAGCCAGCTGCATATCGCCTGTACGGTCGCGAGGCTTTTGTCCTCCTCCGTGGACTCGATGCCCATCGATCCTTTAACCTCGCAGTATCCATCCTTGCGCCACTGCTCAATGAGTTGTTTTGCGAACCCCTCAACCGCAAAGTCGTAAACTATGTATGCCTGTTTTTTCATTATGCGCGAAATTAGCCATAATATTTGAATAATCGCGTTTTTGCGCTACCTTTGCCCCTGCAACTGAGCCCGAATGGCGGAATTGGTAGACGCGCTGGACTCAAAATCCAGTGTCCCTTAAAGACGTGCCGGTTCGATCCCGGCTTTGGGCACAAGAAAAGGCATCGCCGCGAAGCGATGCTTTTCTTGTGCCGTCGCTGGGCTGAACAATTATTTGTATTTCTATCCCAATGTACTTATATTTGGACGGATAGAAACTATTGTACCCCCATGAAAAGATTCGCCTTCGCCGCGTTGGCGGCGCTTTCGCTGTTTGCTTTCTCCTGCACCGAAATCCCGGAAGAGGAACCCATAGACGACGATCCCATCGACAAACCCGACGACAAACCGGATCCCAAACCCGGCGAGGATTCGATAACTATCACGACCCAGGGCGAGATTGTCATCCCCGCAAGCGGCGGCTCAGCGACCGTGGCTTTCACGGCCAGCGGAGACTGGACTGCAAGCGTGGAGGGCGGCGGCTCAAGCTGGCTGGTTGCCAAAGGCGTGACCCTTGCCACCCAGGACCAGTTCAAGTTCCGCAAAGACCATGACTGGCAGGTGAATTACGGCGGCGGCCCTGGCACTCCCAATCCGTATGTCGTCACCCTCGACAGCGAACTGACCGCAGGCCAGGGCGGATCGAATCTTTCCGTGCCTTCCGCCGGAGTCTACGATCTCCTTCTCGACCCGAATGCGGCCTTGTACAAGGTCGTCAGCCATGTCGACGGGGCGTATTCTGACTTCAACGGCGCGAGCGACTGGAGCGTCATCGGCGAAATAGCGGCAACAGGCGACAAATGGACCGCCGACGTGCCCATGTACTCTTCGGGCGCATGGCTGACGGTCAACCCCGCGTCGGGCGGAAAGGGCACAGGCAGCATAACCGTCATAGCTTCCGCCAACAATGAAGCCGAGCGCACGACGACCGTCACCATCACCTGCGGGACCAAAAGCGCCACGTTCACCGTCCGCCAGCCCGAAGACAAAGGCTTCATCGCAGATTTCAAGGGCGAATACAAGGTGAGCGCAGCAGCACAGACCATCGAACTCAAGGCCAGGGCCAATGTCGAACTCTCCGCAGAGTCGCAGGCCGACTGGATTACGGTTGCCGAGACCAAGGCCCTTGTCGAGAAGACCATAGTCCTGAGCATCGCTGCGAATACAGGCGGCGCCCGCACCGGAACGGTCACGGTCAGCGCCCCCGAACTGGGCTTGACCCAGACCGTGACCGTCGCCCAGGCGGGCGCCGGGGAAATTTATATTCCCGACGAGGCGTTCAGGTCAATCCTGATGGAACGTTACGACACAAACGGAGACGGGAGCCTGTCGAAAGACGAATGCGAAGCTGTCAGTAGTATTAGTATCCATAGTGCGTCAGACCTGCAGGCTATAAAGATAAAGTCCTTAACCGGTATCGGGTACTTTACCAACTTAACAAGTCTCTCCCTGTCCGGATGTTCCAATCTTAGCGGCGAACTCGACGTTTCTGCCCTAACCCACCTTCAGGACTTGAGGATATACGACGCCGGGAAACTGGACGGAGTTCTGGATTTGACTTCAAACAAAGAACTCACTGATCTTGCATTCTGGGGTTACGCTAAAATCGGCGTGGAGAAAATCGATTTGAGCGAATGTTCCCACCTTTTGCGCCTGTACCTCCATAACAATGCATACAACGCATATCCATGCCACATGGAACTTGCACTTCCGAAAGCAGAAGGATGCCCGGTTTATATCATAGACATTTTAGGACTTGACATAAAGGGCGAACTCGACCTCTCGGGGTTCTATGAACTGGACGAATTACATTTCTCAAATTGTTCCGAATTGCAGGTCGTTGCTCTCGCCACGGGCATCACTCCGCGAGTGCTCGACATAGAAGATAAGATAACGGTCGAATACAGGGGAGAAGATGTCTTCACTGAACCGCAATGGACAGACCCTGTTTTCCGAGACTTGCTGGAAGCCAAATATAAATACACAATAGATGTCAATTTTGATGGTGTATTCTCACCCAGGGAACTGGTGAAGCTTGATTCGTATGGACTGTTTGCCGATGATTTTGCGGCTATTGGGGACAAAGTCCTCTCCTCCCTGGAAGACCTCATGCATCTGCCGAATATCACATCTCTGGTTATTAGTGAAGGCGGTAATAAAATAAACGCGTCGATTCCGGAGTGCATCAGCAGGCTTGCCAAATTGACTCGGATTTCACTCCAAGACTCAGGGATCAGCGGCACCATACCGGAATCCATCGGCGAACTCTCAGAATTGGCCGTTTTGCAAATTAAGAATTGTCCCATTTCCGGATCGATACCCGAAAGCCTGGCGGGTCTTAAAAATCTCGCCACCGTGGAATTCGTCGACTGCCCCAACCTTCGTGGCCAGATTCCTGAAAACCTATTTTTCCTGGATTATTTCAATATCGCCAATTGCGATTTTGATGACAGTTATATTACAGTTCCCTCGTCAGATCTTCTGGATCACACCTATGATAGCGGACACTGGGGTTGGTGTTACTATTTCTATCAGCAAAAGAGCCGGGAAAGGAACATGCTGAGCGGTGGGACATATTCTGACTATCCCCAAATCCACTATCGTTCCTCTGCAGACGGAACGGCTGCCATTCATGCCGACGGAGAGGTCGAACTCTACCATGCCGCCTCCAAGGGCCCCGGCCTGGATATTTTCATAACCGGCGACGGATTCACAGCTAGTAACAATACTGTCGGCGGCACACTTGAAACTTATATGAATCATATAGCGGAACAAATAATCCAGATGGAGCCCTATAACAAACTGATTGACTACTTCAATATATGGTTTGTATATGCCCACTCCGAACGCGAAGGAACTGGCATCAACTCCTCCGTCGGTTTGAAATTTGCCAGCCGCATACCGAATCCGGGCAAAAACTCCCACGTTAACGGAAATACCAGCAGTGCGATATCTTTCGTCTGCAGTGCAACCGGAAGGCCCCAAAAGAACGGAACCGTCGCCGTTATTATGAATACCGGAATATCCGGTGGCACTTGTTACTGGCCTTCGATTAGTAACGGGACGCCATTGGATGAAATCGGGCTTGCAGTTGGTTATATTCCTGCGACTTGGCCTTTTGACATGTGTTTTATCCATGAAGTCCTGGGGCACGGATTTGCGTTCCTTGGAGACGAATATGACGATACTGAGACTCAAACCATCGAAGCCCCTACACCCAGTAGTTGGACCAAATACGGGTGGGAGTCAAATGTGGATACGGCGACCCCCGTCCGCTGGCAGACATTTATAGACGATTCCCGCTATAGCGACGAAAACGTGGGAGCATATCTCTGTGACAGAGTAAGTTCAACCGTGTACCGCCCGACAGAAGATTCGGTAATGAGAGAGGGTGACTTTGAAGCAGATCCATGGTTCAACTCTCCTTCGCGCGAGGCGATATGGCAGAGGGTACAGGTGCTGACGCATCCGGAGAACAACTGGTCAAGCTGGGCGGATTACATCGCGAACGGATACAACCGCGAGGAGTTCGTAGAGTTCGACCTGGCGCCGGCCCCGGACGGCAAGAAGGCGCGCGCTCCGCGCGCACTGCGCCGCGCCTCTCTACCCGCCGGCGCCCCTGTCCCGCCCACACCCAGGCACGCCCCGCCTATCATCGTAACAGAATAAGCCAAGAATTCTTGCGCATTACCTGAAAATAAACACTTCCCACTCATTAGCGGGGAGTGTTTGCTTTCTGTATCGCTTCGTGGAAGACATTCCACAGCGATGGATCCTTGCGGAGCGCGTCGATCGGGAAGAAGGAGAAGCCGTCGGCGTTTTCATATAAGAATTCGAAGGCCTCTTCTATCGGGCAGCCGGCGGAGATGGAGCCGTAGACGATGTTGTCCGGGCCGACGAGACGGCGCGCACGGGCAAGGTCGAACTCCATGGACTCGGGATCTTCGGGCCCATGGACCCGCGGCCGGTAGGTTCCCAGCTCGAAATAGTCGACGAGGTCGGCAATGCCGGTGGAGGCATAGTCATCGGCCGCCCATGGGTAATCCATAGGCTCGGAGCTCGAAGGAGAGCACCAGTTCTGGCCTGTCGTGTAGAGGGCCTGCCACCAGCCGGCGCCCCAGTAGCGGAGGGCCGTCCGGGGCGAGACGCGGTCCACGATCTCCCTCACCTCGCGGACGTAGCCCTGGATCACGGACGCGCGCCACTTAATCCACTGCCTGTACAGCGGCCCCGGGACGATGTCGTTCGGATCGGCGGAGGCGAAGGTGAAAATGTCCATGGGCCAGGCAGCAACCTCGCAGCCAAGCCACTGCTCGAACGCACGGCGGGAGTAGTCGGAAAAGTCGCAGTTGATGTTGTTGTAGCGGCAGTAGTCCAGCTGGAAGCCGTCCGGCTCGTATTTCGAGAGCAGCTCTTCGATGTAGCCGAGCACGAAGTCGTGGACCTCCGGGTGGGACGGGTTCATGAAGCAGAAAACGCCCTGGCGGCGGCTTTCGCGTATGTCGTGGAGCCCGTCTGGGAGGTATTCAGTGCAGAACCAGCCGTCCTTGGCCGGGTCGCGGAAGGCCGGGCCGTCGTCGAGCTGCCATGCGCCAAGCGGGAAGACCGCGCAGGTCAGCGAGACCTTCAGCCCGCGCCTGCGACCCTCCCGAATAAAGGTCTCGGCGTAGTCCCAGTTTTCGTGGGCATGGGGACGCGTCTTCATGGTCCGCATGGGTTCCAGGTAGGAGCTCTCAAACTCGCAGTAGCCCACGACCGGCTTCACATCGACCTTGATCGAGTTGAAGCCCGCCCATGCGATCGTATCCAGCAAGCCGCAAACCGCCTCCGGCGTCGGGTAACGGTCCCACAGCCCGTCGGCCGGGATGGAGACAACGATCTCCTTCTGCGTCGTCGGCCTGCATGACGTCAGCGCCCCGACCAAAGCCGGGGCGAAGAGTAATAGTATGATATAAAACTTTTTCAGAACTAGTCTCCGTAGGGATTGGCTTCGTCCCATTCCTGAAGGACATAGCCGTGTTTATTTACACAGTGATCGTGGATCCAGGTCTTCTGCTCTTCGGGCAGATTGTTCCACCAAATAGTACAAGCGGGATATTGATATTCGTTCTCGCCGGGCTTTTTCTCGCCAGCGAACTTTGCCAAACCTTTCTTCGCCACCCTTTCCTTTTGCGATACCGAAAGTGACGTCCACCAAATATTTAAATCGTCGTGTTTCATATGCTTTTCAGCTTTGTTCTCGTGCAAATGTAGTGATTTTCCGGTTACTTTGCCCCAGGCGGAGCACAGTAGTACTCAAAAATGCCGGTTTTGACAGTTACTTTGCCCTCGCGGGGGCAAAGAAACCCTAAAACTACCGATATAGCAGGTCGGCGAGGACGATGGCGGCCATTGCTTCGACGATCACGGGGCAGCGGAGAGCGAAGCAGACGTCGTGGCGGCCGGCGATTTCGAGCTTTTCGAGCTTCTCGGCCTCATAGTTCCACGTCTGCTGGGCGCGGGCGATAGAGGACGTCGGCTTGAAGGCCACGCGGAAGACGACCGGCGCACCGTTGGTAATGCCGCCGTTCACCCCGCCCGCGCCATTCTTCACCGGGCCCTCGGGCCCGAACGGGTCGTTATGCTCGGAGCCCTTCATCGCAGCGGCCCTGAATCCGTCACCGAATTCGATGCCACGTACACCGGGAATCGCGAAAATCGCATGGGAGATCATCGACTCGACGCTGTCCCAGAACGGTTCGCCCAGACCGATCGGCAACCCTTCAATCGAGCATTCGATGATTGCGCCGAGCGAGTCGCCTTCTTTTTTCGCTGCTTCAAGTTTTGCGGGCCATTCGGCCTTGTCGGCGCTGCCTCCAAGTTCGACAATGTCCGCCGCGATTGGCACTTCCATCATCTTCTTCGCAACTACCCCGGCGGCAACTATAGGCAGTGTAAGGCGGCCGGCGAAGTGGCCGCCGCCGCGCGGATCGTTCGCGCCGTCAAACTTGACGGCCGCGACAAAGTCCGCGTGACCGGGGCGCGGGGTCGCCGCAAACTGAGCGTAGTCTTCCGGCCGAGTATTCTCATTATCGAAAACTATCGCCAAAGGCGCTCCCGTAGTGTGTCCATCGAACACCCCGCTCAAAAACCGAGGCTTGTCTGCCTCCTTTCGGGCGGTCGTCCCAGCCTCTCCCGGAGCCCTCCTGGCAATATCCTCCGCGAAATCCTCTTCGCAGAGTTCGATTCCCGCCGGCACTCCGTCCAACACGACCCCGACAACCGGTCCGTGGGACTCCCCGAACACCGTCACTCTGAAATTATGTCCAAAACTGTTCATTACTTAATAATATTAGCGGAGCGGCTGTTCACCCTGAGAGGCCTGTCCACCCCCGGACAGGGGCAGGGGGTAGGCGTCCGTCCTAGACAAGTTATCGCGAAGCGATGACGAAGGATAGGATGGAAGGGGCCGGAAGGAGCCGAAGGCGACTGAAGTCCTCGAAGGGTGAATAGCCGTCCGCATACTGCTATCGAGAGTTTCTAAGTAGGTTTCCAAATTCAGCGATGTCGCGGCAGACCAAATCCGGCTTTGATTCCGGAGGACAAGCCTCAACGTCAGCCAGGGTCGACTCTCCGCTCAGGACGAGCACGCCCACCGCGCCGGCGTTACGAGCCATCGCGATGTCGGTGTACAGGCGGTCGCCGACCATCGCGATCTGCGATGGCTCCAGCCCCAGCCGGCGCTCGATCCCGGCGAGCATCTCCGGATCTGGCTTACCAAGAACCTTATCCGGCTTCCTTCCGGTCGCATGCTCGATACACTTGCAGATCGACCCGCAGTCGACCAAAACGGTAGGCTGATCAGTCGGACAAACCCTATCCGGATTAGTAGCCAGATACGGCAGCCCGCGGGAAACCCACCACGCAGCGCGGCACAAACGAGAATACTTCAAAGTCATGTCAAACGCAGCGACCACAATATCCGGCACATCGTCCGGCGAATCAACGCATGACACAAACCCGGCTTCCTCAAACTGCGAAATCATCGACGGAGTCCCCAGCAAAAACAGCCTCCTGGCCGACGGGAACTCCGCCTTGATATAATCAATCATCGCGATGGTAGTCGTGTACATTTGCTCTTCGCTGCAAGGGATGGACATCCCCCGCAGCTTCGCCATATAATCCGAGAGCGACTTCGACGGGTTATTCGTCAAAAACGAATACGTAATCCCCATCTCCGTCAACCCCTTCAAAAAATCCAGCGTAAACGGAAATCTCGTGTTGCTCAAATATATGGTTCCATCCATATCCAGAGCAACATGCTTTATGCGCGAAAGGTCTACCACAGCTTCAAGAAGACCTCGATGGCCTGGTATTCGGCCATGCCGAGGGCGTCGTAGTGTTTCGCGGTGCCTTCGGTACGCTCTTCAGCGCGCTGCCAGAACTCGCGAGGGTCGTCGCCCGGGAAAGGAACGATATCCTTCTGCGAGAGGTGGTGGTAGATAGAGTGCCTCTTCTCCACAACCTCATCCGGACTCAGCGGAACGGCCATGTCCACACGGCCGAGCTCCCACTCCATCCATGCGCCGCGGTAGAGCCAGACGTGGCAGCCGGCAATCCAGCCGACCTTCTCCTCCTTAAGCTGGTCCATAGCCTCGAGGGCGCACTCCGTACAAACGCGGTGCGTTCCATGCGGGTCGGCGAGGTCGCCGGCCATGAAGACCATGTCGGGCTTAAGCTCGTTCAGGAGCGCCTTGATAATGTCGACGTCTGCCTGCGAGCGCGGGAGTTTCTTGATGCCGCCGGACTCATAGAACGGCAGGTTCAGGAAGTGAGCGTGGGTCTCGTCGTCCAGACCGAACGAACGCACTGCTCCCTTGGCCTCGGAACGACGGATGGCGGCCTTGATGTTGAGCAGTTCGCGCGGTTCCGGTTCGCCCGGGACCTTGGATGCCACGAGCTTCTTCACCTCGTCCACACGGTCGCCGAAGCCCAGTTCGCGCGCTGCGTCCATGTGCTGGACCACCACGTCGTCGTGGACAGCCACATTGCCCGAAGTCTCATAGGCGACATGGACGTTGTGGCCCTGGTGCGCCAGGCGGATGAAAGTACCGCCCATCGAGATAACGTCGTCGTCGGGGTGCGGCGAGAAGATCAGCACGGTCTTGGGGAACGGCTTCGAAGCCACAGGACGGGTTGAATCGTCCGCGTTCGGTTTGCCGCCCGGCCAGCCGGAGATCGTGTGCTGCAGGTCGTTGAAGACCTTGATATTGATATCGGAATACGGGCCGTAAGCCTCAACGAGCTGGCCCAGCGAATTCTGGAGATAGTCCTGGAGGGAGAGCTTCAGAATAGGCTTATGGACGGTGTCGCACAGCCAGATGACGGCCTTGCGGATAAACTTCGGAGTCCACTCGCAGGGACCGATGCACCACGGCGCCACCATCCTGAGCAGGTCCGCTCCGGAGTTCTCGTCCACATAAAGCTTCACGTTTTCATGCATCTGGAAGAACGAAACCGGATAGTCGGGATCGATCTTCTTCTCCACTATCTTCTGGACCATGGCGGCCTTGTCCTCGCCCCATGCCATCAGGATGACCTTGGAGGCGGACAGCATGGTCGAGATGCCCATGGTGATGGCCTGCGAAGGAGTGTGGGCGATATCGCCGTTGAAGTTCGAGGCCTGACGCTTGCGCGACTGGTAAGGGAGCATCACCACACGGGTGCGGCTGCCACGGTCTGTCCACGACTCGTTGAAACCGACCTGGCCCTGCTCGCCCACTCCGATCACCAGCAGGTCAAGCCCGCGGGCGGCTTTGTCGAACTTCGCGCAGTACTCCGAAATCTTATCCTCGGGAACGGTTCCGTCGGGGATATGGATGTTCTCCTTCTTAATGTCGATATGGTCGAGAAGTTCGGAACGCAGACGGTGGTTGCGGCTCTGGGCCTCATTCGGGGAGACCGGATAGTACTCGTCTACCGAGAACACCTCGACGTCGGCGAACGAAACTTCGCCCTGGTCGAAAGCCCTCACAAGGTCGTTGTAAAGAGGCAGCGGAGAATTGCCGGTCGTAAGGCCGAGCTTGAAAAGAGGCTTGGAGGCCGAGGGCTTGAAAGCCTTAATGGCTGCAATCACCTCGTCGGCCACCATCTGGCTGGCCACATAGGGCGTCTCCAGTATTTCGGTGTAAATCCTTTCTTTGCTGTGGAGGATGTCTTTGGGAAGACCTTTTTCAATCAAACCTCCATCCTTGGGTAGTGAAAAGTGTTTCATTATTTAAAGTTCTTACCAGCTTTGAGTTCTTTGACTTTCATTTCTTTAAGAAGCGCACGGCAGTCCTCGGGCCTGTTGGTGGTGATGTAGTCCACGCCGGTCTCTATCATCTTGCGCATGTCCTCTTTCCTGTCGACGGTCCAGACGTTGACGCTCATGCCGTGGCTGCGGGCCTTCGAGTACCAGTCGGTCTTCTGATAGAGGGTGCCGAAATAGGTATCAACTCCGTTCACTCCGTTTGCAAAGGTCACGTCGGGATCCGGATCCGAGCCCAGGTACTGGACGACAAATCCGGGACACTTCTGCGCGAAGAACATGCACTCCCTCATCGAGAAGGAGATGAAGATGACCTGCTTCGGGTCGAAGAGGCCGCGTGCCTTCAGGGCCGCGATGCTCTTGTCGACCGCCAGTTCTTCGAGTTCTTCCGGATGGAACTTGAGTTCGAACACCAGGCGGCATTTCTTATTCTTAGTGAACTGCTTCAGATATTCATCCAGAGTAGGGATCTTCTCGCCGTTGGGAAGGCGGACCTCTGCAAACTCGGCGGCGTCATGCTCGATGAACTTCATCCCCGCGACCGCATCGTCGTGGAAGACCATCAGTTCACCGTCTCCGGTCATGTTCACGTCGAACTCGCTGCCCCAGAAGCCGTTTGCCTGGGCCGCTTTCAGCGAAGCGATGGAGTTATGGGAATTACCGCCGGCCTCACACTGCCAGTATCCGCGGTGGGCGACGATTGCAACCTGCCTCTTTTTAGCGGAAAGAGGAAGCACGCACAGAATTGCCATTAAGCAAATAACTATCTTCTTCATGGATCAGAGTTTTTCCGCTGCCTCGACAGCCTTGAAATATTTATAGGAATTGACTTTCAGTTCGCCCACCGAAGCTTCGTCGGCCACGATGATGCCGTTCTCGTGGGTCTGGAGGGCCGAGACGGTGCACATATGGCTGTAAGGTCCTTCGACTGCATCCTTGATTGCGCGGGCCTTCTTCGGACCGAAGGCCAGGATCACGACCTCGCGCGCTCCGGTAACGGTAGCGACGCCGACGGAAAGGGCCTGCTTCGGAACGAGGTTCATGTCGCCGCCGAAGAAACGGCTGTTGACGATGCGTGTGTCCTCTGTAAGAGTCACGACGCGGGTGTGGCTCGACAGCGGGGAGAACGGCTCGTTGAAAGCGATGTGGCCGTCTTCGCCGATACCGCCGAGGAAAAGGTCGAAGCCGCCGGCTGCGGCGATAGCCTTCTCATAAGCCTCACACTCCGCATCCAGGTCAGGAGCGTTTCCGTTCAGGATATGGATGTTCTGAGCGGGCTCGTCGATCTGGTCGAAGAGATACTTGTGCATAAAGGAATGGTAGCTCTCCGGGTGATTTTCCGGCAGGCCTACGTATTCGTCCATGTTGAAGGAGATGACGTTCTTGAAAGAAACCTCTCCCGCTTTGACCATCCTGATGAGTTCGGCGTAGGTCTCGATAGGGGTTGAACCTGTGCAGAGGCCGATCACGAAGGGCTCGTCTGTACGCGCCTTCTTCTCGTTGATCTTCGCTGCGATGTGACGGGCTGCCCAGAGGGAGCCCTCCTTGCTTGACTGTTTGATAATGACCTTCATGGCTTATTCCTTGTTTTTGTATGATAATCTGAGTGAGTGGATAAACGCGGTATCGGTGTCGATGTCCATGTTGATGGTTTCGTCGACATACTTGAGCTCGAAGGTGTGCTCTCCGGAAGTGAGGTCGAGCTTGACGCTATTGGTCCAACCTGCTTCGTTCCAGTCGGTGCCCCTCTGCGGCATCACGATCGAATCGACCTTCTTGCCGTCGATATACAGCGCGCGGGTTGCGCACTTCTGATGGGTGGTAAGGTCGCCGTTGCCGTTCGAATAATTGAAGTCGAGCCAGTAGGTTCCCGTGACGGGGGCGATAAGCACCACCTTCAGCTGGGAGCCGCGCCTTGAGCCGAGCAACGCTTCGCAGGGGATCTCGATGTCTACGAGGCCATAGCGGACGGGCTCGCTCATGAAGGAGTGGGTCCCTCCGATGGTCCGGGCGATGACCACATACTCGCCGGGCTCCGAAAGCTCGAACGAAGTCGCGGCGGTCTCGCCCACCCTGGCGCCGTCCAGCAGGACAGTGTAGCCGGATGCACCCTCGACGGGTTTCCAGACGAGCATGCCGCCGTCGATAACAGCTCGCGGGAAATCAATGTCGAACTGCACGGGCAGCACGGTCACCTTGTCGGGAGCGGCGTAATAGTCGCTGCCCATGGTGATTTCGACGCTGTGCGCGCCGGTAAGGTTGTTCGGCACGAACGGTTCCGCATCTTCGCCGTCGAGCTTGAAGCTCTGGATGATGGAGCCCTCGCCTATGACGCTGATATCGAGGGTCATGCCGCGGTACTTAAGGCCTTTGAGGCTGCGGGCGCCGAGCATGGACTCGGGCACGACGGGGGCGAAGCGGATGCCGCCCGGCTCGTAGTTCAGGCCGAGAAGGGCTGTCCTGGTGAGCCCGATATAGCCAGCTATGCTCCAGAGCTGGCGGGGCGAATCAAGCGCGGTATGGGTGCTGCCGTCGGAGGCCACGAAATTCTCCATGTGGGAGCCGAAGACGGCGGCCGCGCGCGCGTTAGAACCAAGCGCGTGGAGCAGCGCGGAGCGGTTGCCCGCCATGGCGGCCGCCTTCCCGTAGAAGGAAGTGACGAACGGCCACACTGCGTTGTTGTGGTAGGCGCTGTCGCGCGCGGCGATCTGGGGCGAGAAGACTGCCGGGCCGTAAGGCGCTACCGGCATCTTCTCAAGGATCGCCGCAGCCTGGCGCTCGTCCGCTATGCCCCAAAGCACGCAGAGGCTCTCGCCGAGAGTCTCGCTGCGCGGGCTGAGGACGCGCGAGTTGCGCCCATAAATAAACTGCGCGTAATAGCCCTTGTCCTCCATCCAGAACCAGGAGTTGATAGAGGCCTTGAGGGCCTCGGCCTGAGCGGCGTACTTCTTCGCGTCGCTTTTGTGGCCTATGCGTTCGCCCATCTTCGAGAGCACGTCGAGCGCGCGGTAGAAGACGGCGTTGGTGCCGAGGCATTCGCTCTGGGCTATGTCGACCGGCTGCATCCAGCTCGGATAGCTCTGCTCCCTCCAGTCGATGAACGATGATTCACCGCGGTAAAGACCTGTCGAGGGGTTGAATGCGACCACACGGTCGGCGTCGAGGCTGCGGCGGATGATGTGGTAGACCTGCCTGAGCCAGGCGTCGCTGCCGGTCTCAAGGTAGATTTCCCATGCGGCTGCAGCCCATACCTCACGGTCGGTCGAGCACGGCCACGATCCGCCGGTGCCTGTGTCCTGGATGATGCGGTTCTTCTTGTCGACCTTCTTGAGCAGGCACGTCTTCATGGCCTCGGGATCGAGGTGGGCAAGCGAGAGAATCGCGCTGTAGCTGATGTCGCGCGTCCATACTCCGGCCCAGAGCTGACCTGTCCTGTAGGTGCCGTCCTTCTCCTTATTGAGGGTGAGTTCGTCGACGGCCAGGTCATAGAGATAAGTCTCCAGCCTGCTTGCGCCGGAATACACTCCGAATTCAGGGTGTTTGGGCACATTCTGCGCCCTGGCCACTTTATCGCCTTCGACTACCGAGTCGGAATTCCAGGTGTAAGCGCCGGCTTTGTAGATTTCGCGGGAATTGTTCCACTTCGAGACGTTGCCGAAACGGTCCGTAACGGTAATCTCCACATATGAGTCGGGGCTTTCGGGCTTCGCGCAGAAAAGGTGCACCGAATTTGCCGGGCCGAGGTACTTCCACTTGTATTCCTTTTCGCAGCGGTCGTGGATATCCTTCATGATGGCGCGGTCGTGGCCTGTGTAGCGCTCCATCGCGCCCTTCGGCACTCCGTTCTCGCTCCATTCGACCTTCCACTGCGAGTCGTAGTTCCAGACATTGGCCACAATGCAGTCGCGCTTTTCGGGGTCTTCGCCCACACGGTATGCGCTGAACTGTGTCTCGCGCGGGAGACCGACCGGCTTGAAGTACCATTTAAGATTGGATCCGTCGACTTCGTAAACATAGTAGCCCCACGGCACTCCGTCGGCGGCGATAAGCGCCTGCCAGAACAGGCCGCTGAGCGGGGCAGCATTGTGCTCCATCAGGCCCGGAGCTATCTCATAGTTCTCCGCGAAATGCTTGTGCGCAGAACAGATGTGGGCGTCGTAAGGCTTCAGGATGTCGTAGAGGGCCTGGCGGTTCGTAAGGATGTTGTTGAACTGTTCGTCCTTCCAGTTGTCTTCAGTCGCAGCCCAGCTGTAGGTGGGGATATGGGAGAACAGAACCACGAGGCCGCCTGCCGGCACATCGGCGAGATCGCGCCTGATCCACTCCAGCTGATGCTTCTCGATGTAGCCTATATAGTGGCGGGTGTAGTTGAACACGTCGTCGATCACTATGTAGTGGGCCATGCCCTTGTCGAAAGAGTAGTAGGTGGGCCCGTAAAGATCCGTGTAGAGCTTTTTGGAGTCTTCGTTTGTCTGGGCGTCGCCCTTGTAGTCGTGGTTGCCCATGAGGGTGAAGAAGGGGAATCCCGCCTGGGCGGTAGCCTTCTGGATATCGAGTGACATTCCGCTCCACCAGTCGCCGGTGATATCGCCGCAGGACACTCCGAAAGCGGGCACACCCGCTTCGTCTGCGACCTGCGCCGCGTCCTCTGCCGCCTTCTTCACATACTCTATCTCTTCCTCTTCGTAGACCTGGACATCGGCCCAGACCATGAAGATGTGGCGCGTCTCGTCCACGCCCGTCTTAACAAGGCTGAAATCCACCGACTGGCCCTTTCCGGTGCGGTCAAGCTCGCGGTAGAACAGCGGAGCGCCGTGCCATTCCGGGGTCTCGTAACCGGCCGGGACGGTAAGATATACGAAGGTCGCGTCGTCGTGGACGTCGATCTCATAAGCTCCGTTCTGGTCCGTACGGACAAAGCGGAATCCGTCGGTCACCTTTACGTCGGCCACCGGCTTCCCGCCCTGGTCGAGGACGTGGCCGCTCACCACGAACGACGAGGCATACAGATTAGCGCCCAGAAGCAGCGCAAACAGACCGAAAAATATTTTTTTCATCATTTTTTAGTGAATTCGGCAACCCAGCCGCCGCCGCAGGCCATCTTTACTGCAAGTTCGTCGCCGGCGTCTATCGTAAATGTTTCAATTTTATAATCTTCCGCCCAGGTGTCGGCGTTGGGGCCGTCGCGGTGGATGCGTACTGTCCACTCGCCTTCTCCGAGGAAGGAGGTATCGAGGGTAAGTTCACGGCCTGTCCAGTTGGTAAGACCTGCGGAATACCAGCGCCCGTCGGCAGTCTTGCGGGACAGGAGCAGATACTCACCTGCCGCAGCTTCCTGGGCCACGGTCTCCACCCAGACGGTGGGGATCTTGGACAGATACTCAGTGTACTCCGGAGCCTGATAATACTTCGATGGGGAGTCGCATAGCATGGTCAGAGGGCTTTCGTAGACGACGAACAGCGCCACCTGATGGCTTCTGGTTCCCTGGCTCACCGGGTGATACCACAGCGGTTTGTAATCGTCTTTTGTAGCATTGTTCACCGCGCCGGGCGTGTAATCCATGGGACCTGCGACCATACGGGTGAACGGCAGGACCATGTCGTGGTCCGGGGAAATATCGGCGGAGTCCTTGTCGTGCTCCATGCCGTGGACGCCTTCGAAGGTCATGGCGTTGGGGTACCTGCGCTGGAGTCCGGCGGGCTTGTAGGCGCCATGGAAGTCGACCAGCAGATGTCTGCGGGCGCACTCGCGCGCGACGTCCTCGTAGAAGTTCACCATGTTCTGGTCCTGCATCTGCATGAAGTCGACCTTCACGCCTGCCACACCCCAGAGGGCATACTGATCCAGGATATGTTCGAGGTCGGCCTTCATCGGGGTCCAAAGGGTCCATAGAACAACTCCGACTCCCTTCTCCTTGCCATAGTCGATGAGCTCCTGAAGTTTGAGGTCGGGCTGGGCTTCCAAGATATTGGAGGTCGAAGCGGACCAGCCTTCGTCCAGCAGGATATATTCAAGGCCATATTTGGCCGCGAAGTCGATGAAATACTTGTAGGTCTCCGTATTGACCCCCGCTTTGAAATCCACTCCGAACACGTTGATTCCCGACCACCATTCCCAGCTGATCTTGCCGGGACGCAGCCAGCTCCAGTCGAAGGGGACCTCGGGCGAAGCGAGCTGCCAGGGAAGGGTGTTTTCGAGGATTTCGCGGTCGGTGCCGATGCAGAGCACCCTCCAGGGGTAGGCTCGCGAGCCCGGGGTACGGGCTATGCAGCCGGCCAGCTTCGTGACAGTGACGTCACGGTCATTACGCATCTCATAGGCATCGATCACGTGGGGGAATTCAGCCTTCAAAGCGCCGCGGTCCCCTGTCCTGAGCATCATGTTCGGGTAGTCGAACAGGTCTGTTTCGGTGATTACTGCGCGCAGGCCGTCAGGAGTCTTGACACTGAGGGGGAGATACGAATATGTGTCAGAGCCCACTTCGTCCAGAACCCTTTCCTTGAAGAAAGCTTCGGCGTGGGTGATGTAATCGGGGTTCTTTTCTCCTGCCCAATAGGCTTTGGTCCCTGCAGGCAGGCGCCACTCGGAGGTCTCGCCGAGCACTTCGACATCGCCGTTGAAGGCGGTCACGAAGCGGTATGCCGCGCCGTTGTCGTAAGCCCTGAGGACCAGCGACCAGCCGCCGTCCATCGTCAGGGTCAGTTCATTATAGCGGTCGCGCACCTGAGCGAATTTGGTGGGCACGGTAGGCTTAAGCGTGTCGTTGCGGTAAACCCTGCTCAGGTCGGAGACGAAGGCGTCGCGGCCGAGCACTCCCCTGCCTTTGATCTCAAGGCTGATGGCGCTGGAATCCACTACGCTGACATCGTTCTTCGAGACGCTCCACATGAGCGACGAGCCGTCGCTGACCTTAACCCTTACGGAACCGTCGGGCGAAAAGACATAATAATCCCTCGCTAACAGACCGGCCGCGGCTGCCAGGCCAAGCGCCACAAGTATTAATTTTCTCATCGTTTAATGAATCTTATTGCACAGCCGCCGGAAGTCGCGAGCCTCAGGTCAAGCACGTCTTTGGAGCTGACTTCGCGCTCGCTGTATTCCACGGCGGTGGGGTTGTTTTCATAACTGGCATCAGGCGCGTCCGCATAGATCTGGGCGAGCCAGCGACCCTTGCCGAGGAAGCTGAGTGGCACACTGAGCTGCCTTGCGTTCTCGTCGGTGATGGCTCCGAGGAACCAGTCGCTGCCTCCGCGCTCCTGGCGGGCCGTGACGATGTAATCGCCTATGACCGCGTCAATGACCTTAGTCTGCTCCCAGTCCGTAGGGACATCGCGTATGAAATCGAAGGCTTTCACGCCCTCGTAGGCGGCGGGATCGTCGTTGGCCATCTGCAGCGGGCTGTAGATCACCACATATTCGGCGAGCTGCTTGGCGACGGTAGTCCTGGTGCGGCACTGCGGGTTGGCGGGATTGCTGAAATCGAAGGTGCCGAAGGTATAGTCCATGGGGCCGGCGAGGCCGCGGATGAACGGTACCACGGTCTGGTGCTCCGGCTTATTTCCGCCGTCTACCTCCCATGCGTCGTGCTCCTGCCCACGAATCGCTTCGCCCGTCATGAGGTTGGGCCAGGTGCGGCAGACGCCCGTCGGGATGCAGGGCTCATGTTCGTCGATGCAGATCTGGTACTGGGCCGCCTTCTCCACGGTCCAGTGGAGCTTGTTCACTCCGTACTGGCCGTCGTGGGCCTCGCGGCCGTCCATCAAGACATTGACGTTGCCGGTCTTGACATAGTGCATGCCGTAGCTCTGGTAGAGCGCGTACGCGTCGTCGATCTGGGCGAAATAGTTCTCTGTATCGGCGGCCGTCTCGTTGTGGATTATCATCTGCACGCCCTTGGATGCGGCGTACTTCATGATTTTGTCGAAGTCGTAGTCCGGGTAGGCCTGGGTGAAGCTGAACGCCGCCGGGAGCCGGGTCCAGTCGCCGTTCCAGCCGAGGTTCCAGCCCTCGACCAGCACGCCCTGGATGTTGTTGTCGGCAGCGAAGTCGATGTAGCGCATGGTCCTTTCGGTAGTGGCGCCATGGCCCTCCGGGGTGGCGGGATCGTAGTACCAGGTGTAGAGGAACTTATGCAGTATCCACCAGATGCCGATGTACTTTCCGGGCTTGATCCAGGAGGTGTCTTCTATCTTGCAGGGCTCGTTGAGGTTGAGCATCACGCGCGATTCGACGAGGCCGCCGGCACGGTCGGTTACGAGCAGCGTGCGCCATGGGGTTACGCGGGTGTCGCTGACATAGACCGCCGTCCCGTCCGACCATTTTACGAGGTCGGCCTTCAGGGTCTGCGCGTCGGTCGGGACCAGGTTCATCTTGGCGAAATCGAGCAACGCGGCTTCATGGATAGTGTAGAAGCGGCCGTCGGCGCCGGTAATGGTCAGCGGGGTGTGCGCACAGTCGATCTTGTCGAAGGTGGTATGGTCGGCATAGGACTCATAGTAGGGCACGCTCTCCGGCAGCCACCATGCGGTGTGGTCTGCGCGGGTGAAGCGGAACTCCGTGAGCTCGTCTTTGATGGCGATATTGCCAAGGCTTTCGGGGAAGATGTAGCGGAAGCCCAGGCCGTCGTCGAAGACACGCACTTCAATGTCCAGCCATGCGGTATGGAAGACCGCGCCGCTGTGGCGGTCGCGGATGATGCGCTGCTCGCCCCAGACGGTTTCCCACTTTTCGTCTGCTTTCGAATGAGTGACTTCAAGCACTTCTGTATGGATGCCGAGGACATTGCCGCCCATGAGCTCGAAACCGAGGCGCGATGGGGCGACAATCGTATCGCCGTCCTTGACCACGGTATACTGGAGCACGCCGTCCGGCGCATCGACGGTAACCTTCAGGCCCCCGTCGGGGGAAGTTACTGTGTTCCCTGCCGGAGTCGCGCAGGAGGAGACGATGGCGATTATTGCTGCAGCTATGATTGCTTTTCTCATACTATCTGATCTGTGCCCAATGGCATTCGAAGTCCCAAATATCCCTGTCGAGCTGGAGGGCGCGGCCTTCGACGCCCTCGGCGCTGCCCTGCGCAGAAGTCCCTACGTAGCCGGTACTCCTGGCGTTGACGAAGGGCTCCCCTGCGTCGAAGGCCGCGAGCACCGCGTCGAAGAACATCTTCCAGCGGGGTTTGTAATAAGTCTCCACGAGGCCGTCCCAGTCGCGGTTGGCGTAGTCGCAGAGGTGGAAAGAGTCGCCCCAGACACTGATCAGGGTCCGGGCGTTCATCTCGTAGTAGTCTTTCTCCGGAGGGTTCTTACCCCAGCTGCGGGCATCGCCTATCCAGTCGCAAAGGGAGAATTCTTTTCGCGTTTTCAGGAGTGCCGTGAGTTCGTCGCAAAGGCTGAGGAACTCGCCTGCAACCGCAACCATCTCCGCCCTGTCACCGTCTTTGTATGCCTGTGTGAAACGGTCCCTGAGGACAAGCGCGCGGTTGTCGAGGACCTGACGGCGGGCGTTTGTAAGATCGTAGTTGAAGTAGCCGGAAGTGCCGTCTACCGTTTCGAGGATCTTCAACGCATCTTCCAGGTCTTTGGGGTCGTAGCCGCGGTTGAAGACCGTCGTCCAATGCCAGAGGTCTTCCAGGTTGGGGTGGGCGCAGATTATGCTAGAGCTGGAGGTCTTGGAATGGGTCACGCTTACCTTATCTGCATAGATGTGCCAGTACTTTCTGAACGCTTCGTCCGCGTAGCCCAGGTGCCTGTCTGCGACATTGTCGATATACTCGTCGACCGGCATGGCGTTGCTCCAGGCCTGCTGGAGGACATGTTCGTAGACGGGTTCGTTGACCCCGAAGCCTTCGAGGGTGGAGCCGAGGCCTATGAAGCCGGGGCCGGCGCCCGCTTTAGTCTCAGCGAGCCATTCGGCGTTCTGGTGGAAGTCGCCTTCGATGCCGGTCATGCCGCCGAAGTTGCCGAGATAGCACCAGATGAAGGGCTGGCCGTAGAAGCTTTCCGTACGCTTCCATATCTGGGTTGCATCGCAGAAGTAGTCGAGTATAATCATTCTTCCCTGTGGGACTGCGGTCAGGTAGGCCTTGATATTTTCGTCGGTCCAATGAGCCTGGTCAGCCCAGAACAGCCATCCCATCTGGAGCCAGACCGCATCAGGGTCGACGGCCGTCATGGATTCGAAGATGCCGCTGGAGATTTTTGCCAGGGTTTCCGGATCCCAGAACGGGGCGTCCACTTCGTTGAAGGGGTCCACTCCGTAGATATGGTCGGTGCCGTAGAGCTTCGTCTGCTCCTCCATGAAGTCCTTCTGGATTTTTGAGTATATGGGGTCCATGGGGCTGAGGAAAGTGCAGCGGTATTTATCGGCAAAGCCGCCCCAGTAGCTGACGCGGAAGGTGTCGATGGGCTCCTGTACGGCTTCGGCGAGTTCTGCGGGGACATGGCCGGCGAATGCTGGAAGCACAGGCGTCATGTTCAGCGCCCGCTCCCGCCTAAGGATCCGCTTCTGCAGCTTCGCCTGCCCGTCGATCCACCCCTGCGGGAGCGGGCCCTGCCAACGGTCGAGGTTACACATCCTCTGCCACGGCAGGTGCGCCGGGCCCACGAAGAACGCGCGGATCTGTTCGTCGCTCAGGCCATATTTGCGCCAGACCTTCTGCCAGACCGCTTCCTGACCGGTTATCGCCAGGGGCATGTTCACTCCGTTCAGGGCCATCCAGTCGATGAAGCGCTCCCACTGCTCCCACTTCCACCATGGCATAGTATAGCCGAAAGTGCAGTAGTTAAGGAAGAAGCGCGCCGGGACCTCGGCTTTCGCCCTGACGGGGACTTCTATCGAAGGGAGTTCTTCCGGAAGTTCAATGGGATTGAAATGATACCAACTGACATTTGCGAGGCAGTACTCCTGTAGATATCTGTTCAGACCAACCGCCATTGAATTGGCGTTGTTGCCCTTGATAAGGATTTTTGCGCCTTTCTGGCTGAGCTCGTAGGCGTCGGTATCGGATGGGACCTGCTTGAACACTATCGATTTGGCGTGCGGGCCCATCACCCTGCGGGCCAGGGCAGAAGCCTCGCGCTCGTCTTTTGTGCCGCACGAAGCCAGCACCCCTGCAAGCGCAATTATGACGGTCAGTTTCAGTATCTTCATCGCTCTCTGCGGTTTAGTCCTCTAATTTACGTATTTTTTTCTGTTTTCAGCGCACAGACAGTTCAGATACACTCCGCTCGACGGCATCGGCCCAACCCCAGCGTGCATACCTGGTCAATTATTCTACCAGGTGTGAGCGTTTTCGGCCTAAAACGCACATACCTGGCACGATTTCGCGCCAGGTATGCACGGTCAGAGTCTAACCAGACCCTATTTCTTCATATGTTTCTTAATGTGCGGGAGGATCCACTCGGCGTAGCGCATCATTCCGAGGTCGGTGAAGTGGGTGTTTTCGACAAAGGCTTCGTTGTCGCCGCCGACCATGTCATCTGACTTAAGGTACCAGATATTTTTCTCGCCCTGCTTCTTAAGTTTCTTGAACAGCGCCCTTTGCGCGGCGTTTTTCTTGTCGACTTCTCCCCTTATAAAGCTGTCCCATTCATAGTGCGCGAAGTGCGGATCTTCCAAAAACAGTATAGGCACATCCGGGTGGGCGTCGCGAACTATCCTGAAGAACTTCTCGCCCTCTTCGCCGGCAATCAGATAATCCCATGCATTGGGGACATAGTCGAACACGATCAAAGCAGGATCCTTAACGGCGGCTATCAACTCCGCTATCTCGTAGTCCAGAAGGGCGTTTCCGCTGAAGCCCAGGTTGATTACCTCGCGGTTCAGCCGGCGGGAGATGATGCTGGTGTGGCACATCCCGGGCCTGTTCGCGCAGCCGCCCTGAAGAATAGACGTTCCGTACATCACTATCGGGCGCTCGTGCTTAGGGCTGTCGACCTGAGGGGGCTCGACCGTGGACGTGGAATCGACACCAATCTCCAAAGAAGTCACGCCGTCGTACAGAGGCAGGTACAGCATGTACTCGCGCCACTCGGGCGTCATGTTCGCTACTATCCTGTCGGTAGTGGTCTTGCCGTCGATTTTCGGCTTCCCGGCCCCCATGAAACGCCATCCGTCCTTCGCGGTCATGGTATAGAGATCTACTCCGCGCGTTCCGACCAGTGTCTGGTGGTTCATGTGGTTGCCGAACTTCGCCGTCCAGCGGCACCAGATCTCCGTGCTGTTCGAGCGGAACCTCACATATAGCCCCGCGCTGTTGCGGCCCAGATACCAGACGGCATCACGAGAGCGTCCTTCGAACTCGGCGGGCAGGCGCTCGTAGCGTTCCTTCGTGTCCTCGCGGGCCTTGCCGTAGAGGGGCAGCTCGTCGGCGTTGGTCCAGACCTGAGCCGAGGCTGATGTTGCGGCCAGGAGCAGCGCCGCAATAGCGAATAGTCTACTTGAGTTCATACGATTTCATGGGAAGGTCCCACCCGGTTATGGTTGAAACGAAGGGGGCCACGACGCTCGCGACCTTGCGGTTGCCGCTGTAGTTAGGATGCCATGCCGCGCCGAGGTCCGTGTCGTCGTAGCGGAAGCAGCCCTTGGTGATCGGGACTACCTGGATGTTCTTAAGGCCGCTGCGCTCGACCGCCGTGAAGACGTAGTCGTCCATGAGCTCGTCGCAGGGCGAGGCCATGCAGATGATCGGGACGTCGGGGCCATGGAACTCGCGCACCTTCTCGAGCAGCGCCTTGTAGTTCCTGCACCATGCCCACAGCGCCGGCTGTTTATCCACCGAGAAATCGTTGGTTCCGAGGTAGATGACGACCAGGTCAGGCTTGTAGGTCGGAGCCCACTGGTCCTTTTTGAACTCGTCGAAGGTCTGGCTGTAGCGCACGACCATGTTCTCCGTCTTGTCGTAATCGCCGTAGTTGCGGACGATTCCGCGGCCGCTGTGGCTGATGTGGACCGTCTCGGCGTCGAACAGGCGGCCGAGGATGGCGGCATAGGTGCGGGCCGGGTTCTCCTCTGACGGGATGAACGGGCCGTTGCTGTGGAGATTTTCGATACCATAGCCGCAGGTGTACGAGTCGCCGATAAACTCGATCAGGCGGCTCTTCGGGGCCGGGGCGCTGCCGAACTTTCCGTCAGTGGTGAATTCGCGGACGGTAAGTGCGCCCTGTTCTCCCTCCGTGCGCTTCTGGAGGATTACTGTATGGGTGCCGGATTTCTTGTTGTTAAAGAGCGTAAGGACCGTGTCTCCGGTGACTTTGATCACCTTGTCCTCAATGGGGCCCTGCTCGGAGTCAACCCAGATGTTCAGGTAATCCGTTTTAGTGTCGGAGCAGACCATCTTAAGCTGCTTGCCCGTAAAGCTGAGCCTCAGAGTCGTAGCGCTCCAGTCGAAGCTGACCGAACCGTCGGCCTGCATTTCGATGCGCCCGACATATGATACCTTAGGGTCGGAGCCTTTGATCGTCTCGGCTCCGCAAACCACTCCGGCGAGCATCGCCGCCGCAATAAGAATTATCTTTTTCATATCTACAAATGTACCAAAAAAGGGGATGTACGAACAATAGGTCAACACATACGCGGAGAAGTATTATAAAATCATGGCCTCTTGCCTGACGTCCACAGCAGCGCTACAGTTGCCGTTAAAAATGCATATTTTGCACTGCCGATCTTCTGGATCGGTATTCTCCTCTACCGTTAATTGCATCGAGAAAGGATCATTGCGAGTTTTCCTTACCTCTATCCAATCTCCCTTAAGAAACAATTCAGCCCCATCCATATGCTTTCCAGCATTGTTGTCTGCCTGATAGAACTGGCCGTTCTGTCCCATAAGGTATAGGGCGTCGAACTCGAAACCACTCTCGGTATTAACTATAATGATACCTCCTTTTGCGTCAACAACAACTGTTGTTTGGGAAAGTCCAATGTCATCTTTCCCTCGCCCGGGAAGGCACGATGATAATAATAATGATAGGATTATGCTGAGGATAATTCCTGCGAAATAGCCAGAGTTCTTCATATTATCACAACGAATATGTTACTAATCTGAAATTCCAGTCGTAATCTTTATTGAGAGAGTTGGTCCCCCCGGAATCTTTACTGTCCAGACTGTTTCTGTAAGACAACTTGAACCAATTATGCTTTGCAAAATAGCCGTCCCAAGCGCCATACCATCCCCAATTACAATGATAGTACCCATTGTATTCCCCGTCTATCACCCAAGTATGCCCGCCCCCATTATGAGAGTCAAAACCGGACAGCAAAACAGGCTTGTTGTTTGATAACATAGTGGACGCCCTCGACTGATTCGTTGAACCAAAGCCTAAATATCGTTTAACATTTGAATAACCATAGTAGTTCAACGTCCTCTGGGCACCTGCGGCATATGCCCCCGAACCGGTCGCAGAATACGACACGTTGCACAAATGTGATTTGCCCAAATGGAAAAGGAATTTGGCAACCTGTTCCTTTGCGACGCCAGAAGCGGTTAAACCGTATGGATCAAGATAGGTACAGACGGTTTTGATAGTAGACCATGAACATGGCACGCCATCAAAATCCGGGTAAACAGGCTTCTCACAATATGCCATTATTTGGGCGCATGCGGTTGGTGTACAACCGGTTGGGCAATGAGGGACGTTGCCGTCGGCAGGAGTGTAAGTGTTAAACGGTTCATACTGTCCCCACTTCGTATTCAATAATGCTTGATTATACGTGACAACCGGGATAGTTTTGGTCTCAATATTATCGACTCCGTCGGCCAAATCTATAATCATCGAAGAAAGGATAAAAGCAGGGACAAAAGCCATCCCGATATCATAGAAACCGTCTTCATTACTATCCGCTTTTGTCTCTACACTATTGCCGGCCAAATAATCAAGAGCCACAAAGAAATCATTTGCCCCTATCTCACCGGATTCAGTCAGGCAATAAACGCTCTCTCCAAGTCTTCTATCTCCGGCTAATACCGCAAAACCTTCATCATGATCAAAATTCACAAGGTACATCAATGTATCCGGAAGGTCCCACCCCAGAATATCTGTTTTTGTCTCGCGAATCATGCCCGCCCCCAAAGATATGACAGATGATGATGAATACTCTTTATTTACTGATGATTTGGTGACAACCCTGATATCTTCCAGCATTTCATCAAGAGACTGTAGTGCCATAGAGAGAGGAATAGTCATCGAATTATTGGTAGCCTCTCCTAAAGCATTTGAAAAAGTCCCGTTGGTTTTCGTGCAAGTGCACAGAACAACTATGGCGGCAAGAAACAATATCTTTTTCATATCTACAAATGTACCAAAAAAGGCACGCAAGTGCAAGGGGTCACATCCGGTCGAATAATTTCGCGGCCTCGGCGTATGTGATTCCACACACCCTGGCGGCCTGGGTGATATCTGCGCTGAAACGATATCTGATCTGGCGGAGACACTCGGTTTTTTCTTCCCTGGAGAGATCTGCGAAGGATGTTTTTTGAAACAGGCTTCTCAGGAGTTCCGGGAGAGCCTTGAAGATGGTCTGGTCTGTAAATGCAGGGAGATGATCTTCTGAGGAGAGGTTCTTTTTTGCCTTAGAAGAATTATTAAAAAAGTAGTTCATCCCCTGGGGCGTCCTGAATATCTTTTCCAGATTCATTACGGGAATATAGTTTTGAGGAAGTATAAAACCCTGTTCGCAAATAAGCCAGTTTTTCGGGAGAGAAGACTCGGCGGAGTGAAGTATGCGACGCAGTCCACGGGCCGAGTATAGTCCCAATGACTTCCCGCTGGATTTACCCACTTGAAACGCCACGTTGCCAGAGCCCCATGGATATTGACTTGGATGGGCGCAAATATTTGCGGCGACACAATTCATCAGCACATACGCGATGGCTCTTTTGACATCTTCAGTTGCGAATGCGACTTCCCGAATGTCTATATCATTCCTTCTTAGAAAATTATTAGCCCCATATCGATTACCATAGTACTTGGAATAACGGATCTTGAAATCTCGAATGAACTCTTTTACGTCTTCAGTTTCGCCATAAACGACAAAGTGCACATGGTTGGACATCAGGATAAAGGCGTAAACCGCGACGTTTTTGTGGACAAATGCCACTATGGCGACATAATTCATTCCTGCGACGAAGTCTTCGTCATCACGGAACCATAAGGCATCTTCAAGGTGTGCGGTGGAAATTAGGAAAAAGCGTTTCATATAATAAGTTTTAAGGTTAACTCCGCCATATGGCGGTCAGACAAATATAGAGATAATTTTAATTATTCACCGTGCATACCTGGCGCGAAAACTAGCCAGATATGTGCGTTTGGGGCCGAAAATGCTCACACCTGGTCGAATAATTGACCAGGTGTGCACGGTTCCCGACGGGCGGGGATTATTTTAGGAGGTCTCCGCTGAAGTCGACTGGCTTATCGAAGGGGTTGAGGTAGCGGTCGATCAGGACGGCGGCATCGAGGCGGGTCACGACGGCGTCGGGGTCGGCGGGCTCGCCGAGGTTCGCGGCGCCGAGGCTGCGGAGCAGCTCGTAGAAGTCGGCGGCGCGGACGTCCTCGTAAAGGTCGATGATGCAGGAATCGAAGTAATCGCCAAGGTCGAGGTCGGACCACTTGAGGGGATCGGAGGTGCGGAACCACGATTCGTTGGCCCAGCCGACATTGCGGCCCTCGCCGCGAAGGATACCGGTGCAACTGACCCGCTGGAGGGCTTCAAAGCCTTCCTCGCCGGGTTTAAGATCGAGCCAGGGCTGGAGGTAGGCGCCGGCTGAGAGCAGCTCCCGCTGGACGGAGCGGACATCGACCGCGCGCACCGCGCACTTCCGCCGGACGGCGAGAGCTGCCACTACGCCGGCCGCCTGCCCTATCTCCATCACCACGGGCTGAAGCCTGGTCGAACCGTTGATAAGATTCGTTACGCTGACCGACTTCTCCGCCACGACCAGGTCTTCGACCTTCAGAGGAATCAGAGAGCCAAGCGAGAGGGTGAACGACGGGATAGGCGCGAAACTCAGTTTCGGCAGCGAAGCCCAGTCAGGATAGGCATAGTGGTGATGGTCGACCGGATAATCGCCAACCGCGATACCGGTCCTGTAAGCGTTGGTAGAATAGCGGTCGCGGGCCTCGTCGAGGGTGTAAAGATGTTCGCCCTCAATACGGCGGCTCTCGCGGTGATAGGGGAAGAACGCGAGACCGTCCTCCGACGGATATTCATCGTCGGCAATGCCGAGGTTCTTCATTCCCAGGCCGGTCTGCAGGAAATACAGGAATCCAAGGGTGCGCTGCCGTGCGACATTGATCACCGAATCCCTCTGCTCGCGCGACATCTCGATGATGTTGGCGTAGAAGTCGTTCGCCTCCACCGGCCAGTTGATCATCATCTCACCGCCGGGCAGCAGGCCGTAGGACAGCATCATTTCGGGCGACCACAGCGGCTGGCCCTTTGAGATGGAGGGATCGTTCAGCGGGTTTTCGCAGCAGTTGATATAGTTGCGCTCGTCGTAGCCTTCCGGCCGGGCGATGGTCATATCGGCGTCCGGGCCGAAGTCTTTGATCGTCACGACCATGGTCATGTCCTGAACTATGTCGTTACCATCTTCGAGGGCCATCTCTTCACCGGTGTAATAGCGCGGATCGAAGCCGATATGGTATGCAACGCCGCAGGCTTTTGCCACATCGCCAAGCTCGGTCCCGTCTATCAGGACCTTGCAGCGTATCGTCACACGCTCGCCGTCAGGGTCGTCGAAGCAGACGTCCCAGCCATGGTCGAGTTTATGGGCATGGAGGAACACCAGCCCCTTGCGCACCTTGAGCTTCGGCTCGGCGTCTACCAAATTCTCCAGAATCTCCTCGCCCACCCGCGGCTCGAACATGATGTTGCTGACCCATCCGGTCTTCAGGTTCTCATAGCCGCCGTAGTGCTCCGCCAGCGCGTCGGTGAACTCGCCGAACAGCCCGCCGCGCAGACGGTAGTTCCCGTCAATAGCCGACACTCCGGCCGAAGTGAGCATACCGCCCAGCCATGGGGTTTCCTCCACGATCATAGTCTTCGCGCCCATGCGCGCCGCCTGGATTCCGGCAGTAGTTCCGGACGCACCGCCGCCCACTACCAGGACATCGACCTTTGTCGTACATGCTATTGTGCAAAGCACCGCAGCCGCGGCCAACAGGAATCTTTTCATATCGCTAATCGGTTATTGTTCAAATTTACGAATTATTTCTCATCTTTGCAGTAACCGGGTATTGTTAATTCGGCCGCAGGGAGCAAACGTAATCCCGGTCCGCCCCCGAAAGCCGCCAACCCAATAATTAAACTATGGGAACTTCAAATCAAATCGGCGGAGAGGAAATCCGCTATGCAGACATCCTTCTGGATGACTGGTTCAAGCGCTCCTTCAAG
>JAGCVW010000021.1 GCA_017962165.1 Bacteroidales bacterium | reverse complement strand
CCTGAAAGAAGGAGAAGCGAAAGGCCTAGAAGAAGAGCGACTCGCCTTAGCCGCGAACTTCAAGGCCCAAGGCGTTCCGATTAAGGTGATATCAGAGGCCACCGGCCTTACTGAGCAGCAGATCCAGAATCTTTAACGACTTCAGCCCGACGGACCCCCGCCGGGCTGATTTGTAAAATATTTGCTATCTTTGTAGTCCACATGGGATTTGGAATATACCCAACACATTAATAACACAACAACTAAAAACATGAAAAGATTTCTTTCTATCCTTGCGATTGCGGCAGTTGCTGCATTTGCATTCACTTCATGTGAGGATGATCCGGTAGAGGCCGAAGTGGCTCTCGAAGGAATCACCGTTTCTCCTGCGACCCTCGCCCTCGAGGTCGGCCAGACAGGTACTCTTACCGTGGCTTACAACCCTGAGAATGCGACCGTGAAGCCGGAGGTTGAATGGGTCACATCCGACCCTGCAGTCGCGACCGTGGCCAATGGAACCGTCACGGCTGTCGCGGCCGGTACAGCCGAGATTATCGCTTCGGCGGGTAAGCTCACCAGCAAGTGCATCGTCACCGTCACCGGCGGAACTCCCGGCCCCGGCCCGGAACCGCAGGATGGCTGGGATTACACTCCCGGTGCCGATTATGCCGCCGCAACAAATCTCTGGAAGGCGGTTGATGCCGCCCATACTGTTGAGTGGTTCTATAACCCTGCCTGGGCTGGCGAGAAAAAAGGCCCAGCACTTGAATTCAAGGAATCCACTTATAAAGTGACGATCCCCGACGCTTGCCCTAATGACTGGAATGCACAGGCATGGATCCGTCCTTCAGAAGAGTTTAAACTGGATCCGTCGAAGACTTACACCTTCTCTTGCACCGTAAATGCAAGCACCGAAGGCAACTTCTATATGAAACTTTACATGAAGGGCCAGGACGGCAGTTTCTGCTTCCATATTGATCCTCGAGTAATGCTTGAGGCTGGCAAGGACTACGAGGTGAAGATCGAAGGATTCACTCCTATCGCGGATCCCCTCGACCTTCTTATCGACTTCTCTGGCCATGAGGCAAATACCACATTCTACATCAAGGACATCACCCTTGTCGAGACCGGTGACGCACCTGTCGCCGATACATGGGACTACACCCCCAGCTCAGAGTATCTTGCCGAGACTAACCTCTACAAAGCAGTTTTCGATGGCAATAAAGAGATTGTCGGCGGTTTGATTGCCGGTGATCCCGAAACTCCGCTTGCAATCGCCGAGGCAACCAACATAACTAAGACGCAGTCAACCTACAAGTTCACATTCCCTGCCGCAACTGAAGGCGAGTGGGGCAACGTCAACTTCCTTGCTCCTTCTCTCGAGCAGCCTGTTGCCCTGAAGGCAGGCACTTCCTACAATATCAGCGTGACGTTGGGAGCTACTGCAGACATTCAGAAGTGCATCTTCTCGCTTCATGCATTCGATCCTGAAGCAAAGAACCCTGATACAGGCAATCTGACCTGCGAGGGAGATTGGCTGAGTGATCTGTGGGGTGCCATTGAGGCCCAGACCCCTAAGACTTTCACTACAAAGTATACTCCTTCAGCAGATCTCGCCAACCTGTCCTTCACTATCTTGCCTCAGTTCGGCACTCCCGCCGGCATGAGTCTTTACATCAAGGACATCATCATCGAGGAAATCATCCCCGCAGTTCCTGCAGTATTCGCCGGAACATATAAGGTGACCTCCCTTCATATCCTGGGTGGTCTCTACACAACCAAGATCTTGGAGTTTAAGGAGAAGAGCTGGGAATGGAATTCAACCATCAATAATGAGTACGACAACCTCCTGGTGGTCAACGCTGACGACGCCACTGTAGAATATCAGGCCGGCGCAGACGGTGCATATTGGGACTATACCCTCGTGGCCGACATGAATAAACTGGGCACCGGCGCCCTCGACCTCAGCCACAATTTCGGCCAGTTGCCCCATGAAAAGGTCTCCCTCAGCATTGACGCCACCACCGGTGTAGTTACTATCGGCGGAACTCTCATGGCCCAGGCCTATCTTCCCGGCGAATATACGCTCTCGAATGACTGGTCCGGCACGACCGGCTCGATTACCGTGCCAGAAGGCTCCATCGCGCTTGCGTTCAAATGCCAAAACATGCCCCAGTCAGAATATCAGGCCTCTTGGACCGACGAGTGGCTCTATACCGACTTCGACCGCTTCGTCATCCATCCCTTCGGATTCATCATGATTTTCGCGAAGCAGTAAAATCTCGGCATAACTCCAAACTTTCAGCCCGACGGACCCCCGCCGGGCTGTTTGTTTACAACTTGTGGGAAAAAAGGCTAAGCCTATGGCTTAAGAGTGAAAAAATTGTTAAATTTGAAAGCTAATGACAACAATAACTAAACAACACACATAATGAAACTAAAGAACATTCTTTTTGCAGTGATCGCAGCGGGAGCTGCCATCATGGGTTGCAACCCCGACAATCTCGAGGACGAATTCTCGGCCTCTGTCAATGGCGACATCACCATCGAGAAGGAGGGCGGCAGTTACGAGTTTACCGTGAGGTCAACTTTCGACTGGGTCATCCGCGGAGTGGAGGAAGCGGCCGACTGGCTCGACGTTACAGTAGACGGCGAATCGCTGACTTCCAACAAGGCTACTATCAAAGCTCAGGAAAAAGAGCGTTTCATCGAGGTCTCCGCGCTTGCCAATGACGGCAACGACAGGGAGGTTACCCTTACGCTCTTCGCCGGAGTGAAGAACAAGATCATCCTCAAGGTCAAGCAGGCAGGCGCCAAGGGCGACGGAGTTACCACATGCACGGTGGAGGAAATGCTTGCCAACCCGGTTAAAGGCCAGATTTACCGCCTCACCGGCGTGATCAGCCGCTATGCCAATGTCAGCAGCAATGACAAGGACTATGTCTCGTTCGACCTTACTGACGCTACGGGAACCATTTACGTGTACTCGCTTTCCGATGCGGCAAAGAAAGAGTGGAGGGACAAGATGGAGAACGGCGGTACCGTCACCCTCAAGGGCGAGTACGATTACTACGAAAAGAATTCCCAGCACGAAATCGTAAAGGCCGAAATCGAGGAGTACACCGCTCCCGAGAAGTTCGACCCGGCGGATGCGATCGAGACTACCGTCAAGGCCTTCATCGAGGCCGCGGATCCCGTGAAGTACTACAAACTCACCGGTCTTGTAAAGAACTACAACAAGGATAAAGTCAGCTTCGACCTCGAAGACGCAACCGGCTCGGTTCTCGTCTACTCGGTAGTCGACAGCTGCAAGACAAAGTACAAGGACGTCATCACCAACAGGAGTACTGTTACCCTCAGGGGCCAGTACACCTACTACTCCGCCGGCAGCCAGCACGAAGTGATCAACGCCATCATCGACGACGTTCAGGTCGCAGTGGCAGAGAAGGTCTCCACATCGGGCCTTGTAGTGGCGGCAAGCAAAACCAGCTTCCTCGTAAAGGACAGCCAGAACAAGCTCGAATATGTCTACGACGAGGAAATCGAGCACACAGTGAAGGTGGGTGACAATGTCGAGGTCGACGGAGAAAGAGACTACTACAACGACGTTCCCGAGATCAAGAAATACACCGTAAAGGTCAACAACAGCGGCAATGCCGTCGAGCAGCCTGAGGCCTCCGAGCTCGATGCCGCGGCGTTCGATGCATACAGTACACTGTTCGGCTATGTAAAAATCACCGGCAAGCTTACCTCCAGCACCAGCGGCGGCAAGAAATACTACAACGTCGCCGTAGACGGAGCCACCTGCAAGGGAAGCCTTATCGATCCCGTCGAGGTGGATGAGGAGCAACTCCTCAAGAAGTATGTCGACGTTACGGGCTACTACATTTACCAGTCAGGAACTACCGCCAAGTACCAGAACATACTCTTCACCGAAATGGTCCTCAGCGCCGAGCAACCTGCCGCTGACGATCCGGCAGATGCTCAGGTTGGTGAGGACGAAGTTGGCTATGAACTTACCAATGCAGAAATCAAGGCGGCTCTGGAAGATGCCGTTACCAAAGGAGCTAACGGGTATACGGATATTACTTTCCAGAGCGAATCAGGCAATTGGGTGGGTAATGTTAATGCGCAGAAGAAGAATGGAGCTGTTATTGATTTCATTCAGCTCAGGAATAAACAGAATGCGCGTTTGGAATCACCGGCCTTCTCAACAAGTGTTAAGAGAATTGTCCTGCGTGTTACCGACCAGACTCCAGCGAGCCGCCAGTTCTATGCCATCCCCAAGGATGCTACTTTCCCTTCCGGTACGACAGCTTATAGCTCGACGCTGTGGGCTAATGCATATGGCAGTGTAGAGCCGACTGGAGGCGCGGAGGAGACTAAGGTTATTTCAGTGACCGGCTCTCCGAAAGAATTCATTCTTGTGGTGGGTGGTGGAGCGGCTTACCTTGACAGCATCCTGGTAATCTGCGAAAAATAGTGCCCCGTAACTTCAAAGCAGGATTCATCGCCATGATGGTCGCCCTGGCGGCGGCCGTCACGGCGGTATCGTGCGAGCCCTCAGGCCCCGAAGGCCCGAGCAGCCCGGTGGGGGAGAACTCCCTGACGATTCCCAACAACAACGTCCCCACGAACGCCGGGACCCAGTACCTGATCGTCAGCGCGGTCGCCGAATGGACCCTGGCTCTGGACCTGGGCGACGCGGCCGAGGAGTGGGCGAACATCTCCACCGAAAACGGCAGGGCCGGCACCCGCAAGGTCGTCATGGCCTGGTCCGAGAACGAGGCCGACAGCGCGAGGGTGTGCAGGATTACTCTCACGGTAGGAGAGTGGCAGCAGACACTGCCCTTCACCCAGAGGGGCCGCTCATCCGGCGGATCGCACTCCGTGACCGAGCTCAACCCCGATCCCGTGCCCGGCTGGCTTGAACTCCCCGCGACAGACGATCCCAACCTCTACTTCTTCACGCACGACATGACGATTGGCGGCAAGACGGTGCGCAACTACTCCTTCTACCTCGATCCCGAAGCCTGCCTGGCCGTGTGGGTAGCCTACCCGCTGAACGACTACCTCGCCGGTACCGGCAGCAGGACTGACAAATGGGCTATTGACCCGAAGGTCCCGCGCGACTGCCAGCCCGTCCTTTTCAGCGGCTTCGGCCAGAGCGGCATAGACCGCGGACACCAGCTCCCGTCGGCCGACCGCCTGCGCTCAGGGGCCAATGAAGCTACCTTCTACGGGACCAACATGACCCCGCAGTACAGCGACCTCAACCAGAAGTCGTGGGCGCATCTGGAGGGCAAGGTCCGCACCTGGGCCAGCTCCTTCGACACCCTTTATGTCGTGACCGGCTGCGACCTGCGCGGGTTCACAAAATACGCCTATGACAACGACAGCAAGCCCATCCCTATCCCTACCGGATATTTCAAGGCCCTGCTCGGCTTTACGAAGAACAGCACCTTCGGCAATTCGGTTAAGCAGGGAGGTTATACCGCCGTGGGCTTCTATGTCAGCCACCAATACTACACCAACGCCGAGATCATGCAGCAGTCTATGACCATCGACGAACTCGAAGAGATCATGGACATGGACTTCTTCCCCAATCTCGAAGCGAAGGTGGGATCAGAATTATACGCTAAAATTGAATCCATCCCCGACACGGCTTGGAAATAACCCAAAAGATGAAAAGATTACTTTACGCAGTTTCGGTCATGCTCGTCCTGGCATTCCAGGCAAGCGCCCAGACCCACATCATCGGGTTCTACAACCTGGAGAACCTTTTCGACATCTACGACGATCCGGCAAAGAACGACAACGAATACCTGCCGGACGGCAATAACAAGTGGACCCAGGAGAAGTACGACAAAAAAGTCCACAACATGGCCCGCGTGATCCGCGCCATGAAGGACGAAAACAAGATGTACCATACCATCCTCGGAGTGAGCGAGATCGAGAACAGGCTCGTGCTCGAGGACCTCGTGGCTGATCCCCAGATTGCCGACGCGAACTTCCAGATAGTCCACTACGACGGACCCGACCGCCGCGGTGTTGACGTGGGTCTCCTGTACAAGCCCGACCGCTTCACTTACCTCGACAGCGAGAGCATCCCGTTCGACTTCAACTCGACCATCGACTTCTCGGATGTGGACACCAGCTACTTCAAGACCCGCGACATCCTCATGGTCCACGGTCTTATCGGCGGCGAGCACTTCGCCTTCTACGTGACGCACCTTCCTTCCAGGATCGGCGGCAAGGGCGGTAACCTCCGCAGCCGCGGCGCCGAGATCATCTACAATCACTCCCGCCAGATGGAGCAGAAGTATCCCGGAATCAAGATCGCGGTCATGGGCGATATGAACGACAACCCCACCGACGAAAGCCAGACCGTATGGCTCCACGGCAAGGAGAAGCCCGAAGAGGTGACCCCCGAAGACTTCTTCGACCCGTTCATCCGCCTGCTCAAAGACGGCTACGGCTCGCTGGCCTACCAGGGCGTCTGGAACATCTACGACATAGTCCAGGTCAACTACAACCTGCTGAACGCCCCGGACGGCGGCTTCAAGCTCAGGCCCATCAAGCTCAGCCGCGGACGCTACTACGGCCGTGTGTTCCACAAAGACTTCATGACCCAGCAGAACGGCCAGTACAAGGGAACTCCGTTCCGCACCTTCTCCGGCGGCTCGTTCATCGGAGGCTATTCCGACCACTATCCCACGTATATCGTAATCAAAAGATAATTATGAAAAGACTATTGACAGCAACAGCGGCGTTGCTTCTCGCCGTATCCGCCTTCGCCCAGGTCTTCACGGGCGGAATCAAGGGTACGGTGGTTAACCGCGCCGGCCGTGTTCCCGTCCCGGGAGCCGAGATGGTCCTGTCCCAGGGCGGCAAGGTGCTTGCTGAGCTGGCTTCAGGCCCCGACGGCGCCTTCCTGGTAGAAGGCCTTGCCGACGGCGTGTACGAACTGTCGGTCCAGGCGGATGAGTTCGCTCCGCTGACCGTGTTCGTGACTGTGGACAAGGGCTTCATCAAGGACCTCATCTTCGTGTCGCTTACTCCCGAAGCCCACATCCAGGAGGCCGACGAAAGCAATTTCGCGGAGTTCGACCTGGACGACTCGGGTTACTCGGACGCCCCGACCCTCCTTCTCGGCAGCAACGACGTCTACACTAACATCGCAGGTTTCGGTTTCAGCTCGATCCGCTTCAAGAACCGCGGTTACAATTCCGAAACCCAGGACGTCTATCTCGCGGGCGTGAAGATGAACGACGCGATCACCGGCTATTCGCCCTTCTCCCTGTGGAGCGGCCTCAACGAAGCGATGCGCGCGAAGGACACCACCATCGGCCTTGAGACGGCCGACGAGGGCTTCGGCGGCTTCAACGGCGTGACTAACATCCACGCCATCCCGACCAGTGTAAGGACAGGCTGGCGCTTCTCCGTGCTTAGCAACAGCGCTCTCTACCGCATGCGCCTGATGGCGTCCTATGCGTCCGGCGAGATCGCCAACGGCTGGAGCTACGCCTTCAACGCTTCGGTCCGCGCCGGCGGAAACGACTGGATCGAGGGCGTCTACTACCGTTCGTTCGCCTACTACCTCGGCGTCAGCAAGCGCTTCGACGAAGCCAGCCGTCTGAGCCTCCTCACCTTCGCCACACCCGGCCAGAGGGGAGCCCAGAACGCCAGCACCCAGGAAGTCTACAACCTCATGGGCGACAACATGTACAACAGCAACTGGGGCTACCAGAACGGCAAGGTCCGCAACTCCCGCGTCCGCAAGACCTTCGAGCCTGTGACCCTCCTCAAGTACGAGTTCACCCCGGAGGACATGCCGCTGAGCGCGAACGCCACCCTCCTCTGGCGCACCGGCAAGAACGGCTATACCGCCCTTGACTGGTACGACGCCATGGACCCGAGGCCCGACTACTACCGCAATCTCCCGAGTTACTTCCACATGGACGACGACGACTACAACCGTTCGAACGAGGAGAAGGCAGACTGGGCCAGGGAAGCCTGGCAGGGCCGCGGCGCCGAGTACGCCAACTACCAGCACCTCAACTGGGACCGTCTCTACAACGTCAACTTCAACAACCCCGACCACCGCAGCAAGTACGCTCTCGAGGAGCGCCATGTCGACCAGAACGACCTGCAGCTTGCCGCCAACGCCAAGTACAAGGCCAGCGACGACCTGACCCTCAACGGCGGTATTGCCCTCCGCGCAAACCGCACGGAGAACTACAAGACCATGGACGACCTGCTGGGCGGCCGCTACTTCCTCAATATCGACAGCTTCGCCGAGCGTGACTTCGCAGCCAACGAAGCACTTCTCCAGAACGACCTCGATTACTACCTGGAGCACGGCACCGCTGAGAAGATCACCCGTGGCGGTAAGTACGGCTACGATTACCTGGCCCACATCCGGGTCGCCGACCTCTGGGCGGCCGGAACCTACCGCATGGGCCTGCTGACCGCCAGCGCCGCCGCCAAGATCGGAACCACCGCATTCTGGAGGCAGGGTCTCGTCCGTAAGGGCCTCTTCGCCGGCTACAATACCGACGGCACGCACATCTTCGCCACCGACATCAACGGCCAGCTCATCGACCTCACAAAGCTCTCCAACGGACAGACTTCCTACGGAAACTCGGAGAAGGTCCGGTTCCTGACCTACTCGGCCAAGGCCAGCGTCTCCTACGACCTCTTCGGCAACAGCCGCGTGAGCGCGAACATCGGCTTCTTCAACGACGCGCCCACCTTCAACAACAGCTTTATCTCGCCGCGTACGCGCAACACGGTCGTGCGCGACCTCACCACCCAGAAGACCTTCTCGGCGGACATCAACTACCAGATTGCCTCCGAGCAGGTGAGCGGCCGTTTTACCGCCTACTACACCAAGATCATGGACCAGACGGACGTGATGAGCTTCTACGACGACTCGCAGCAGAGCTTCACGAACTTCGCCATGACCGGAATAGACCAGCGCCACATGGGTATCGAGCTCGGCGTGAAGGTCCCCCTGCCGGTCAAGGGCCTCAGCGCCAGCGGCGTCCTGAGCCTGGGCGAGTTCATCTACACCTCCACTCCTCACATGGTCCAGACAGTGGACAACAGCGCGGAGATCGTACGTGACGACGAAGTGCCTTACTGGCAGAAGCACCCGGTCTATGTCCCTATCGACGAGACCGCCGACGGAGTTCCCATCTACGAGGAGAACCTCGACGGAACCCTCAAGGTCGACCACTACCAGAAGCACTATGTGCCGAGCACCCCTCAACTCGCGGCCGAGCTCGCCCTGAACTACCGTACGAACAGCTACTGGTTCTTCGAGCTCAACGCCCAGTACTTCGACAGGGCTTACCTCGACATGAACCCTCTGTACCGCACCTCCTACGCGGCCAGGGGCTCCGAGGCCAACCCCGCCATCATCGACCACATGGCAAGCCAGGAGAAATTCGATCCGGCTTTCCTGCTCAACGCCTCGGCCGGCAAGAGCTGGTCCATCAAGCGCAAATACTATCTCGGCTTCTCGCTCAACGTAAACAACATGCTCAACAACAAGGGCGTGAAGACCGGCGGTTACGAGCAGACGCGCCTTATCAGCAGCGTCGGCAAGGACCGTTACTACAGGTTCGATCCCAAGTACTTCTACATGCCGGGAGCGAACTATATGTTGAACATCTACTTCAGATTCTAAGCGTATGAAAACAAAGTCATTGATTGCACTCCTTGCCCTTGCGGCGCTCGTTTCCTGCCAGTCTCTGAAGGAAGAGTTCCAGCCCGTAGTGACCGGCTTCTACGACTATCCTTCCCGTTACCAGAGGGACAGCCTGCCCGTTACCCATACAATCGCCCAGCTGGTGGCTCTCTACACCCCGGAGAAACCTTTGGTCATCACCGACAATATCGTGATTTCCGGTATAGTGAGCACTACCGACCAGCCCGGCAACTTCTACAAGAGTTTCTTCATCCAGGACAAGACCGGCGGTATCGAAATCAAAGTCGGAAAGAACAGTCTTTACAACGACTATCTCCCCGGCCAGAGGATTTACGTCCGCTGCCAGGACCTCACCCTCGGAATGTACGGCTACAAGACCGGCAACTACGGCGGCATGGGAATGGCCCAGATCGGTTTCGCCGATCCTACCAAGACGTATGAAACTTCCTATCTGGAGGCTCCTATGCTCATCAGCGACCACATCATCCGCGGCAATCTCGAACTGCCCGTGGTGCCCAGCGTGGTCAGCAAATCAAGCCAGCTTCCCAACGCGAAGACCGACACCCAGGCGACCCATCCTCTCGTCGGTAAACTCGTGACCTTCAAGGGACTCAAGTTCGCCAACGAGAGCTTCGTTCTCCTGTACCTCGACTCCACCAAAGACAAGAAGTCCGGCACCAACCGCGTCTTCCTTTCCGACAGCAACGGAACCGGCAAGTACGGAGCCACCCATGGCATCACAACCTGGGCCATGTCGGAGTCCAAGATGAAGGAGCATCTCCTCGCGGGCGACTGGGATGACGCCGAGGTGGCCAGCGGCTCCGAGTACCTGCTCGACGAGCACGGCAACCACGTCACCCTGGGCGACCTCAAGGGCGACGGAACCTATCCTGGAGTGGAGAAGGCGGCCTACAGCGTAAGCCAGTACTTCACCATGGACGGAACAGAGATCCAGATCCGCACCAGCGGCTTCTGCAAGTTCTGCGACGTGGAGATAGATCCCGAAGTGCTTGCCGGCAGGAAGACCATCAGCGTCACCGGTATCCTCAGCCTCTACCAGGGCAGCATCCAGGTAACCGTCAACTCACTCGACGATTTCGTAATTGAATAGTATGAAAAAAGCTTTAGCACTCCTCATAATGGCAGCATCCCTTTCAGCTTGTCATCAGAACCCGTTCCTCCAGGAATGGGACACCCCGTACGGCATTCCGCCCTTCGATAAAATCAGGACTTCCGACTATATCCCCGCAATCAAGGCGGGAATAGAGCGGCAGCAGGCCGAGATCGACGCGATAGTGGCCAACCCCGAGTCTCCTACCTTCGAGAACACCATCGCCCCGCTGGAGCTCAGCGGCAGCATCCTCTCGAAAGTGGTTGGCGTCCTCTACAATGTATCGGAAACCGACCAGACCCCCGAGCTGGACGCGGTTCTCGAGGAGGCTATTCCGCTTATGTCAGACCATTCCGCCGCGATTTCCTTCAACAAGGGCCTCTACAAGAGGGTGGCGGCGGTCTACCATGCAGACCAGAGCGGCCTGACCCGCGAGCAGCAGATGGTCCTGAAGAACCACTTCGAGGACTTTGAGAAGGACGGTATCGGCTTGCCCGACGACCTCCAGCTCCAGCTTAAGCAGATCGACAGCGACCTGGCCCTGAAGACCCAGAAGATAGGCAATAACATCCTCTCCGAGTCCAACGCCTTCAAGGAGAAGTTCGGCATCAGCGTGAGCGAGTACAGCACCGCCATGACCACTACCGAGGACCGTGAGCTGCGCAAGGCCATGTTCGAGGCCTACACTACCCGCGGTCACCATGGCAACGAAAACGACAACTGCGCTCTGCTGCTCGAAGTGCTTCGCCTGCGCGCCCGCAAGGCCGCGATCCTGGGCTATCCGGATTTCGCGAGCTACCAGCTCTCCGACAAGATGGCGGGCAACCCTGCGACCGTCGACAAGTTCCTCGCCGGAATCATGGAAGCCGCAGTCAAGAGCGCCAAGGCCGAGATCTACGACATGGAGAAGATCGCCGGCCACGCTATCGAGCCATGGGACTGGTGGTACTACGCGGAGAAGGTTCGCAAGGCCAAGTACGACCTCGACGACGACCAGATCCGTCCGTACTTCAAGATTGACAACGTAGTGAAGGGCATCCAGACTGCTGCCCACACTCTTTATGGTATCAATTTCGAAAAGCTCGAAGGCGTCCCGTCGTATAATCCCAAAGTGGTCACGACCTACAAGATTACCGATTCCGAAGGCGCACTGATCGGCATTTTCACTACCGACTACCATCCGCGCAGTTCCAAGCGCGGCGGCGCGTGGATGAACAATGTCCGCGACCAGTATGTCGATGCAGATGGAAACGATATCCGCCCTATTATCGTCAATGTGGGCAACCTCCCCGAATATCTGTCGGTCGACGATGTCCAGACCGTGTTCCACGAATTCGGCCATGCCCTCCACGGGCTGCTCACCAAGTGCCACTACGCCAGCGTGTCTGGCACGAGCGTCAAGCGCGATTTCGTAGAGATGTTTTCGCAGTTCAACGAGAACTGGGCCTTCCAGCCATGGCTGCTGGAGCAGTATGCCGTCAACGACAAGGGAGAGGTGATCCCGGCAGAGCTCGTGGAGAAGATCAACGGCGCCCTCAAGTTCAACCAGGGCTTCATGACCACCGAACTTGCGGCCGCCTCCATCCTCGACATGAAATGGCATGAGCTCAGTTCGATCCCGGAGGATGTGGATCCCGCCGCTTTCGTCGACGAATTCGAGGAGAAAGTCTGCAGGGAGATGGGCCTGATAAAGGAGATTGTGCCCCGTTACAGGACTACCTACTTCAACCACATCTTCTCTAGCGGCTACAGCGCAGGCTACTACGGCTATCTCTGGTCCGAGGTGCTCGACAAGGATGCGTTCAGCGTGTTCGAGCAGAAGTGCGTCGGCGCTGACGGGCAGTGGGATATGGACAAGACGGTTGCTCTTGCCCGCGTTTTCAAGGCGACCTTCCTCGAGAGGGGAGGCGGCGAAGAGCCGATGACGCTCTACAAGTCGTTTGTGGGTCGCGAACCCGACTCCAAGCCTATGCTCAGGGGCCGCGGACTTATTAACTAAACTTTACACATGAACAGAAAAGTACTTTTGATGATTCTCGACGGCTGGGGAGAAGGCCGTCACGATTACTCCAACGCAATTTGGACTAAAGGAACTCCCAATATAGACGCTCTGCGGCAGAAATATCCATACGGCCACCTTCAGGCCTGCGGCGAATACGTAGGACTGCCGGACGGCCAGATGGGAAACTCCGAGGTGGGCCACATGAACCTCGGCGCAGGCCGAGTCGTGTACCAGGACCTGGTGAAGATCAACATCGCCTGCCGTGAGCACAAACTCCTCGAAAACAAGGAGATCAAGGCCGCATTCGACTATGTGAAATCTTCGGGCAAGAAGCTCCATCTGATGGGCCTTACCTCCCATGGCGGAGTCCACAGCTCCCTCACCCATGTCTATGAATTCCTTCGCGTTGCCGCCGAACTGGGCCTGGACAAGGTCTATGTCCACGCCTTCATGGACGGCCGCGACACCGACCCGCGCAGCGGCCTTGGCTTCGTCGCCGAGCTCGAAGAGAAAATGAAGGAGACCACCGGCAAGGTCGCGTCGGTCTGCGGCCGTTTCTATGCCATGGACCGCGACAAGCGCTGGAACCGCGTGAAGGAGGCCTACGACCTGCTGGTCGAGGGCAAGGGCGCCGCTTTCGAAAGCGCCCAGGCCGGAATCCAGGCTTCCTACGATGCCGACGTTACCGATGAGTTCATAAAGCCCATCGTGGTCACCGAAGGGGGCAAGCCCGTCGCTACCATCGAAGAGGGCGATGCCGTCATCTTCTACAACTTCCGCAACGACCGCGCCCGCGAGCTTACCGCAGCGCTTACCCAGAAGGATATGCCTGAAGAGGGCATGCACACAATTCCTCTTTACTACTGCTGCCTTACTCCCTACGACGCTTCGTTTACCGGAGTCCATATCCTGTTCGACAAAGAGCTCGTCCAGGATACTCTCGGCGAGACTGTTTCGAAGGCCGGCAAGCACCAGCTTCGCATCGCAGAGACGGAGAAATATGCCCACGTTACCTTCTTCTTTAACGGCGGACGTGAGACCGTCTTCGAGAACGAGGACCGCATACTGGTAAATTCCCCGAAGGTGCCCACCTACGACCTGCTGCCGCAGATGAGCGCGCCTGAGGTGGCGGAGAAGCTTATCGACCAGATCCGCACCGGAAAGCAGGACATGATCATCCTGAACTTTGCCAACGGCGACATGGTCGGCCACACCGGAGTCTACAACTCCATCACCCAGGCTGTCGAGTGCATCGACAAGCTGGTGAAGAAGGTGATCGACGAGGCTATCGCCAAGGACTATGTCGTTCTGCTTACAGCCGACCATGGCAACGCCGATTTCGCTGTCAACGCTGACGGAACCCCGAACACCGCCCATTCGCTGAACACCGTTCAGTTCGTGGTGATCAACGCCGGTCCGGAAGTGAAGACGGTAAAGGACGGCGCCCTGTGCAATGTGGCTCCGACTATCCTCAAGCTGATGGGTATACCTCAGCCTGAGGCCATGACCGCCGAACCGCTTATTTAGTATGTACAAGTTCAAACCTATCCTGAAGACTCTCGTCTGGGGGACTGAGAGCTGGGTACTCTCAGGCTGGCCCGGCGACGAATCCGTCGTGGCCGAGGGCCCCGATGCCGGCAAGAAAATCACCGATATCTACGAGGGGCAGTTTCCCCTGCTCATCAAGTTCATAGACTCCAACCGCGACCTCTCGATCCAGGTCCATCCCGACGACGAGATGGCAGCGAGGCTCCATGGCTGCAAGGGGAAGACCGAGATGTGGTATGTGATAGGGGCGAAACCAGGTGCGTATCTTTACAGCGGACTCAGCAAGCAGATCAACCCTTCGGAGTATGAGGACCTTGTGCGTAAGGATCAGATAGTGTCCGCCCTGGCCCGTTACGAAATCCACCCCGGCGAGGTGTTCTTTCTTCCGGCAGGGCGCATCCACGCCCTCGGGGGCGGATGCTATATCGCAGAGATCCAGGAGACTTCGGACATTACTTACCGCATCTATGACTACGGGCGCCTGGGCTTTGACGGCAAACCGCGCAAGCTCCATATCGAGGAGGCCAAAGAGGCCATCGACTACAGGGTGCTTCCGGATTATAAGACCCACTACGAGCCTAAGGAGAACGAGCCGGTAAATCTGGCCCGTTGCAGCCATTTCAGCACTGATCTGCTGGATTTAACGGAGCCACTTGTCCGTGGGCTCGACGACTGCGGCGATTTCCTTATCGTTATTGATACCGAGGGGGAAGTTAAGCTTTCCACGGGGTCCGGTAAGTGCTCTTTGGTTCCCGGAGAGTGTGCCCTGGTGCCTGCGTCTGAAAAGTCGCTCACCATAACCCCTTCGGGCCGTGCAAAACTTTTGACGACTTTCGTTCCCAAAGCATGAAACCCCAGAGACGAGGCAGAAAGACAGTTCAGCAGAGGCGTAAGAGGAAGGCAGGAAAGACCGTCTTTCCGCAGTTCGTCGGCAAGGTGCAGATGACCCGCGAGGGTTATGTGTTCGTCATTATCGACGGCGAAGACGACGACGTGTTCGTGCGGGCCGCCAAGACCCGCGGGGCTCTCAACGGCGACACGGTCCGTGTCGCCGTGACCCGAACCCCGCACAGCGGCGGCCGCGCCAAGGCCCTCATCGGCCAGGCCGCGCGCGGCGAGCGCCGTGAGGGCGAGATTGTCGAAATCATCAAGCGTTCCGAAAAACCCTTCGTGGGCGTATTCCATATGGTCGGGGCCCATGCGTGGGTCCTGATGCAGAGCCGCTTCATGCCCTACGACATAGAGGTCGACGGGGAGCAGGCCCTTGAGATGGGCGCCCAGACGGGATTCAAGGTGGCCGCGTTGGTAGAAGGGTGGAACCGCGGCGAGAACTGTCCCTACGGCAGGGTCGTCGACGTCCTTGGCGCGCCAGGTGCAAATGAGACCGAGATGCACGCTATCCTCGCGGAGTTCAACCTGCCCTACCGTTTCGAGAAGTTCGTTGAGGACGCCGCCGAAAAGATCCCGTCCGAGATTACTCCGGCCGACCTTGCCGAGCGCAGGGATTTCCGTCAGGTATTTACCTTCACCATCGACCCGGCTGACGCAAAGGATTATGACGACGCCCTGTCGTTCCGCCCGCTGGAGAATGGCAATTACGAGGTAGGCGTCCATATCGCCGATGTCTCGCACTATGTGCTGCCGGGCTCGCCCGTGGACAAGGAGGCCCAGGACCGCGGCACTTCCGTGTATCTTGTTGACAGAACTGTCCCCATGCTCCCGGAGAAGCTCTGCAACAGGCTCTGCTCTTTGAGGCCCCACGAAGACAAGCTGACTTTCTCCGCCGTCTTCGAACTTACCGCCGATGTCAAGGTCCGCAAGAAATGGTTCGGCAGGACCGTCATCAACTCCGATTTCAGGCTGGATTACAATCAGGCGCAGGAGGTTATCAAGGCTGAGCCAGATCAGCCGGCCGGGGAGTCCTTCGGCTGTACTGCTGAGCTCCGCACCGCTCTCCAGACCCTGAACTTCATGGCCCTGATCCTGAAAGACCGCCGCCAAAAGGCTGGAGCGATTGATTTCGACCGCCCGGAGATGAAGGTCAAGTGTGACGAGACCGGCAAGCCCATCGAGATATATCAGGTTCACTCCTTCGAGGCCAATTGGCTGATTGAGGAGTTCATGCTGCTGGCTAACCGCAGCGTCGCGGAGTTCGTCTCCGGCAAGGGCAAGACCTTCGTCTACCGCGTCCACGACACTCCCAACGAGGAAAAGCTCGCCGGCCTGCGCACGTTCGCGAAGAGCATGGGCTACAAGATGGACAGCGACCTCGAAGGCAGGGGATCTGCCCGCGCCGTCAACGACCTTCTGACCCGTTCGGAGGGCCGTCCCGAAGGCGAGGCCTTCCGCGACATTGCTCTCCGCGCCATGGCCAAAGCCAAGTACAGCGTCGACAATATCGGCCACTACGGCCTCGCCTTCGCCGACTATACGCATTTTACCTCGCCCATCCGCCGCTATCCTGACCTGATGGTCCACCGCCTGCTGTCGATTTATCTCGCGAACGGCAAAAGCCAGGACAAGGACTACTACGCAGCCCAGTGTGACCATGCCTCCGAACGTGAGGCGATCGCGACCGACGCCGAGCGTACCTCGATCAAGTACAAGCTTGTCGAATACATGCAGGACCATATCGGCGAGGAGTTCGACGGCCACATCTCCGGGATCACCGAATGGGGCATGTACGTCGAAATCGAGCCCACCCACATCGAGGGCATGGTCCCGCTTCGCGAAATCAAGGGCGATTTCTACGAATTCGAAGAGGACAAGTACCGTCTCCGCGGCCGCCGCACCCGCCGCATCTTCCGCCTCGGCGACCCCGTCCGCATCCGCGTCTCCTCCGCCAACCTCGAACAGCGGTTATTGGATTTCGAACTCCTTGATAAAGAAGAATAGCGGACGATAGTTTGCCCTGAGAGGACTCCAGTCGCTACGCTCCTTCCGGCCCCTTCCATTGTCTACTTCGTCCTCGCTTCGCTCAAACTCGTATCCAACGGACACCTACCCCCTACCCCTGTCCGGGGGTGGACAGGCCTCTCAGGGCAAACTATCGCTCCGCTAATAATTTATTGCAACGAAAGCGGGGCAGGGCGCATCTATATTGCAGTTTTTTATGGATATGAAAAAGGCAATATACAATTTGATGGCTGTGGCGGCAGTGGCTGCGATGGCTATTTCATGCGATGCGGCAGGTGATTATTTCGGAAAGATGATGGACGGCGATTACGAGTATGCCGTTGATGGAAGGATGGCTGGAGAAAGTGACGTAGCGCCTTCCGCACCCGGTGAAGGGGAGAACGGAAACGGCAACACCCAGGCCGGAATGCTGACTGCAGGCGAGTGGAACGATCTCGACAACTGGCCTTTCTGGGGTAAACTTATGCTCTCCCAGGGCGAGGACGAGGCCGGCAAGATTGAGGATGGCGACTGGTACGAAGGCAACGGAAGCTATTATCAGTACTGCTCTTACTGGGATTTCTACACCAACAACAGGGTCGCGGTGAGCGTGACCAACGACGGCGCTCCCGCCGCAGGTGTGAAGGTTGTCCTCAACCTGAACGGCTCGCCGGTCTGGACGGCAATTACCGACAATCTCGGCCAGGCGAATTGCTGGGTGAGCCTCTTCAAGCAGGAGACCCTCGCGGAAGACGCGAAACTTACCCTCAGCCTCGACGGCGTAGCACAGCCTGAAGCCCCAGTGGTTACCAAATGGGCGTCTGATTCCACTACCTATAATATATATGAGGTATCCAAGTCGATTACCGCCAAGAAGGCGGACATCGCTTTCTTCGTGGACGCGACCGGCTCGATGGGAGACGAAATCGACTTCCTCCAGAGCGACCTTATCGATATCTTCAAGAAGGTTGAGGCTCTCAAAGGCGGCACCACCATCCGCAGCGCGGCTCTCTTCTACCGCGACGAGGGCGACGAGTATGTAACCAAAGTTAAAGACTTCACGACTGAGATCAAGTCAGTGTCCGAGTATGTGGGCAAGCAGTCCGCAGCCGGCGGCGGAGACTTCCCCGAGGCAGTCCACACCGCGCTCGAAAAGGGACTTCAGAATCTTTCATGGGATGAGGGAGCACGCAGCAGGATAGTATTCATGTTCCTCGACGCCCCGGCCCACCACAATGAAAATGTAATCGCATCCCTGCACAAGAGCATCGAGGCTTACGCCAAGAACGGCATCAAGATCATCCCGGTGGCTGCGAGCGGTGTCGACAAACCCACTGAATTCATGCTCAGGTTCTTCGCAATCGCTACTTCCGGAACCTATGTGTTCCTGACCAACGACAGCGGCATCGGCGGAGACCACATCCAGGCAAGCGTCGGCGAGTACAAAGTCGAGCAGCTCAACGAACTTATTGTCCGCCTTATCGACAAGTATCTTGAATAAAATGCGTATCTTCGCTGCCGTATGAAGAGCGGAATCGCTACGGTAGTTAAGAACGCGGGCAGTCACTTCCTTCTGAGTGAACTCCCGGACTGGCATCTTTTCCCTGCAGTTTTGCGGGGAAAAGTGCGTTTGGAGGCAGGCTCGTCTACCAATCCTGTGGCGGTCGGCGACCGCGTCCGCTATGAATGCGAGTCCGATGCGGACGCCGAGCATCCCGCCGTCATTACCGAAATTCTCGACCGCACTAACCACCTTATCCGCAAGTCGGCCAACCTGTCGCGTCAGTCGCACGTAATCGCGGCGAACCTCGACATGGCCCTGCTGGTGGTCTCGCTCTATTTCCCGGAGGTTAAACTTCCGTTCCTGGACAGGCAGCTCGTGACCTGCGAGATGTTTAAGATTCCGGCGACTATTGTTCTCAACAAGGTCGACCTCTACCGCAGTGAGGTTCAGGACGAGGTTGACAACTTCAAGTCTGTCTACGCGAGGGCCGGTTACCGTGTTCTCGAAACTTCCGCCAAGACCGGCGAGGGCGTAGATGAACTGCGCGAAATCTGTAAAAAAGGCCTCAATCTTATCAGCGGAGAATCGGGAGTGGGGAAGTCCTCGCTCATCAAGGCGCTGGATCCCTCGCTCGATCCCAAAGTCGGCAAGATCAGCGCGGCGCACCTTCAGGGAAAACATACGACTTCCCTCTACGAAATGTATCCCATAACGGGCGGCGGTTATGTTATCGATACCCCCGGCCTTCGCGGCTTCGGGCTTTACGGCCTGGAGAAGGAGGAAATTCCGAAGTACTTCCCGGAGATGCTCCGCGTAGCCGACAACTGCAAGTTCATCCCGTGCACGCATACGCATGAGCCTGACTGCGCCGTAAAGGCCGCGGTCGAGGTCGGCGAAATCGCTCCCGAACGTTACAGCTCCTACCTCGGAATGCTGGAGGAGGACAGCAAGTTCCGCAAATAATGAACAGCCTCAACAAAGAGATACTTCGGCTGGCGCTTCCGAGCATACTGGCCAATATTACCGTGCCGCTCGTGGGCATGGTCGATACAGCTGTCGCCGGCCATCTGGCAGGGACGCAGGCCGCCGTGGCCATAGGGGCGATCTCCGTGGGGTCGATGCTGTTCTCGCTGCTCTATTGGAATTTCAGCTTCCTGCGGACGGGAACGGGCGGACTGACGGCCCAGGCCTACGGCGCCGGCGACACCCACGAAGTGGCGAAGATCTTCTGGCGCGGGATGGCGCTTTCGGCCGCCGTGGCCATGGCGATTCTGCTGCTGCAGTGGCCGTTCCTTAAGGTTGCGGTCCTCTGCACCCAGGCGAGCGCCGACGTGGAGGCCCTGGCCGCGCAGTACTTCTCCATCCGCATCTGGGCCGCTCCGGCCACCGTCTCGCTGATGACCTTCAGCGGCTGGTTCGTGGGGATGCAGGATTCCATGAGCTCGATGTGGAAGGACCTCATAGTAAACGGTGTAAACGTCGTTGCGAGCATCCTCCTCGGCCGTGGAATCGGAAACTGGCCCGGACTCGGCTTCGCGGGAATCGCAGTCGGCACTATCATCGCCCAGTACTGCGGCCTGCTGTTCTGCGTGGGCGTTTGCATGGTCAAGTACCGCAAGGTGCTCGGCGCTTTCCGTCTGCCCGAACTCAGGCAGGCCCTCAGCCGCAGCGAGGTCGTTCCTTACATGCGAATGAACGGCAATCTCTTTCTGCGCGCGTCGGCCATGCTGGGCGTGTACATCGGCTACCCGCTCATCGCTACGGGCATGGGCGACATGCTGCTCGCATGCTCGGCCGTGATGATGCAGCTGCTGATGCTGTTCTCGTATTTCACGGACGGATTTGCGTACGCGGGCGAGGCGCTGGTAGGGCGTTTCATCGGGGCGCGCAACAACCCGGAGTTGCGGCGTGCGGTGCGGTATGTCTTCATATGGAGCATGTCGATCGCCGTGGCCTTTATCGGCCTGTACTGGGTCGGGGGAGTGCCGGCGCTTCGGCTCCTGACCTCGGATCCCGCCGTCGTCGAGGCCTGCTCTGCCTTCCTGCCGTGGCTCATCCTGATGCCGCCGGTCGGCTGCGCGGCCTTCACCCTCGACGGCGTCTTCCTCGGCGCTACCGCCTCGCGCCCCCTGCGCGACTCCTGCCTCGCGGGCTTCGTCGCGTTTCTGACGGTGTGGTTTTTATTGAAGTGGCTGGTGCTGGGAGGCGGCGTAGGTTCGGAATCCCTGCCGCTGCACCTGCTGATGATCGCCTACTTTGCGCACCTTCTTGTTCGCACCGTCTGGCTCGCCCTCAGCTGGAAAACCATCCGCGACCGATAGATTTTTATTATCTTTGAGAACTATGGCAGACATCAAGGAAACTATCAGCAGGCTTTTCGCTGAAATAGAGTTCGAAAAGGAGCCGGAAGGATTGTACGATCCGTTAAGGTATATGATATCGATCGGGGGGAAACGCATCCGTCCTACGCTTTGTCTTCTGACTTATTCGCTTTACCGCGAGGGTTTCCCTGAAGAGATTCTGGAGCCGGCCGCGGCGCTGGAAGTCTTCCACACCTTCACCCTGATCCACGACGACATCATGGACCGTTCGCCCCTGCGCCGCGGCCGGGATACCGTCTGGAAAAAGTGGAACGAGGACACTGCGATCCTCAGCGGCGACGTGATGCAGATAGATGCCTATAAGCGTCTGGCGAAGGCCCCGGCCGACAAGGTCGGCGCGGCGCTCGACCTGTTCTCCCGGACTGCGGCCCAGGTCTGCGAAGGTCAGCAGTACGACATGGAGTTCGAGACCGTGCCGGAGGTCAAGATGGCCGACTATTCGAAGATGATAGGTCTGAAGACGGCGGTCCTGATCGCATGTTCGGCGAAGATGGGCGCCCTGATCGCGGGTGCGCCTGAAGCGGACTGCGAAGCGCTGTACAACTACGGCTACGAACTGGGCATGGCCTTCCAGGTGGCCGACGACTACCTCGACGCGTTCGGCGACGAAAAGGTCTTCGGCAAGCCCATAGGCGGCGATATCATTAACAGGAAGAAGAGTTGGCTGACGGTACGGACTTTGGAAAAGACCTCAGACAAAAAGGCTTTCATGGAGGCCATGGACATTCCCTCGAACACTCCCGAAGAGAAAGCCGCCAAGATAGCGACAGTAAAGGCCATATATACCGAAAACGAAGTTGACAAAGACGCCAAGGCGGAGATCGTCCGCTACAGCGACCGGGCCCTCGACGCGGTCCGCGGCCTCAGCCTCCCCCTCGACGCCCTCAAAGACTTCGCGGAAAAACTTGTTGGAAGAGCGAAATGATGCTGAATCGAAGAACGATTAGAGGCCCGGAGGGCCGAGGGCGCCATCAGGCGCCGTGCCGTGAGGGAGGAGCGATGCGACGACCGGAAGGCACCCGCCTGGAGCGAAGCGAAGGCGGCATGCCCCTCGGGGCAGCTGCGGAGCAGCGGGGGTGGAATCATTTTTCAGATTGTTGCGAAGTATGAGCAACAATCTGGAAATAATGTGCCCTGCGGGCAACTTTGAGTGTCTTCAGGCGGCGATTCAGGGAGGGGCCGATTCCGTGTATTTCGGGGTCGGTAAACTCAATATGCGCAGCCGCTCGGCGAACAATTTCGCGGCGGAGGACCTCCCGGAGGTGACAAGGATATGCCGCGAAGCGGGAATCAAGTCCTACCTGACCCTGAATATCTGCCTGTATCCCGAAGACCTGGAGGAGATGCGCCGCACGCTGGATTTTGCGAAGGAGGCTGGCGTAAGCGCAATCATCGCTTCCGACATCGCGGCGATTCAGTATTGCCGACAGATCGGTCTCGAAGTCCACATCTCCACCCAGCTCTCAATCTCGAATGTCGAAGCGCTGAAGTTCTACGCCCAATTCGCGGACGTCGTGGTCCTTGCGCGCGAACTGAACCTGAAGCAGGTTAAAGAAATCTGCGATGCGATAGAAGCCGAACATATCAAGGGCCCGTCGGGCCAACTGGTCAGGGTCGAGATGTTCGCCCATGGCGCCCTGTGCATGGCGATAAGCGGCAAGTGCTACCTGAGCCTCCATACCTACGGAGAGTCGGCCAACAGGGGCGCGTGCTTCCAGATATGCCGCCGTGGCTACGAAGTCACCGACCTTGAGACCGGTAACCAGTTGAATATCGACAACCAGTATATCATGTCTCCGAAGGACCTCTGCACCGTCGAGTTCATGGACAAGATGGTAGAGGCCGGGGTCAGGGTCTTCAAAATCGAAGGGCGTGCCCGCAGCGCGGAGTACGTCAGGCGTTGCGCCGAGTGTTACCGCGCTGCGGCGGACGCAGTCTGCGACGGGACCTACACCCCCGAACTCGCCGCGTCGCTGAAGGCCCGTCTTGCCGAAGTCTTCAACCGCGGCTTCTGGGACGGTTATTACCAGGGCGCGTACCTGGGCCAGTGGAGCGATGTCTACGGCAGCCAGGCCACCCGCCGCAAGGTCTATGTCGGAAAAGTCACGAACTGGTTCGACCGCATCGGAGTGGCTGAAGTAACAGTCGAGACTACCTCCCTGCACACCGGCGACGAAGTCATGATCATCGGCCGCACGACTGGTGTGGAGGAGTTCACGATCGACGATATGCGCGTGGAGTTCGAGCCTGTAGCCGAAGCCCCGAAGGGCGTGCGCTGTTCGCTGGCCGTGCCCCACAAAGTCCACAGGGGCGACAAACTGTACAAATGGGAAGAAGCATGAAAAAGATCACCATAATCATCGCGGCGCTGCTCGTTACTCTGGGCGCGGGCGCGGAATCCAGGAACTTCAAGCTCGGCAAGTGGGTCGAGATCCACAACGCCATCATGAAGGAACTGGGCCGTTCGTATGTGGATACCCTCCCGGTCGACAAGATGGAGCGCGCGGCCATCGACGCCATGCTCGCGAACCTCGACCCGTACACCGTCTATGTGCCGGAAGAGGAGCAGGAGGACTTCCAGCTGCAGATCGGCAAGGTCTACGGCGGAGTCGGCGCGATCATCTACAAGCCCGACACTCAGGGCAACGTCATCATCAACGAACCCTACGAAGGCTCGCCGGCGGTGAAAGCGGGCCTGCGCTGCGGCGACGAAATCCTCGCGATCGACGGCGAGACGGTCCATGGCCTCGACAGCAAGGCCTGCTCCGACAAGATGCGCGGCACGCCGGGCACCGACGTGAAATTCCTCGTCAAGCGGGTGTACGCCCGCGACACGGTTGAGGTGGTCGTGACCCGCGAGAAGATCCACCTTCCCGACGTCGAATACGCCGGCATGCTCGATGCTACTACCGGCTACATCTCCCAGAGCGGCTTCACCGAGGGCGTTTCGGACGAAATCCGCGCCTATGTGACCGAGCTTAAGAAACTGGGCATGAAGCGCCTGGTGCTCGACCTTCGCGGCAACGGGGGCGGTCTCATGCAGGAGGCCATCAGGATAGTTGCGCTCTTCGTACCGCGCGGCTCGGTGGTCGTGACCGCAAAGGGACGTGATCCCAAGGACGTCGACGTCTACAGGACCTACGAGGCCCCGGTCGATGTGAAGCTGCCGCTGATCGTGCTCGTCGACTCCGGCACCGCCTCGTCGGCCGAGATTGTCAGCGGCGCGCTTCAGGACCTCGACCGGGCCACCATCATGGGTCGCAGGACCTTCGGCAAGGGCCTCATCCAAAGCATCAAGCCCTTGCCGTACGGCGGCCAGCTCAAGGTCACTACCGGCAAGTACTACACCCCGTCCGGCCGCTGCGTCCAGGCCATCGACTACAGCCAGCGCAATGCCGACGGCAGTGTCTCGCAGATTCCTGATTCGCTGACCCACGAGTTTAGGACCAAGGCAGGCAGGATAGTGCGCGACGGCGGCGGAATCACTCCAGATGTGGAGTTGGAAGCCCCCAAGTACGACGACATAGTCTACACTCTTGTGATGCGCGGCCTGGTGGAGCAGTATACTTTGAAGTATGTCTCTGAACACGAGACCATCGCTCCCGTCGAGCGGTTCGAGTTTGACGACTATGAGGGTTTTGTGGCATTTGTCCGCGAGAAGTTGCCAGAAAGCGAGAAGGCTAAACTGGATTCGTTGGTGCGGGAGCAGATAGTTCCCCTGATAGAAGAGGAAATAGTTGTTCGTTATTACTATCAGGCGGCCGGCGTCCAGCTTCGCCTGCGTTACGACGATCAGTTGAAAAAGGCACTTGTCAGTCCTATGATTTAGGTTACTTTGCCCCCTTCGGAGCAAAGTAACCCCAAAATTTGGCTAAAACTGCCACTACTTTGCCCTCGCGGGGGCAAAGTAACTACGATTTGATATGAAATTAGTTTTTGCAACAGGAAACAAGGGGAAGCTTCGCGAGGCTTCCGAGATACTGGGCGCGGAATTCGAATTGCTGAGTTCCGCCCAGGCGGGGATTACTGAAGATGTCGAAGAGACGGGCCTTACCCTCGAAGATAACAGCATCATCAAGGCCGAGTATATCTACTCGCGTACCGGCATGGACTGCTTCGCCGACGATACCGGGCTGGAAGTTGACGCCCTGGGCGGAGCCCCCGGCGTCATGACCGCCCGCTACGCCGGCGAAGGCTGCCGCTTCGAGGACAATATGAACAAACTCCTCGCAGAACTGGAAGGTGTAGAGAATCGCACGGCGCGTTTCCGCAGTGTCGTCACTCTGATTCTGGGCGGCGAAAAGCATTTCTTCGAAGGCGTGATGGAAGGGCGCATTGCCCTTCGGAAGTCCGGCCATGAAGGCTTTGGCTACGACCCCGTATTCATCCCGTTGCTGTCCCGCGAAGAAGCCGTTCAAATTTTGAACGACCTGGGCCTGCCCCTTTCCGGACAGGAATGGGTGGACCGTTTGGGCGAATGCACCGTCGCCGAAATGCCTGAAGAGGTCAAGAACGCCATCTCCCACCGCGGCAAGGCCCTCCGCCTGATGGCCGCCTGGCTAAAGAAATAGTTCGCGGAGGACGGGGAGGGAGCGGATGTTCAGGCGACAATCCAGGTGGTAGGATAGGTATTCGAGGAGGATTTCGGCGATTTCGCTGCGGCGGGCGCCGGAAAGGGGAAGCAGAAGGGCTTCGCTGAAGGGCAGGGTCAGAAGGCCGCGCAGGTCTTCGAGCCTTTCGCCGGCGAAAGGCATCAGATCCTCCATGCGCGGGCTGAATCCCAGCTCGCCGCAAAGCTCCAAAAGCCACAGCAAGTGATAATTCGCGCAGTCGCTATTAATTCCATCCAGTGTCAGGATGCTGCGGCGGCACCATTCATACAGTCCGACTGAATACTCCCCGTCGCGAAGTACGCGGTAGAGCACTTCGCTCATAAACAGGCAGACCGAATTCTTCGACACGGAATTGCGTATCCCCGCCAGGGGGTATTCTGAGCGAAGGCTTGAGACCCGCCACAAATCGGATAAATTATTGGGCGACACCTCTCCGCTCAAAATGTTCAGAGGTAAATACAGCGCCATCGATGACGATTTCGACACGCTGACTATAAAACTGCGGCGGCCGAACTCCGCGCTCAGGGTGTGGAGCACGAGCGACTTCTCCCCGACCTTGGTGACTCCCAGAATGATAAACTCCAAAGCCTGTTTCATACTACTGGGTTCCAAGCATCAGGCAGACCATTCCGGCGAGCAGGAGAATAAGGGCGAAGGCCCGTCCGCGGAGGTTTTTCTCCTTGAAGATGAGCGCGCCGAAGACGAAGGTGACCAGCACGGCCGCCCTGCGGACGATGGAGATCACCGAGAGCAGCGCGCCTTCACTGCCAAGCGCAAAGAAGTAGGCCATGTCGGCCCCGGTAATCAGAACAGCCGTCAGCAGAAGCATCCAGTCCCAGCGGAAACCCTCCGAAGTGCCGGAAATGCCGCGGACCGCCAGCAGATACACTCCGACTACGACCGTGATATACAGGTTGGTCCAGCTCTGGACGAAGAGCGGCTCCATCTGAGCCATTATGTGTTTGTCGTAGAGGGCGCTCGCAACTCCTGCCGCGATCGAGACGGCGATGGCGAGGTAGCCGCGGCGGTTGCCGGAACCGGCCTGGCCGCGGCCGCCCGACAGCCCCGTCAGCGCGATCGAGGCCAGCGCGAGCGCCACCCCCACATACTGAAGGGCATTAAGCCTCTCTCCGAAAAGAAACAGCGACAACAATACGACGAAGAAGGGGCGCGTCGCCTTCAGCGGCGAGACGACCGTGATGGGCAGAAGCTTAAGTGCATACATGCCGCTTATCCACGACGCGCTCACCAGCACCGCCTTCCCGACAAGCATAAGGTGATGCTGCCAGGGGCCGCTATACAAGAAAAGGCAGGGCGAAAGGAAAATGGTGGAGATGGCTGTCACGGCGAACAGAACTTCGATAGGACCGTTCTTCGCGAGGGCCTTTTTCTTGGTTATGTCATAGAAGCCAAGAAGGAAGGCGGATAATAGTGCAAGCCAAAGCCACATACAGATACAAAGTAAGCCAAAAAATCACTATCTTGCAATTCAATTGCAAATGAAAGCGCGTTCGTTCATACTTATAGCCCTGGCCTTACTGCTGTCAGCCTGCCAGGATATCGAGCCGGAGGTAAAAACGGTTCAGAAACCCCAGCCGGCCGGCTACACGGCCGTTCTCGCCGTCTACAGGGCCGGCCACACCTACTATGAGTATACGGTGGAAGATTCCGCGGTAGTCCTCATGCTCGACGACGACAGCCGCGTAAGGCTCGACATCTCCGAGATCATCTTCGAAGACTGCAGCAAAACGGCCCCCAAGGTTGTCGCTTTCGACAAGGACAACATGTACATGGTCGGCGGCGAGTCCATAGACGTCATGCGGGACATAAACCTCAAGGACGAAGACGCCTATCCCTTCTATGTTTATTTCTACAACGAAGGCTTCCATCTCCGCCTGAGCAACTCCAACCACATAGTCATCAGGTACCAGGAAAAGGTTCTCCCTCATGAAGGCCCGAAGGCCCTGCCCATCATCTACTTAAAGACCGACGACGGCAAGTCCGTCACCAGCAAGGTGGACTACAAACCGGGAACTATAGAGATCAACGACTTCGACCACAAATTCTGGGACACGGACGTCTTCAAGTCCAAGATGCAGATAAGGGGCAGGGGAAACTCCACCTGGGACCCCTGGGGGAAGCCCAAGCTTCCGTACATGATCAAGCTGGAGGAGAAGGCCCGCCTGTTCAACCTCTCGAACGACAAGTCGTGGAACCTGCTCGCCAACTGGGTCGACAAATCGCTCCTGAGGAACCGCGTATGCTTCGAGCTGTCCAAGATAGTCGGCATGTCGTGGACGCCCAGGGCCGTGCCGGTTGAGGTTTACTTCAACGGCCAGTATGTCGGCCTTTACGATTTCATCGAGCACAAGAAGGTCAGCAAGGAGCGCGTGAACATCAATGTAGACGCCGGCGACATGTACTTCGAGATAGAATCCAACATGGACGAACCAGTCTGCTGGGAAACCGAGCACGGCCACCCCATAATGTTCAAGGACCCCGAACTACCCACCGAAGCGCAGCAGGCCTATGCAAAGCAGTTCTTCAAGGACTTCGAGGACGCCCTCTGGGCCAAGAACTTCCAGGACGTCTACGACAAGTACATCGACGTCGATTCTTTCATCAACTACTGGATAGTCGAGGAATTCTCCAAGGACGTGGACGGAAATCTGCGTAAGAGCACCTTCCTTACGCTTACAAGCGGAGGAAAACTTGAGATGTACCACCTCTGGGATTTCGACATTACCCTTGGAAACTGCGACTACTACGGCGACGGGAAGCAGCCCTGGGAAGGCTGGTGGGTCAAGGACCAGAACGGCCATGGCAGAAACCACGGCTGGTACTACCGCCTCTTCATGGACCCGGACTTCGTAGCTAAAGTCAAAACCCGCTGGGCCCAGGTCTATCCTCAGTTCAAGGAATTCTACAACCAGATAGACGTGATGGTCGAAGAGATGGGCGAGGCCCCCGCGCGCAACTTCCAGAAGTGGCAGCGGCTCAATGTCTACGACTGGCCCCAGTACAAAATAACGGGCTCATACCAGGGCGAGGTCGACTGGCTTAAGGAGAACTACCGCAAGCGCCTCGATTGGATGAACACCAATATCGCCAAGCTCTGATGGCCGCCCCAAAGGACTTCATACGTATCAGAGGGGCGAAAGCCAACAACCTCCGGAACATCGACGTCGACATCCCGCGCCGCAAGTTTACCGTCGTCACCGGCCTCAGCGGTTCGGGCAAGACCTCGTTGGCGTTCGATACTCTTTACGCCGAGGGCCAGAGGCGCTACCTGAACACCCTCTCACCATACGCGAAACATTTCATCGGCATACTCGAAAAGCCGGCCGTGGAGAGCATAGAGGGCCTGAGCCCCATCATCGCCATAGGCCAGAAGACCACCGGAAGCAACCCGCGCTCGACCGTGGGCACGATAACCGAGATCTACGATTTCCTCCGCCTGCTCTATGCCCGCGCATCGACCGCCTATTCGCCCGTGACCGGCGAGGAGATGGTCAGCTACACCGACGCGCAGATCGTGGACCTGATCCTCAAGGAATACGACGGCCGCAAGTGCATCCTGCTCTCGCCCCTGGTGCGCGGCCGAAAAGGCCACTACCGCGAGCTCTTCGAGAGCCTGCGCCGCAAGGGCTTCCAGCAGGTGCGCATCGACGGCGAGATCCAGGAACTGAACGAGGTGGACGAACTCGACCGCTACAAGAACCACTTCGTGGAGCTGGTGGTCGACAAGCTCAAGCCCGGAGAGGGAGACCTGCAGCGCATACGGGCTTCGGTCCAGACCGCGCTGAGCACGGGCAAGGGATCGGTTGCAGTGCTTGACCATGCGACCGGCGAACTCCGTCACTTTTCCCGCCATCTGGTTGACCCGAAGAGCGGCATTTCGCTCCAGGAACCGGCGCCCCACACCTTCTCTTTCAACTCGCCTGAAGGCTGCTGTCCCCATTGCAAGGGCCTCGGAATGGTGGTGGACGTCAACATGGACACGATAATCCCCGACAAGACGCTCAGCGTCGCCGAAGGGGCGATAGTGCCGCTGGGAAGGGTGCGCGAAAACCGCAAGTTCGACGTGGTCCGCGCCATCGCCCGCAAGATGGGCTTCTCGCTCTACGACCCCATCGGGACGATCCCCGATGAGGCTGTATCCACGCTGGTCTATGGCTCCGAGGAGTACTACCGCGTGGGGGAGGGAAGCCTGAGCGAAACGGTCAGCTGGCCGGGCGTGCTGCGCGACATAGACGAAAAGATCGTCTGCCCGGTCTGCCATGGCACCCGCCTTCGTGAGGAAACGAACTACTTCAAGATCGACGGCAAGACCATAGCCGAAGTCGGCGCGATGGAAATCAGTGACCTGCAGCGCTGGCTGGGGACGCTGCCCGGCAAGCTCAAGGGCAAGGCGAAGGCCGTCTCCCACGATATCCTTAAAGAACTCACCGACCGTGTGGGGTTCCTGGTCGACGTCGGGCTGGAGTATCTGACCCTCGACCGCGCTACCTCTTCGCTGTCGGGCGGAGAAAGCCAGCGCATCAGGCTGGCGACCCAGATCGGATCCAAGCTGGTCAACGTCATATACATCCTGGACGAACCGTCCATCGGCCTCCACCAGAGGGACAACCGCAAGCTCATCGCCTCGCTGAAGAAACTGCGCGACGAAGGCAACACGGTAATAGTCGTCGAGCACGATGAAGAGACCATGCGCTCGGCCGACTGGATAGTTGAAGTCGGGCCCGGGGCGGGCGAGGAGGGCGGCCGTGTGTGTTACAGCGGCCCCGCGCGCCAGACCCACACGGCCGTCGAGACGCCCGCCCTGCGCCGCCACGGCAGCGGGAAGATACTCGAAATCCAGGGCGCAAGCGGCAATAACCTAAAGAATGTCGACGCCGTTTTCCCCCTCGGCTGCATGATAGGCGTCGCAGGAGTTTCCGGCTCCGGCAAATCATCGCTGGTGCTGGATACCCTCCTTCCAATATTGAGATATCAGAAAGCGCTGCCCTACAAAAAGATTATCGGCGCAGGCAACATAGACAAGGTCATAGAAGTCGACCAGTCCCCGATAGGCCACAGCCCGCGTTCGAACCCAGCAACTTTTACCGGTGTCATGACCGACATCCGCGCGCTCTTCGAGCAGACGCCGGACGCCAAGGTGCGCGGCTTCAAGGCCGGCCGCTTCTCCTTCAATGTCGAAGGCGGCCGCTGCGAAGCCTGCAAGGGCGCCGGCGTGAAGATCATCGAGATGAACTTCCTCCCGCCTGTCGCCGTGGTCTGCGACGAATGTGCCGGAAAACGCTACAAGGAAGATACGCTGGCCGTAAGGTACAAGGGTAAGAACATAAACGACGTGCTGGAGATGCCAGTGAGCGAAGCCTATGAATTCTTCAAGACCAATCCGAAGATAGCGCCCAAGCTCAGGGCTCTGCTCGACGTGGGCCTGGGCTACATACGCCTCGGCCAGTCGAGCCTCACCCTCTCGGGCGGCGAAAGCCAGAGAATGAAACTGGCCGCCGAACTCTACCGCAAATCCACTGGAAATACACTTTACGTGTTCGACGAGCCCACTACCGGCCTCCACACTCAGGACATCAACACCCTTATGGGCGTGCTCCACAAACTGGTGGACCAGGGCAATACGGTCATCATCATCGAACACAACCTCGATGTACTGAAGAGCGTCGACTGGATTCTGGACATGGGCCCGGACGGAGGCGGCAAGGGCGGCAGGATAGTCGCCGAAGGCACTCCGGAGGACCTCGCCGCCGACCCCGCCTCCGTCACGGGCAAATACCTCAAGGAAGTATTATGAGAAAACTGATAACCATCGCCCTGCTCGCCGCCTCGGCCTTCAGCGCCAGCGCCGCTTATGATATCCAAGCCGACCTGGCTCGTCTCGACGAAACCCTGGCGAAGGCCTCCGAGTATGCCGCCGCCCATGAGCGCAGGATACAGGCCATGGAACACGACCTTGCGGCCGGCAAACCCGTCTCGGACGAATACCGCTACTCGGTCTACGGGAAGATATACGACCTGGCTTACGCCTTCCAGTATGACCGTGCCCTCGAAGCGCTGGATAACCAGGAACAGGTAGCAACCAGGATGGGCCGCCGGGACCTTCTTACGGAAACCCGTCTGCGCAGGGCCCTTCTCGACTGCACGGCCGGCCGTTATGCCGAGTGCATGGCTATTGCCGAACAGATTGATACCGCTAGGTTCACCGACAAGAGGCAGCTTTACCTCTATTATGAGTACAGGCAGCGCTTCTGCCGCGATTTCCGCGAATACAACAGCCCGGGCGAGGGCGGTGAACTGGACGAACGGGCCGGCTTCTACCGCGGACGCCTTATAGAGTTTCTGCCGGAATCGGACTTCCTCCGCCAGACCATGCTGCTTACCGAGCTCATCGAAAATGGCAACCACATCGGAGCCGGCGAGGTCGGTTCCATGATGCTCGTCCGCTACCCGTCCGACAGCCACGAATACGCAATTGCAGCATACTACATGGGCGTTCTGTGCCGTGTGGCGGGCGACCCTGAAGGCGAAGTCCACTGGTACATCCAGTCTGCCATAGCGGACATCTGCAGCGCCACCAAGGACAACGCTTCGCTGTACTGCGTGGCGCTCAGCATCATGGACCGCGACATCGCGCGCGCCTTCCGCTACACCCAGGTAGCGCTGGACGACGCGCTCTTCTACAACTCCAAACTCAGGCCGGTGCAGATAGCCCAGAACCTGCCGGTAATCGAGAAGGCTTACACAGACATGCTCGACAGGGCGTCCTCGAGGCGCAATGTCCTTATGCTTTTGATCTCGCTTCTGGCTATAGTGCTGGTATTTATCCTACTGAGGATGATAAGCTACCATCGCAAATTGCAGGAGGCCATCGCCGCACTTTCCGAGGCCAATGCCGCCAAGGAGGAGTTCCTGGCTTTGTTCCTGTCTATGAGTTCGGGGTATCTGGACAAATTGCGCAGGCATCTTGGCCGCGAACAGATGGAGGATGAGCTCAAGGCTTTCTATGCGGCGTTTGACAATGCCTTTATCCAACTGTACCCGGCCTTCGTCGAAGACTTCAACGCACTCCTTGAACCTGAGGCCCGCATTGAATTGAAGAAAGGCGAGAAACTCAACACCGAGCTCCGTATCTTCGCCCTTATCAGGCTGGGTGTCGACCAGTCGTCCCACATCGCCTCGCTGCTCCGTTACTCGGTAAATACCATATATAATTACCGCGCTCAGATCAAAGCGGCGGCCCTAAGCGGCAAAGACGACTTCGAAGAAAGGGTCAAAACCATAGGAATTCGCCACAATTAGTCCACTTTTTTGCGAGTCTAACTGGCTGAAAGTAAGGCGCTTGGGTTTCCGGGCGTCTACTTTTTTACCCCTGCGCGCGTTTAATATGGTTCGCCCCATTATTTAAATACTTAATTTTGCATTGCAATATTTCGTAAAATTTTTAGGAATGAAAAACCTGTTCAATCGTATTTCCCTTGCGCTGGTCGCCTTGCTTCTGGGTGCGGCTTCGGCCTTTGCCCAGACTGTGAGCGGAGTGGTGCAGGACCCCAGCGGAGAGCCGGTCATCGGCGCCGCCGTGGTGGTCAAAGGGACATCCAACGGTACCGTCACCGGCCTCGATGGAGAGTGGACGCTCTCTGGCGTTCCCGCCGGAGCGGAGCTGGTAGTTTCCTCTATCGGCTATGTGACTAAAACTGTCGCGGCATCCGATGCGGCCCTGATCGTTCTCGAGGAAGACAGCATCATGCTCGAAGATGTCGTGGTAGTGGGTTACGGCGTCCAGAAGAAGAGCGTGGTGACGGCCGCAATCGCCAAGGTCGGCTCAGACGAGCTCGGCAAAACGGCGCCGGTCCGCGTCGACAATGCCCTGAAGGGTCTCGCCGCAGGCGTCAACGTCACATCGTCGTCGGGCCAGCCCGGCGCCGCCGCCAGAATCCGCGTCCGCGGTACCGGAACCATCAACAACTCCGACCCTCTGTACATCGTTGACGGCATGCCTATCGAGGGCGGCATCGATTACCTTAACCCTTCGGACATCGAGTCCATCGAGGTGCTTAAGGACGCTGCCTCGGGCGCTGTCTACGGCGCACGTGCGGCCAACGGCGTCATCCTGGTCACTACGAAGAAAGGCACCAAGGGCGATGCCCGCATCAACTACGAGTTCTCCTACGGCCTTTCGAGCCCCTGGAAGAAACTCGACGTGCTGAACGCTTCGCAGTATGCGATGATGATCAACGAGGGTATGATGGAAGCAGGAATGGCTCCCAAGTACAGTACCGACTACGCAAGTTACGGAGAGGGAACCGACTGGCAGGATGAGATATTCTACTACAACGCTCCCCAGAGCCAGCACGAACTCAGCGTCAGCGGCGCTTCCGACAAGGTCAACTACTACATGTCGCTGGGCTACCTCAGCCAGGACGGTATAGTCGGCGGTAACAAGGGCAGGTCAAACTACGACCGCCTCACCCTCCGCTCCAACACCACCTACGAGGTGATGGACAAAACCGCAGAGCGCGACTTCCTCAATAAGTTCACCCTCGGCAGCAACCTCTCGTACGCGTACATTACTTCTACAGGAATCGCGACGAACTCCACCTACGGCTCGCCCCTCGGTTCGGCGGTCGCCCTTTCCCCTATACTCAACGTCTACGCGACCGACGAGGAAGCAGCCAAGCAGATTTCCGACTACGGCGCAGAGCTCATGCTTTACGGTCCCAACGGAAAGATGTACACCATCCCGGGCGGATCCTACAACGAAATGGTCAACCCCGTGGCCGCCCTCTCCCTTCCGGGCAGCAAGGGCTGGAGCCACAAATTCGTGGGCGGATTCAGCGGAGAGCTCCAGGTCATAGAGGGGCTTAAGTTCCGCAGCGCCATCGGCCTCGACCTTTCCTTCTGGGGAAGCGATTCCTACAGCGACGTCTACTACCTGACCGATGCCCAGAAGATCACTGAATCTTACGCGTCATCGGAGAGTGCCCGCTCGCTCGTCTGGCAGGTAGAGAACACACTCACCTACAGCAAAACATTCGGCAAACACAGCATCACCGCCCTCATGGGCCAGTCCGCCAAGGCGTCGAATGGCTCGTATCTCGGTGCTTCCTCGAAATTCCTCAAGGACATCAACAAACCCTATATCAATTACACCAACGGCCTCCAGGCCGACGGCGACCGCAACGGCTGGGGCGCACCCTACGTGCAGGCCAAGCTCGCATCCTACTTCGCGCGTCTGAGCTACAACTACGGCGAGCGCTACATGGCTGAGGTTACGGTCCGTCGCGACGGCTCCTCGCGCTTCGGCGCCAACAACCACTGGGCTACCTTCCCGTCCGTATCCCTGGGCTGGAACCTCTGGAAGGAGGATTTCATGCAGGGAGTGATTCCGGAACTGAGCAACGCAAAGCTCCGCGTCTCATGGGGCCAGAACGGTAACGAGAACATAGGCGACTTCGGCTATACCGTCCTTACCGAAGGCAACAACAACTACATCTTCGGCACAGGCGAGTCCGAGGCTATCGGTGTGAAGGCCAGCGGCCTGGCGAACCAGAGCCTCCGCTGGGAGACCTCCACCCAGACCGACCTCGGCCTTGACCTCGGCTTCTTCGCGAACAAGCTCACCTTCACTGTCGACTACTACAACAAGCTCACCGACGGCATGCTTATGACCATGCCCATCCCTTCCTACGTCGGCGAGAGCAAGCCTATCGGCAACGTAGGCCTGATGAGCAACAGCGGTGTCGAGTTCGAACTCGGCTACAAGTATTCGATCGGCGACTGGAACTTCCGCATTGGCGGCAATGCCACCTACCTTAAGAATAAGCTAATCAAGCTCGGAAACGACACCGGCTGGGCCAACTACGACGGCTTCCAGGGAACCGGCACTATCTCCCGCGCCGAGAACGGCTATCCTTTCCCGTTCTTCTACGGCTACAAGACCGACGGCGTCTTCCAGAACGCGGCTGAGGTCGCAGCATACACCTGGACCGATCCCAAGACCGGCACCGTATCCCAGATCCAGCCCACTGCAGTGGCTGGCGACGTCCGTTTCCAGGACCTCAACGACGACGGCAAGATCGATGACGACGACCGTGCATACATAGGAAAGGGAACCCCGGACTGGACCTTCGGTCTCAACGTCCAGGCCAGCTGGAAGGGCTTCGACTTCTCGATGCTCATCCAGGGCGTAGCGGGAGTGCAGGTATTCGACTGCACCCGCCGTACCGACATCATGTCCGTCAACCTTCCTTCCTACATGCTTCAGAGGTGGGTGGGCGAAGGCTCGTCCAACAAGTATCCCCGCTTCGTCGTGGGAGATACTAAGAACTGGGTCTCTTCAGACCTCTACGTCTACGACGGTTCCTATGCGCGCATCAAGAACGTCCAGCTTGGTTACACCCTGCCCGAATCTCTCGTGCGCAAGGCCCTCATCTCCGACGTGCGCGTCTACATAGCGGCAGAGAACCTTTTGACCCTTACTCCCTACCACGGTTTCGATCCCGAAATCTCTTCGGGCGGAACCTCGCTTGGAATCGATTACGGAGTTTACCCCCAGGCACGCACCTTCACCGCAGGCGTGAGCGTAGCATTCTAAAACAAGGAGGACACAGTTATGAAACACATCAATATCATTTCAGTCATAGCTCTCGGAACCATCCTCTTCGCTTCCTGCGGAGACGACTTCCTTACGGTTGAGAATCCTACCGCCCAGCCGATAGAGGAATACTTCACCACCAAGCCTCATCTGGACGAGGCCCTGGTGGCTGCTTACGCCCCTCTGCACTGGACGGACTGGGCAAACGGCGAGTACAACCCCCTCCTGCTCATGAGCGATATCATGGCGGACCAGATCTGGGTCGGCGGCGCAAATTCGACCGACAACAAGAACTGGCACCTGATGATGAACTATGAGGCTATCCCCACCGCGGTTATCAGTTCCCTGTGGACCTGCGCATATTCCGGAGTGAAGCGCAGCAACGACCTTATCCAGTACACCGGCTGGACCAAGGCCGCCGGCAACATCACCGACGCCGAAGAGTCCGAGTACATCGAGCAGGCCCGCCTGCTGAGAGTCTACTACTACAGCTGGGTATGGAAGTTCTGGGGAAATATCGTCTACTATGAGAAAAATCTCGAAGACCCTTACCTGGGAACCCAGTTCACGGCTGACGAGGTTTACTCGAAGATGATCGCCGACCTCGAAGGGGCCATCGCCATCGACGTGCTGCCCCTGCGCCAGCCCGACAACAAGGCCGGATATCTCACAAAGGCCTTTGCCTACATGCTCTACGCCGAGCTGGTCATGTACCAGAAAGACGAAACCCGCTACCCGACCGCCCTCGCTTACATGAAGGAGATCATCGGCGACGCGGCCGAGTATGACCTTGTCGACGACTATGGCACTATCTTTACCCTCGCGGGCGAATGGAGCAAAGAGTCTATTTTTGAGATCACCTACAAGGCCGACGGCCAGGTGCGCTCCTACGACAACGTCCTTGCGGCTGGCGGAACTATCCTCCCGCAGGTTATCGGCCCGTACACCATGACCGAAGGCGCCGACGACCATGTCGAAGGCTGGGGATTCGCTCCGGTGCGTCAGGAGACTTATGATATGTACGACGCTGCCGACTCGCGCCGTGCGGCTACCTGCTATGATGCGACCGTCAACGCTTACGAGTGGCGCTATCAGGACACCGGCTACTTCCTCGAGAAGTATCAGGGCAGCCAGGCCGACAGGGCAACCGGCGACGGCGCTCCCCACATGCGCTTCGGCAACAACTGGCGTATCTACCGCTTCTCCGAGACCCTTCTCAACGCGGCCGAGCTCGCCCTCACCAGCGATCCGACCAATGCTAAGATCTGGCTCAACAAGGTCCACAACCGCGCCGGCCTTACCGACACTCTCGACGCCACCCTCGCCAACATCAAGCAGGAGCGCAGGCTCGAGTTCGTGGGCGAAGGCAAGCGCTACTGGGACCTCATCCGCTGGGGCGACGCCGCGACCGTGCTTGTTCCCGATACTTACGGCTACCGCACCAACAACTGGAGCGAGTCCAAGAAATATCTTCCCATACCGCAGAGCGAAATCGATGCGGCACAGAATACCCTTAAGCAGAACAACTATTAACAACCATTTATTATCAACACAATGAAAAAGTTTTTTGCACTTCTCAGCATTGCCGCCCTCGCGATAGCTTCGGTGGCTTGCGATCCCGACGAAAAAGAGGAAGCCCAGCTTCCTTCCGCTGCCGGTATTACACCCGTCGTGGTGGTCGAAGGTAACGTTGCTACCTTCTCCCTCCCTTCCGGAACCACCGGACTTATCCCCGTGTGGGAAACCAACGAATCCGGCAACTTCGTCTTTGCCGGCCGCGGCGACGGTTTCCAGAAGACCTTCTTCACCGCAGGTACCTACAAGGTCCGCATGTATGTAAGCAACTCCGTAGGCCAGTCCAAGGACTACTCCGAGGCTGAATTTACAGTCGAAGGTGCAGGCGAGTGGAGCGGCTACAACTACGACTCCGAGTTCAATATCTGGAAGCCCGCAGAGGCTGCCGGGATGGACGACGCCTACACCTACTACAACCCCGGTTGGGCAGCCGAGAAGACCCTCAATTTCACCACCAACCCCTACAAGCTCTCCATTGCGGATGTATGTAATGACAAGTGGCAGTGCCAGCTCCACCTTGTTCCCGGTGCCGAGGTTGCTCTTTCAGCTGAAAAACACTACGATTTCTCCTGCCTCGTAAAGCTCAACAAGTCTGTAGGCATGACCGTCAAGGTCGTCCAGCAGGGCAATGACGACCTCTTCCTTTTCGATCAGATCGAGGATACCCCTGCAGGTGACAACATCTTCTATATGAAGGACGTCCCCGGTATTGACGCAACTGCCATCAAGATCGTCTTCGACTTCGGTTACTGCGAAGCCGGCACCGAGGTTGAGATCACCCGCATCACCCTTAAGGACCATGCCGACAACGACGGCACCAACGCTCCCGACAAAGAGAAACCCGTGGAGCCGGAGCCGGAACCGGAACCGGAAGGCGAATATCCTGCTGACAACTTCGCATGGGCCGTCGACGGCGCCGCCAACCTCTGGAAAGCAGTTGCCGAAGGCAATGGCGAGTCTTACTACTATTACGCAAGCGACGGTGATGCCTGGGGTGGCGTTTATGGTGACACTCTTGCGGATGAGGTTCCTTTCATGGTAAAGAACAACAACTCATATGCTCTTACCTATGAGAAGGGCACCGGTGCAAACATCTGGTACAACCAGTTCTTCATTTATCCCAAGGCCGGCAACTTTGTTGCCCTTGACGCCGCGAAGAAGTACGCTCTTCAGATAAAACTCTCGGCGACCGCCGACACCCCTGCATTCTTCAAACTTGAGCAGTATAACGCTGAACATGCAAAGCGCGAAGGTGCAACTATCTGGGAAAAGGGAGAGTTTACAATCACGGCCGGAGAGGACTATGTGGTGACTTCCAAGATCATTAAAGATGTCGCATGTGACAACATCAACCTCGTCTTCGCATTCGGCGGTGCCCAGGCTGGCACTACCGTCACCATCAAGGATATCTGCCTCCAGGAATACAACCTTTAATTTATGAAACCCATCCGCATTTTGTCTGTCCTTCCGCTCATACTTCTGGCAATCTTCTGCAAGCCCCAGCCTGCTGAGGTGCCCCAGAACAGTATAGCCTTCACTCCCGATTCCCTGATCTTCGAACAGCAGGGAGGCGAACTGAAGTTCTTCGCCACGTCTTCCGCCCCGGGCATCTCGCTCTACAGCAACGAAGACTGGGTGGTGAGCATAGAGCCGCCTTACTGCTCCGCGACTGAGGGGACCTTTACCGTGAAGGTTAAGCCCAACAACACTACCTCCGTCCGCGAGGGCAAGGTGGTGATGACGGTGGGGCAGACAAGGGTTTACCTGCCAATCAGGCAGCCGGGCCTCGACCCTGAAGAGTTCGGTATCGACACCCCCGAGGGCTACACCCTCGTCTGGCACGACGAATTCGACTACGAAGGCCTGCCCGACGACGCCGTATGGAAATACCAGACAGGCGACGGCGGATGGGGAAACCATGAACTTCAGGACTATGTGTCGGGCCAGTACAAAGGCGTCAATATCGCCGACGTATCGGACGGCACCCTGAAGGTCTGGGCGAAAAAGATCGACGGCAAGGTCCGGTCCGTGCGTCTGAATACCCGCAAGAGCTGGACGTACGGCTGGATCGAGGCCTCGATCAAACTGCCCGTCGGAAAGGGCACCTGGCCCGCGTTCTGGATGATGCCGGCCCAATTTACCGGCTGGCCCAAGGACGGCGAAATCGATATCATGGAGGAGGTGGGCTACCATGCAAATTACTGCAGTTCCACCATCCACTGCAACCGCTACAACAACGGCGGCACCTCTATCGAACACGCCGAGAAATACATCACGACCGGCCAGACCGCGTTCCATGTCTACGGCATGGAGTGGACGGCCGACTACATGACCTTCTACCAGGACGGCAAGGCCATCCTGACCTACAGGAACAACGGAGGCGGCCACGACAGCTGGCCCTTCTACAAACCGTTCTACATCATCCTCAACCTTGCGTGGGGCGGTGACTGGGGCGGCGCCCAGGGCGTCGACGAGTCATGCCTGCCCACTGCGATGGAGGTGGACTGGGTGCGCGTGTTCCAGAAGCAGTAACCTGTTTCAGTCGATAGAATCGATCCCTTCCCAAGGCTCGTTAAAGGGCTGGAGGAAGGGATTGTTCGTTCTCTCGTCGGAGATCGACGAGGAGGGGCCGTGGCCGGGATATATCTCGATATCGGCATCCAGGCCCATCAGTTTTTCCATCACCGAGACTATGAGCTTGTCGTAGTCGCCGCCTGGCAGGTCGGTGCGGCCTATCGTGCCCCGGAAGAGCGTGTCCCCGGTAAACATGGCCTTGTCTTCGCGCAGCAGGTAGCACACCCCGCCCGGAGTGTGACCGGGGGTGGTGATGACTTCGACTCTGAGCCCCGCGAGCTCGAGAATCTGCCCGTCTTCGACCGGCGTGGTCGCGAAATCGAGCTTGAAGACCGTCTTCTCCTCCTCGCCCATATAGACCGGCAGGCCGTAGCGGTCCTGCAGTGCCTTTACGCCGCCGATATGATCCGGGTGGGCGTGCGTAAGCAGTACTGCTGCCGGCCGGAGCCCCTGGTCGCCGAGCCAGCGCAGGAAGTGCTCCTGCTCGGCGCCGGGCCCGCAGCCCGGGTCTACGATAACCGCCTGACTGCTTCCTTCGAGGGTCAGGACATAGCAATTCTCGCCGTAGGCGTTGAAGACGAAAGCTCTGATGTTCAGCATTTGTGGATAACTAAAAATTGCCGAAGGCAAAATTAACAAAACTTATCGTAAATTTGTGAGATTGCAAACCACGGACACTTTATGCACATCGGAATAGCAGGAAACATCGGCTGCGGAAAGACCACCCTCACCCGCAAACTCGCCGAGTACTACGGCTGGACTCCCCGTTTCGAGTCCGTCACCTACAACCCCTATCTCGAAGACTATTACTCCGACATTCAGCGCTGGTCCTTCAACCTGGAGGTGTATTTCCTCGCGCAGCGCTTCCGCGACACGCTGGAGATAGCCAAGAACAAAGGCGTCATCATCCAGGACAGGACTATTCTCGAAGGCGTGCAGATTTTCGTGCAGAACAATTACAGGATGGGCAATCTGTCTGACCGCGACTTCGCGACCTACATGGACCTGTTCGACCTCATGATGTCTCTTGTCAAGCTCCCCGACCTGCTTATCTACATCCGCTCCAGCGTGCCGCATCTCGTATCGCAGATCCGCAAGCGCGGCCGCGACTACGAGCAGTCGATGAGCCTGGAGTACCTCGGCGGCCTGAACGAACTCTACGAGAAGTGGATTGGCGACTACAAAGGCCGCCTTCTGATCATCGACGGCGACGGCCTCGATTATGAAAACCGCCCGGAAGACTTCGCCCTCGTCACCGATAAGGTGGATGCAGAACTTTATGGACTATTCAAGTAAAAAAGCATACGCGCAGCGTCCCAGGCGATAGGGGCTTCGGACACCTGTCTGTTTTTTTATCGTAAGGAATTGATTATATTTGTAGGCTTTAAAAATAGAATACTATGCATATAGCAATTGCGGGAAACATCGGAAGCGGTAAGACGACTCTTACCAAGATGCTTGCAGCACATTACGGCTGGACTCCCAAATTCGAGTCGGTGGACTTCAACCCCTACCTGTCAGACTTCTACGAGGACATGGAACGCTGGTCGTTCAACCTCCAGATCTACTTCCTGAACAAGCGCTTCAAGGATGTCGTGGACATCAGCAGGACGGACGACGTCATCATCCAGGACAGGACGATCTACGAAGACGCGAAGATCTTCGCCCCTAACCTGCACGACATGGGCCTGATGAGCACCCGCGATTTCGACAACTACTCCGACCTCTTCAACCTCATGATGTCGCTCGTGGGCAACCCCGACCTCATGATCTACCTGCGCTCCTCCATCCCCAACCTGGTCTCCCAGATCCAGAAGCGCGGCCGCGAGTATGAAAAAGGCATACGCATAGACTATCTTACCGGCCTGAACGAAAAGTATGAGAACTGGATCAAAGAATACGACGGCAATCTGCTGATTGTCGATGCCGACAACATAAAGTTCGGAAACAACCCCGAAGATTTCGCAAAGATCACGGATATGATCGACGCGCAGATGTTCGGACTTTTCAGCAAAAAATAAACCTACTCAGATATGGCAGAAAAACGCATTACTATCATTGACTTCGTTGAGAAGTACACTCACCAGTTCCCCAATAACGTCTACCTTCGTGAGAAAGTAGATGGCGAATGGAAGGAAATCACTCAGGAACAAACCCGCGAAACAGCATATAAAATCGGAGCCGGCCTTATGGCTCTCGGCCTTGAGAAAGGCGACAAAATAGCCCTTCTTTCGGAGAGCCGTTCGATGTGGATCCTCGCCGAACTCGGCGCAATGTATGCAGGAGCTACCGATATTCCCCTTTCAGTGAACCTCGGAAGCACAGCTGACATCGTCTTCCGCATCAAGCACTCTGAGAGCAAGTGGGTTCTCGTCTCCGCAAATCACCTTAACAGAATCCGTGAGGCTCTCCCCGAATGCCCGGATATCAAGAAAGTGATCGTTTTCGACGACACCGCATTCTTCGTAGACGGCCTCAAGGAGCCTGAAATCAGGATGTCCGAGGTTATGAAGATGGGTGAAGAGTTCCTGAAGAAGAACGAGAAAGCTTTCGTAAACCGCTACCAGTCCATCGGACCGGACGACTACGCAAATATCAGCTACACTTCCGGAACTACCGCAGACCCGAAGGGTATCCTTCTTACACACCGTAACTACACAGCAAACGTTGCCCAGGGCGCGAGCGTCATCAACATCGACGAAAACAACGTCATGCTCATCATCCTCCCCCTGGATCACTGCTTTGCACACGTAGCCGGTATGTACACCATGATGTCCTACGGCGGAAGCATCGCCTTCGTGCCTATCGGAAAGAACGCCCTCGCGACCCTCAAGAACATTCCTACCGCAATCAAGGAAACCAGGCCTCATGTAATGCTGTCGGTTCCTGCTCTCGCCCGTAACTTCAAGAAGAACATCGAGACGGGTATCAAGGCTAAGGGAGCGACTACCGAAAAACTCTTCAACTTCGCGGTCAAGAACGCTATCAAGTACAACAAGGAATACTATAACCGCGGAACCGGCGGAACATTCTGGCGTAAGCCCCTCGTCTGGCTCTTCGACAAGATCCTCTTCAAGAAGGTCCGCGAGAGCTTCGGCGGCAGAATGAAATTCTTCGTCGGCGGCGGCGCCCTGCTCGACATCGAGCTCCAGCGCTTCTTCTGCGCAGTCGGAATGCCTATGTTCCAGGGCTATGGCCTTACCGAGGCCACCCCTATCATCTGCGCCAACTCCGCCGGCCACGCCATTTTCGGCTCCTCCGGCCGTATCGTCAAGCCTATGGACTGCAAGATCTGCGACGACAAGGGCGAGGAAGTTCCTATCGGAACGAAGGGCGAGATCGTCATCCGCGGCGAGAACGTCATGGCCGGTTACTGGAAGAACCCGAAGGCTACCGCCGAGACTATCGTCGACGGCTGGCTGCATACCGGCGACATGGGTTACATCTGCCCTTGGGACACCGACTTCCTGTATGTTGTCGGCCGCTTCAAGAGCCTGCTGATCTCCGCAGACGGCGAGAAGTACTCTCCGGAAGCATTTGAAGACAGCCTGCCCGAGGTTTCCAAGTATGTTGAGGCCGCTGTGCTCCACAACAACCAGAACCCTTACACTATCGCCCTCATCGTCCCCAATAAGGACAATCTGGCCGAGTTCGTAAAGGCCCAGGGCCTCGATCCTAAGAGCCGCGAAGGAAGGGAAGCCATGCTTCTCAAGATTCAGGCTGAGATTGATACCTACAAGACCGGTGGCCCTCACGAATCCCTGTTCCCTGACCGCTGGCTGCCTACCGCAGTCGTCATCTGCGACGAAGCTTTCTCCATCGCAAACGGCATGATGAACAGTACGATGAAGATGGTCCGCCGCAAGGTGGAGGAACACTACGCAGCCCGCATGGACTTCGCGTACACAACCGAAGGCCGTCCGATCGTCAACGAACAGAACCTTAAGGCCCTGGAGTAAAAAAGTATAATCAATAACACACAACTATGGCTAATGTAGAAAAGAAACAGAACTACACCCCGGCTATCGTGGTGATGTTCGCCCTATTCTTCATGATCGCATTCGTGACGAACCTCGCCGGTTCGATGGGTGTGGTCGTAACTAATCAGTTCGGTGCGTCGAAGGCCCTCTCGCAGCTGGGAACCCTCGCCAACTTCATCGCCTATGCTTGCATGGGTATCCCCGCGGGTCTTATCCTGCGCCGCAAGGGATATAAGTTCACCGCCCTTACCGCCGTCGTGGTCGGTCTGGTCGGCGTAGCTATCCAGTTCCTTTCCGGCTATGCAGAGAGTTTCTTCGTCTATGTGCTCGGCGCCTTCGTGGCAGGCTTCTCGATGTGTATGCTCAATATCGTCGTGAACCCGATGCTGAACACACTCGGCGGCGGCGGAAACAAGGGTAACCAGCTGATCCAGTGGGGTGGTTCCTGCAACAGTATCGGTGGAACCCTCGCCCCCATCCTCGTCGGTTGGCTCGTCGGCGGCTCTATCGAGAACGCGACTGTCTCCAAGGCAGCTCCCGTTATGATCATCGCCATGGCAATTTTCGCCATCGCTTTCGTGGTCATCAAGCTCACGAACATCCCCGAGCCTCATATGGAGACCGCGGAGGAGAAGGCAGCCCGTCTGGCCGGCGGTAAGGAAAAGGACCCCCACAGCGCCCTTTCTTTCCGTCACTTCGTGCTCGGCGCAATCGCCATCTTCTTCTATGTGGGAATTGAGGTGGGTATCCCGAACACCGCGAACGTCCACTTCAGCGCTCTTCCGGAGGTTGGCCCCGCCATCACCGGCACCATGATCGGAGCTTACTGGTTCTGCATGCTCATCGGCCGTCTGATCGGCGCTCCCGTCAGCGCGAAAGTCAGCAGCAAGATGATGCTTGGAGTTATGTCTTCAGTAGCCATCGTTTTCCTCATCTGCGCGATCTTCGTTCCTGAGAGCGTCCAAATTACGATCGGTAAGAATGTATTCCCGCTCGCGCTCGGCTTCCTCGTGCTTTGCGGCCTCTGCACCTCCATCATGTGGGGTTCGATCTTCAACCTCGCGGTAGAGGGCCTCGGCAAGTATACTGCAGCTGCTTCGGGTATCTTCATGACCCTGGTCTGCGGCGGCGGTATCATCCCGTTCTTCCAGAACCTCCTTGCAGACAAGATCGGTTCGATGCAGAGCTACTGGCTCATCATCGCCTGCCTCGGCTTCCTGCTCTTCTATGCCCTCGTGGGCTACAAGAACGTCAATAAGGACATCAAGGTAGACTAATGGCCATGGAGAAGAATTTCGTAGTCGGTGTCGATGTAGGAGGTCAGACCTCCAAGATCGGCGTTGTGGATATCCACGGAACTGTTCTCGAACAGACCGTCATCCGTACTGACAACGACGAGGATCCTCAGGCTTTCGTCGATATTCTTGCGGCAGCCATCAAGGACCTCATCAAGAAATCCGGTAAGGAAGGCCAGATCCGCGGAGTCGGTGTCGGCGCCCCCAACGGTAATTACTATACCGGAGAGATCGCCTTCGCACCCAACCTCGTTTGGGCGGCAAAGAGCGTGGTTCCTTTCTCGAAGATGCTCTCGACGGCCCTCGACGGCCTCGACGTGGCTCTTACCAACGACGCCAATGCGGCCGCTGTCGGTGAGATGACCTACGGCGCGGCGAAGGGCATGAAGGATTTCATCATGATTACCCTCGGAACGGGTGTCGGCAGCGGCATCGTCATCGGAGGCAACGTGGTCTACGGCCACGACGGCTTCGCGGGCGAGCTGGGCCACACCGCCGCGGTGCGTCACAACGGCCGCCTCTGCGGCTGCGGCAAATCCGGCTGTCTCGAGGCTTATTGCTCCGCCATGGGTGTGGCCCGTACGGCCCGCGAATGGCTCGAGATGTCTCCGGACACTCCCAGCGTGCTTCGCGATGTCGAGAACATCACCTCCAAGGATGTCTACGAGGCCGCTTCGCAGGGAGACAAGATCGCTATCGAGATCTTCAACTACACCGGACGTATCCTCGGAGCCTCGCTTGCGGATTTCGTGGAGTTCTCCGCACCTGAGGCCATAGTCCTCTTCGGAGGCCTTGCCCGCGCTAAGGAGTTCATCTACCAGCCTACTTACGATTCACTCAACGAGAACGTACTGCCTCTTTGGAGAAACAAAGTGGCGCTGCTGTTCTCCAAACTCCCGGCTTCCGATGCCGCCATCCTCGGCGCCTCGGCCCTTGCATGGGAGATTAAATGAAACAATAATTTTTAATGCATATGAAATTCAACAAATGGTTTGTGGCCCTTGCAATGGGCCTCGCAGTTGCAGCCTGCGCCCCTAAGGCGGCAGAAGAAGCAGCAGAAGGAGAAGATGTAGATCAGGCTCCTGTAGAGAAGACAGCAAAAGATTTCGTTCCGTCACGTCAGACTGTGAAGGATGTCAGCTATCTCGTAGGTATCAACTTCGGTTCCTTCATCAAGGGATACAACTTCGGCGATCTCGACTATGCCCAGATCCGCAAGGGTATGGAAGACTTCATCAACGCGAAGGGCAACCAGCGTGACGAGGAGTTCACCAAGCAGTTCAGGGTAGATCCCAACACTATGAACGAACTCTTCAACGACTATCTCGCCAACCGCCGCAACTACACCCTCTACACCAACAAGGAGAAGGAGGACAAGTTCCTTGCCGCCAACGCGAAGAAGTCCGGCGTCGAGGTTTCTCCTTCCGGTCTCCAGTACAAGATCATCTCCGAGGGTAACGACGTAAAGCCCGCCGGCGCAGACACCATCTGGGTCAGGTATCAGGGCCGCCTCCTCGACGGAACCGTCTTCGATGAGACCAAACCCGAGGCAGATGCGGCACGTCTCTTCCTCAACCGTGTCGTGAGGGGCTGGCAGGAAGGCCTCGCCCTCATCGGCGAAGGTGGTGAGATCGAGCTCTACATCCCCGCCAAACTCGGCTACGGCGACAACGGCCAGCCTCAGGGCGGCATCGAGCCCGGCTCTACCCTCATCTTCAACGTCACCCTCGAAAAGGTCGGCAAGAAGGCAGAATAGTGTCATTCCCGACCCTTTGCGGTCATTCCCGACCCGATCGGGAATCTCAGAAAGTCACCCCCGGCCTCGTCCGGGGGTCTTTTTTTGCCCCTTTTGTTCAGTTTGTCTCTATCATTTGCGATTTGGTACGAAAAAGGTGCTGTTTTCGTACCAAATGCGTTATTGTGGGCATTTCGTACGAAAAAAGGGCGTATTTCGTACATAATTCGCTCCCGTCCCTTTCTGGCGCGCTCGAGCTCTGTGATTAATTGGGAACTTACAGTGCTTTCTTGATGATGGCTTCCATTACTTCGTAACCGGGGAGGGTAGGGTGAATCCCGTCGTTGGTGAAACTTCATACTACTCTGCGGAAATTCCCGCGGAGTAGTTTTATTTTTCCCTTCCGCGGAGGTCTCCTGCCCTTATTTGCAGAAGGTCACCCACGCGTTTGCGGAAGGTCCCTTTTTGTGCGGGGGTCCTTCCGCAGTCATATTGCACCACAGCTACCTGTAGTGCATTTCTCGTGCGGAAGGTGTCACCCTTAAAAACACACCTTCCGCAAACGACCCGCACACCTTCCGCAGCCATTCCTGCCTACAAGTACCTGTAGCCCATTTCGGCCGCGGAAGGTCCCCGCTGTTTTTGCACAAGGTGGAATTCTAACACGGGGACTTTGCGCGCAAAACCCCATCACATGCCTTCTAGCGCACAAGGTGTCGCCACTTTTCTTCCACCTTGCGCGCCCTGGTGTGGCAGAAGCCCAAATCGCGCACCTTTATCAACCTCGTATTTCGCAGTGGGGGATAACCTCCTGATTATCAGTAAAATCATCAAATTAGGTCTGTCAAAATCAAAGGACCTAATTCACTTATCTAACTGTGTGCAAGCAACTTGTCTCCCACGCCAAGAATCATCAAGAATCAATAATCGAACATCAAACTAATAGATCGCGCTGCGCCGAGCTCGAGGGAGCGGCTCAGCTTGCGCGATGGGTTCTTTACTCTACGGTTATTTCCAACTGAAGAATGGAGTCGGGCCCCGGCGACCCCGAAGCCGGGCCCCTCTCAGTACCGGCCGCTCGCCACCTCGCGGCCTGTGTCTGTCGGGTCAAAGGGTCGGAAGCCCCGCGCCAAGGCGCGCCCCTCCGCCCCTTCGGCTTATCTGGTAAGAGCTAGAGGAGCGGAGCGACGAAGTCGGCATCAGCCGACCGGCCGGGCCGGGTATTTTGGCGCGAAGCGAGAAAATGCGGACAGGGGAGCGAATCTCTCATTTTTAGCAAAAATGAACCGTGTTTGCTATTTCTTTTATAACTTCGTGGTATGATTTATCAGTTCCGCGTCACCCTGCCCGGCATCAAGGGCTTCTACAGAATCTACAAAGTCAATTCTGTGAACACATTGTATAGCCTGCACAAACAGATGCAGGCCGACCTGGAATTCCCCGCAGATCAGCCGATTCTCTTCAAGGCCATGAACGGCGAGACAGTCCTTGCGCGCTACGCTCTCGTCAACCTTGGCTACGGCTTGGTGGACGAAGTCACAATAGGTTATGCAGTGAAAGGCGGAGCTGAATACTTCGAGTATTTCTACGACACGAAGGCCAAGAAGAAAGTAATCGTCACCCTCGAAGCGGAGGAGCCCGGAAACGAAGTCGCGGTCCCGACCCTCATGAACGACATGAAAGGTCCCCTGCCGATCGAGTTCGAGAACGGTTATGTCGCCTTCGAAGACCTCCCTCGGGAAAAGCGCCACCTCCCCGGCGAGAAGAATCCCCTGGAAATGCTCCTCGGAGGCGATGACGATGATGACGAAGATATCGGTGACGAGGAGGATTAGGAGGATGAGGACGATGAGGATGAAGACGACGAGACCGAGGAGATCTACGACGAAAACGAATAACCACCCAATATGCGCAGATTAATAGTCACTATTGCGGTCGCTATCCTATCGGTATGCGGCCTTTCAGCACAGAATTTCGTTCATTATCACTGGTTCGACGGGGAGAATGCGACCGTCCCGGCCGGGACTAAAGGCCGTGTCGTTTTTATCGGCGACTCCATCACCGAGGGCTGGGGCACGAAAGGAACTCCCGGTTTCTTCGACAACGACAAGATGGTCGAGCGCGGCATCAGCGGCGAAGTCACCGCCCAGATGGTTCTGCGTTTCAGGCGCGATGTCATAGACCTCAAGCCTAAGACCGTCGTCATCCTCTGCGGCTGCAACGACATCGCCCTCAACCAGGGCGAATATAACGAGGATTACACCTTCGGTAACATAGTCACCATGATCGAGCTCGCCAAAGCCAATAAGATCAAGCCCATAGTCTGCTCGGTTCTCCCGGCCGCTGCCTTCCCATGGCGTCTGGAAGTCAAAGACGCTCCCGAGAAGGTGGCCTCGCTCAACGCCCGCCTGCGCGAGTACTGCGCTAAGAATCACATCAAGTACGTTGACTACTTTCCGGCGATGGTCGCCGAAGACGGCGTCTCTCTGAATCCCAACTACACTAACGACGGGATTCACCCTACTCTCCCCGGTTACGAGGTAATGGAGAGCATCATCCTCAAGGCGCTGTAGGAAGCCCCGTGGGCATATAATTTGTAGGAACATAGTGAAAAAATATCACTATGAAATCGAAACTTACATTAACTGCAGTGATGATGGCTTTGTGTGTCAGCAGTTATGCGCAGGACATCATTCACATCTTTACCGGAACCCCGATAGAGGCTAAGATCATTGAGATAACAGACGAATATATCAGATACAAGACCTTCGATAATCTCGACGGGCCGGAGTATCGGATTTCTACTTCTCGCGTAGCCCGTATCGTCTTTGCAAACGGAACAGAAAAGATATTTGCGCCCGCAGACATCTTTTCAACGCGACCTGTTTCTCCCTACTACGACGATTTCGATCCCTATTACACTTACGGCCCGCTGGCTTATCGCCGTGGACATTTCTATGACAGAAGAGGCAGGCTCTATGAAGATCAGCTCCGCGACTACCTTGGTATCTCTCTTTATGGGAACGACTATCTGAAAGCGGAAAGACAGCGACTTGCGGGAGCGAACCTCACCCTGGGCGGCGGCTCTCTTTTGTCCTTATCTCTTATCTCTTCTTTGTTCATCAGTTCGTACAACAGTGGTACGAGCGATTCGTTTTTTGATGACAAAAAAATCAGCCAGGCCGGTCCTGTCATAGGTGCTTTAGCCGGTGTGGCTTGTCTGGGAGTAGGTGTTCCTTTATGGGTAAAAGGAAATAAGGCGATGGGTAAAATCGCGGACGACTACAACCGCCGCTATGGCCCGAAGGACTCTCCGACTCTTTCTCTTGGGCCCACCCCTTCCGGCCTCGGCCTCTCTCTGACTTTCTAATTCAAACATACCGTAATGCGTGCGTACCCTCGGCAAAATTGCTGGGGGTATGCACGTTTTGGCGCGTTTTCGTGCGTACCCTCGGTGAAAAAGCCGGGGGTACGCGCGCTTTAGTCAGGAATTATTGTTAAATTTGAGAAGGCTGGGGCTATAAAGGAACGCCCGGTTTCTTCGACAACGACAAGATGGTCGCCCCTGACGGCCGTTCCCTCAACCCCTCCTACACCAACGACGGCATCCATCCCACCCTCCCTGGCTTTTGTACACACATTATCCTAAAGTCTAAAGATGATATATCTTTGCTATCGGCTATGTTGCATAATTATATATTGTTACATAACTTCGTGAGGAATGACGAGATTTCGATTGTGAAACTTGAGACAATAACCCGCAATATGATTCCAATTTTAAAGCAAAAATTCTTTTGGGGGCTGCTGGGGACGCTTCTGGTCTCCTCCGCGCTGGTGTCATGTGAGGATGTTCCAGACATCACCGTGAACTTCGGCGTATCTCCCAAAGAGGTGACTATCCCGGCAGACGGCGGAAGGGAAACTGTCAAGTTCACTTCCCCCATTGCCTGGAAGGCAGAACCCTCCGCCGACTGGATGCACATCAATCCCGCATCCGGTGAGGCAGGGGAGGTTGTACTCACGGTGTCCGCAGATGCCAATCCCTCGGAGACGGAAAGGACCGGCACCGTCAAGGTGTCCGTTGATGAACCGGAGTACAGTGAAACCTTCACTGTGATCCAGCCCGGAAAACCCGCACCTCCGACTCCGTCCCTGACGCTGTCGCCCAAGTCGCTTTCCGCTCCTTATGCCGGAGCGACTCTCTCCGTGAGCGTTGAGGCAAACTACGCATGGTCGGCCGCCTGCGCAGACGACTGGGTAACCCTGTCTCCGGCTAGTGGCGCTGCCGGCACAAGCACGCTCGCCGTGACCGTTGCAGAGAGCAAGCTTACATCTTCGCGCTCTACCAAGGTGGTCTTCACCTGCGAGAGCCTCAAGGTGGAGCTTCCAGTGCAGCAGGATGCCGCACCGGAGCCGGCTTATCTTACCTTAGGTTCTAATCAGACTGAGTTTGATGCCGCCGCCGGAAGAGTCACAGTGCAGCTGTCTGCCAATTACGCATGGACGGCGGAGGCTTCCGAGAGTTGGATCGCGCTGTCACCCGCCAACGGAGACGCCGGCGCCCAGGTGGTGATCTCCGTATCTGAGAACACGGTCGTCAGCGCCAGGGAAGGAAAGGTGGTGTTCCGCTCGGAAGGCCTCACTGCGGAATTTGCAGTGAAGCAGAAAGGCGCGACTCCCGTTCTCGAAGCGTCCCCGACAAGCGCTCAACTGCCTGCGGAGGGCGGAGAATTCAGATTCACCGTGACATCCAATATGGCATGGACTGCGACGGCCGGTGTTGCATGGATAACCCTTGCACCCGCTTCCGGTGACGGCGGCACCGTGTCGGTCGTGGGCACCGTCGCCGCCAATGATAGTTACGAAGTCCGCACGGCTACCGTGACAATTTCCGCCGGCGACCAGGCCTCTGTCACCATTGCTGTCTCGCAGGAGGCGGCGGAGAATCCCGTCGGCGGTGTCGGCGGAGACGTAAATGACTGGGGCGATGGCGGAGACGTGATTTTTAATCAGGATTAAACATGGCAGCTATGAAAAAGATATTATGGATTGCAACGGCACTTCTTGCCGTAGCGGCAGTTTCAAGCTGCAATGCTATTAAGGAAGACATTCAGTCTTCGCAGCCAAGGGCTGTCCTTATCACCGCATCGGTTGGCGGATACAATGCCACCAAGGCGACTGATAACGCCTTTGAAAAAGGGGACTCCCTCGGTCTGTTCGTGGGGACACCCCTTAATGTCAACAACATGCTGATGGTCGCCGACGGCAGCAAGCTTGTCCTTGACGGTGAGCTGTTCTGGGCAGAGGGCCAGACCGCCAAGTCTGTATTCAAAGGATATTATCCTTACAATGCGCAGTTCCGGTCTCTCTCCGGCGAGGCAGTTTTCCCCGTGAGCTATGACCAGAGCACCCACGCGAAGTACACCCGCAACGACCTCATGGCTGCAGTCACAGAAGCCGGCCCGGAGGACGCGGAAGTGCATCTGACCTTTGACCACCTCCTCTCGAAGCTCCTGGTCAAGATCGACAACCGAAGCGGAGAAGCCGTCAAGGAAATCTTCCTGACGGGCTTCCGCCCCGATGCCATAATCGACTGCGACGCCCTGAAGGCCAAAGGCTCGTCCGGCGAAGGGTACGAAGACCGTTATTTCTATCCGGCCACTCTGGAAGATGCTTCCGGCAGCCAATACTTCTCCCTGATAGTTCCTCCTCAGGAAGAAACACATTTTGCGGTTGTCGCGACCCTTTCCTCCGGAAGGACTGAGATCTTCTACGCAGTCGCGGACTTCAAGCCCGGAAAGCAGAGCCACGGTACCATAGTCATCCCGGAAATCAAGATCGGCAATCAAGTCGAATTCGAGATTTCAATCTCGGGCTGGGAAGAAGGCGGATCATTCCGTTTCACGGATGCGGAAGTGGGTGTGCGCGGAGGCTACAGGCTGTCCTTCATGAATTCCTCCAACAGGTTTGTCATTCCCATGGAGGAGAAGGCTCCGGGCGCTTTCTATGCCGCAATCCCATATTACCGCAGCGGCAACAGGTTCTATGTCCTGTCGGAATACAATAATTATATCTACGGCTGCAACCTTCAGGTGCCCCAGGGAATATGGGAAAACAACAACACCTGGCCTGTGGACAACCAGGGTTGGTTTGAACTTTCGGGTTATGAGGGACCTCTCGGAGTATGGTTCTACCCGGACAGGGGCGTCCTTGTCTATGAACCCGAGAACCTCGATTTCGAATACGTTGATGAAGTGGAGGTTGTTCAGGGCATGTTCTGGGGCGAGTATGGAGTCACTCCCGCACCGACGAAGGGAAGGCTGTACGAGGAAAAGAACAACCCCGGCCTTTACATGCTGGAGAATGCTTTTGAGAATCTGCCTCTTGACAATTGGCCTTACCAGATCATCATCGATGCCAGAGATCCCCAGAAAATATTCCTGCGTCCTACATCCAACTTCAGGGAGCCCTGGTGGTGGAACGATTACAACTCACGTGAGTTCTATGTCTATTCCAGTGTTCCCGAGATTATGGAGGACGGGGAGCAGTACGGCTCTCTCAATAATGGCGTCATCCGTCTCGGAGAACTGACTGCATATTACACGAACTCCAAAGAGACCGCTCCGATGAACCAGAACGACGCTTTCCAGCTTGTCCTTCCCGGAGCAACGAGAGAGCCGGTCCTTAATTTCGAGTATTCCTTCAACGGAATAGTGGAAGATGACGGAATACGTTTTGCCAGCTTTACCATTACTCCCTCAATGGATGTGACCGATGTCCGCTACATGTTTTTCCAGGGCAGGCCCTCATATCAGGAGATCGAGGCCGATATTCTTCCCGCCTTCAGGCAGGGCGCCGGCGAGACGGTTCCGGACCTTGTTCCCGGAAAGACCTCCGAGGTGAGGATCCCCATTTTCCAGAACGGACGCTACACCGGATTCTTCTATGCATCGGCCCCGGGAACGGATTTCCAGGCGTACTACTATAATTATTTTACAGTGGAGATTCCTGGCAGTGAGGTTCCGGAAGCCGGTCCTCTGACCTTGTCCGACGTTTCTGTGCATCCCGCATTCCCGGAAAGCGTTGCAACAATGCATGTGGATCTGCCTTATTCCAGCGTGATCGGAGTCACGGCCATCTCGCAGGCCGCGGCCATTGAGTCTGGCATCACGGAGGACGACTACTACTCCCTCGCGATGAACGGCAATTACACGAAGAGCGGCTACATGAGCTTTGTCTCAGACACGGCCGGCGGAGACTTCTCCGTGGACTCCCTCGAGCCGGACACTGAGTATCTGATAATAGCTGCCGGCAACGACATAAACGGCAATTCCTTCTGGACTTCGGCCCCTCTGAAGACGGAAAAGGCTCCGTCCGTGTGGGAAGAAGTGGGAGAAGGAACCTGGATTGACGATATGTGGAACACCGGAGGATTTACCCGGAACGTGAGCATCCTTAAGGCGCAGGGCCTCGAGCGCTATCGCGCCGTGCAACCTTACGCGGATTACTGGAGCAACACATGGCCTTCGCAGGTCCAAGAAAACCCCGATCTTGATGGTGTCTACATCGGATACTCCGGGGACTTCGACTTCACATTCGTGGAAGACGAAGGCATTTCCTACATCTACTATCTGCCGTTCAGGACCGGATACATGGAGAAGAGCCTGAATGAGCCGGACACCGAAAAAGGCGCATGGGAACTCACCCATTACAACCTTGCGGAAAAGCACCCCGGTTCTCATATGTATATAAGGAACAACAAGGAAGTTTCCGACGGGGCTTACAATATTGCGCCTTACGGCCGCATTGTGGACACAAGGTCTTACTACAATTGGATGAGGATGATGGGTGGCTGGACGCTTGTCATGCCCGACGCCGCCGCTGCGGCATCGGCTCCTGCGTCCTTTGCTCCCGCGAAGCGTTCCAATTATGTGGAAGCGGAGCCGGGCGAACCGGTCCGGGCCAGAAGCAAAGTCCTCCCGTTCAAGAGGGTCCCGCTCCCGATGGGCGCTCCCGTTGTCAAGAGTGTTAACGAATAAAGAAGAGAGGCTATGAAATTATATATGTTTTTTGCGATATCGGCCCTTGCGGCCCTTGCCTCCTGCACCGTGAAGGAGGGCCCTGTCTCTGAGAGCAAAGCCCTTCGCTTCACTTCCAACCTTGAGTACTTCGGCACCAAGGCGACGGAAAGATCTTTCGAGCTCGGCGACGCCGTGTCCCTGTTTGTGGAAGAGCCGTTGAATGAGCTGAATGTGAAGATGACATTCTCCGGCAACGAGCTTATCCCCGAGCACAGCATAGTCTGGCCCGAAGACATGGACAAGACCGCGCCGGTGAGCTTCTTCGCGGTCTATCCTTATAGAGAGGACTGGGTGGATCTGGTGGATCTCAACGTTTTCTCCGTGGAAGCGGACCAGTCTACCCATGAAGCCTACACGGCATCGGATCTCATGGGTGCCAACTTTATGGCTTATGTCGACGCCGAAACCATTCCTCTCAATTTCATACATCGCATGTCACGTGTTGTGATTGAGAATTACTCGGACGTGGACGTCAAGGACATCTACCTCAGAGGTGTTTATGGCAAAGCCCGGGTGGGCGTATGGTACGGAACTCCCGTGGCCACCGTCGGTGAAAAGGGAATGATCCGCACCGGAAAACTGAGCTCGCCCTATTCCGGCGGCAGGACCTGGGTTGCGGTTGTCCCTCCCCAGGAAGCTGATTTCGAGATAGTGGTGGTTACAGCCGAGGATGAGCAGATTGTCTGCAAGTCCAGCAGGGAGAGCGTGACCATGAAGTCGGCCAGACAGTATTCCATAGGTCTCAGCATAGACAAAAACGCCGCGACTGCCATCAGCTTGGATGTCACGGAATGGACTCCGGAGTCGGACGCCCAGTTTGGGGCGTTTGTGGCCGACGAGTTCCATACCGAGGGCGACTGGTATCTGAGGATGAATGGCGTTGACGAAACCCTGATGACGCAGGATTCCTTTGGAGGCCTGCACTTCGAGACCGGCTTTACCACAGGGATATCGGACACTTACGATCTCATCTACCGCATCGGTCGGATGGAGCTGGTGTTCGGCCTTGCCCGTGATGCCGATGCGGCCATATCCGAAGGAAAGAATCTCCTTGTGCAGGGAGGAAAGCCCTTCAGCGCGCTTGAGGCGGGTGAATATGTCTTGAACGTGGACCCCGAGCATGAAGTGTTCTTCATCGCTCCCGACGACGAAGTGTGGTCGCTGATCGGCACATACAAAGGCACGAACTGGGATGAGGACTTCGACATGACAAGGGAGTCTTCCGGAGTCTATTCGATTGATATAGACTACTGGGGCGAGAAGTTCAAATTCCGCTGCAACCATGACTGGAGCAAGAATTTAGGCGGACCGCAGCTCCCGAAGTCGGACAATCCCCTCAAGTACACCGTTTGGTACGACGGGGCCGACATGACCATTTCCGAGCCCGGCCGCTACCATCTCACGCTGAATGTGCGGGACAAATGGATAAAGGCGGAATTCCTTGAGGCCTATGTCCCGGAAGCTCTCGATTCTTTCGTCGGCAGCTGGATGTATTGGCTTGACGATGAAAGCTTTATTCCCATCACGATCAGCCAGGACGGACTGCAGCTCAACATAGAATACGATGGGCGTCAGTTCAAGGCTCGTTTCAACACGGGCGATTCCTCGTTCAATGTTTATTTCCAGAGGCTGAGGGAATGGACATGGTCAAGTTACGGCCTCACATATGACTGGCCGAAAGCAAGCTACTCCATCCCCGACGACGATGGCGATTATTGGCTGTACGGGGAGCTCTCCGACCTGATCCTCTTTACCGGTAAAATCAATGACGACGGTGCCATTGACATCCAGCCCGGGCTTTCCTACAACGGGTATCCGTTTACGAGCTTTGAGGTGCTGGCTGTCATCCAGGAGGGTGACTATGAGGGAGGGTATGGATCGTACGGAGTGGTTTATCCTCTCCCTCAGACTTGGACAAAAAGTGAATAACCATAAGAAAGAAAGGATATGAAAAAGATTATTTTATCACTTGTGACTGTGCTTGCGGCGATATCCTGCTCCTCTCTTATGGAAAAGGACGCTTTGCTCAATGAAAGGCAGATTGCCTTTACGACCAATATAGGGGAATATGCCACCAAGGCTACGGCCTCCGGATTTGAGGCCGGTGATGAGATCGGCGTCATAGCCTTGGAGCCCATCTCCGCCCTCAATGTCAAATATACCATCAGTGGCAGCAGCCTCACTTCAGACACGCCCATCTGCTGGCTGGAGGACCAGACTGACTACACCGAGTTCATGGCTTACTATCCCTATGATCCGGACTTCAACTTTTTCGAGCAGTATGCCTACAACATTAAAGTTGAGAAGGATCAGAGAACGCATGCGGCCTATTCTAGGTCGGATTTCATGGTGGCTGAGAATCGTGTTAAGCCGGATGAGACGGTGGCACTCCAATTCCGTCATCGGCTTTCGAGGGTGGATATAGCCATAGGCGGTTCTCTCGCCGGAAAGGTGGCTTCCGTCGCCCTGGACGATGTCTATTCTGTCATTAATGTTGGTGAGGGCCCCGTGGGAGAAAAGGGCGCGATCCTCGCTGCAAAGGCGCAGAATGCCGATGGTGAGGACATCTGGTCCCTGATCCTTGTGCCGCAGGAAACTGCTCCGACCCTGGTCGTGACCACGACGGACGGGGAGCAGCTGACATATCCGCTCGGCCAGAGCATCTGGTTTGAGAGCAACTGCCGTTACAAAGCAACCCTTTCTCTCAAGGCCGACGGCTCCCTGGATGCGGAATTCGCCTTCCAGGTCTATGACTGGGTCTACGGAGACTGGATGTTCTTCGATACCTACAAGCCCAGGTGGTCTATTGTGGGCAACTTCACCTCCTGGGACTGGGACTATGACATGACTCAGGTCTCGGACGGAGTTTATGAGGTTACTCTTGATCTTCCGGAAGAAGCGGAGTTCAAGTTCCGCAAGGATTACAAATGGGACGAGCAGTTCGGCGCCACTGAAGAAAACGTGGACGATAATTTCCGCTCCCTGATAGAAGCGGGGAAAGTTATTCCTCTCTTGCCCGGCGGTCCCAACCTGTATTTTCCTCAGGGCGGTTACGTGACCATAACCCTGGATGTCAACAATAGTACGGCGCTTGTGAGCGAGGCCCACAGGAACATGACCCTGTTTGGAGCCAATTTCGACTTCTGGAAGGAAATGGAATGGAAGGACGGCGCATATGCACTTGAAGACGTCTATGTGCAGGACGGTGGAATCCTGGCCCTTCAGGACTGGAACTGGAACCAGTATGGACTGGAGTCCGGCGAGCAGAGCGTAGACGGCTATGACGTGGCGTCCATTTCGCCCGAATCCCCGGTGAGCCTTGTCATGGGCGGTTCGGTGCTCATGTATGTGGAAAACGGCGGCTGGATGGACTTCACATGGAGCCCGGAGGAAGGGCTGTTCACGATGAACAGGAGTGAGAACCAGGGCTTTACGATACGCAGGATTTACAGCTCCGTGGCCGACGACACGGCGGTTTCCCTGGAAAATGTGACCGTGTATTCCCTCTCTGAGGAAGGCTTTGTGGTTTCCGAAGACGGACATTTGGGTCTTTATGTCTATTCCGGATATGGAAATTCGCTCCCTGCCGTCGGAGATGTCGTAAAGATTCATGGCGTGAAGACAACATTCGCTGAACTCCCCGAGATTATCGGTGCGACGTTTGAAAAGACGGGCGAGGCTGCGCTCGAGGAAGTGGTTTATTCCGAGTTGCAGGGTGGCAGGTATTCCGTCTCCGTCCCCGTGACCTTCGAGGGACAGCTTTATGTGAGGCCGTTCACCAACTATGAAGTTGTGTTCATAGACTCTCCATGGGGGATGTTCAGGACCCATTACTGCTTTGACGAGTACCTGAAGTATTATGGCTCCAGGGTAAAAGTCCGCGGCTGGTACGGTGGAAATGCCGATAATTTCGGCTATATCACCGTGGATGCAATCGAGGGACTTCAGGAGCTTGACCACGGAAAGGGGACTCTCGACAGTCCTTTCGACCCGGTGGGCGCAGTTCTTTACGCCAAGACGCTGGAGCCCGGTTCCGCCTCGGCTGAGGATGTGTTCATCCATGGATACGTGAGCGAGGTCCTGAAGCAGTACTCAGCAGACACCGGGACCGCCAGCTTCCGCATTACCCTTGGAGGTGAGAGCAGCTACGAATGCTGTTTCGAGATGGACGATGCCGCATTCCTTGAGAACAAGCCGTGGGTAGAAGGCAACTCTGAAATCTACAGATGGGACCGCGTCCTTGTGTGTGGAAAGCTTTACCTTGACAGTAACGGAGAGACGAGGACAGCTCCTTCACAGGCCTATCTTTACAGCCTCAACGGCATGACTTCCGAGGTTCCGGCTCCTTACCAGTATATGGGAGACGGCTCCCTTGAGAATCCTTTCACCGTCCAGGATGCCATCCATAAGGCGCAGGCGGTCGGCGAAAATGCATCGGAGGACTCCTATTACATCAAAGGGCGTGTCACGAATGTCCGCAACTGCTTTGGAAGCGCGTACGGCAACGCCACCTTTGACATGTGGGACGGAAATGACCGTGAGCAGATTCTCCAGGCTTACCAGATCCTGTATTTCGGCGGTGAGAGATGGCAGGAAGGCCAGCTGGATATCAGTGATGACGACGAGGTCATAATCTATTCGCCTCTTGTCTACTACGGCGGCTCAACCGCGGAAGCAATCCAGGGTTACATCTATTCGATCAACGGCACCACGTCTTCGGAAGGCGCGTCGGATGACTTCGGATGCGACTGGGTGCTTTCCGGCAACAAGGGGACGGAAATCCCGCTCCGCTTTGTGGGCTCCAGACGGGAAGATTCCTACACGAGCGAGATGCTCTACGCTATTGTCCATTATAAGGCCGGAGAGAAGTTCCAGGTCCTCAACAAGACAACCGGAGACAAATGGAGCACGGACTACGGTATCAGCGGAATAGGTTCCCGCACTCTTATCAGGGACGGAAATCCTTTCCTGCTGCCTTACGTCGGTTACTTTGAGGCCCAGCTTAATATCACAAGCGAAAACAAGCACCTGGAGATACATCCATTTGGAGAGGAATCTCCCTGGCTGGTCAATTATGAATGGGCGTTCGACAGCGTACTGTCCACGGACAACGGTCCCGTCCTGAAACTTTCCGGTAAGGAGTTCTCCGAGCAGGAAGCGATCAGGCTCACGTTCCATTGGTCTTATTCACTTGGTCCGGAGCTGGAAGTAGTTACCATGCAGCCGGGACAGACATATCCCCTTGTCGTTGCAAGCGAGAATGCTTTCCTGGTTCCGGAAGCCGGCACCTACGACCTTCTGCTGAACCCGGCCGACCTGACACTCGGAATAGTCAGCAGCGATCTCTGACCGTAATAACAATCACCTTTAGGTATGCGTACCCTCGGCAAAATTGCTGGGGGTATGCACGTTTTGGCGCGTTTTCGTGCGTACCCTCGGTGAAAAAGCCGGGGGTACGCGCGCTTTAGTCCGGAATATTTGTTAAATTTGAGAAGAATGGGCGAACTGAAAGATACATACATTAGTATCGCGGCCCCTTCAGAAGGTCTTTTCAAGGATCAGGGCAGCCGCTTCATCGCTCTCGCTTATCCGGTAGAGAGCGAGGATGAGGTGAAGGCTCTGCTGGAGAAGGCGCGGAAGGAGTACCACGACGCTCGGCACCACTGCCTGGCTTACCGTCTGGGCCCTGCAGGCGCGCTGTGGCGCGCCAGCGACGACGGCGAGCCCGCAGGCTCCGCCGGGCGCCCTATCCTCGGGCAGATAGACAGCGCGGGCCTGAGCGATATAGCGGTGATAGTCGTCAGGTATTTCGGGGGAATAAAACTCGGCATTCCCGGCCTTATCCGTGCGTACAAATCATCGACCGCAGACGCAATCAACAACGCTCAGATAATAGAAAAGGTCGCGGGCGTCTGGTATGAACTGCAATTTGACTACGCGCAGATGCCGGAGGTGATGAAAGTGGTGAAGGACCTGGGGCTTCCGAGCCGAAACCAGCAATTTGGAGAAAGCTGCAGTATGGAGGTGAGAGTGCGCCTTACTCTGCAGGAAGATTTCTTGGAAAGAACCAAAAATATCGCTAACTTTAACTATCGGAATCTGTAACACAAACTATACTATGGGTAAAAAACACGTTTTCAATGCCGGTCCCTGTCTGCTTCCGCAAGAAGCGCTGGACGCGACAATCGATGCGATAAAGGATTTTGCGGGGACTGGTGTGTCCCTGCTTTGCATTTCACATAGAACAAAAGAATGGGATGCCGTGATGGACGAGACCAGAGCTCTCTGGAAGGAGATTCTCAACATCCCCGAGGGCTATGAAGTGGTCTTCCTGCCCGGCGGAGCCAGCATGGAGTTCCTCTTCGTCGCGCTGAACTTCCTTGAGAAGAAGGCCGCTTACCTGGAGACGGGCGTGTGGGCGAAGAAAGCCCTGAAGGAAGCGAAGGCCTATGGCGATGCGTACGCTCTCGCCAGTTCGGCCGACAAGAACTATTCATACATCCCGAAAGACTTCGTGATCCCCACCGACGTGGATTATTTCCATATCACCACCAACAACACCATCTACGGCACCGAGATTAAGAAGGATCTGGACAGCCCGGTTCCCCTAATCGCGGACATGTCTTCGGATATCATGAGCCGCCCGGTGGACGTCTCCAAGTACACGATGATCTACGGCGGAGCCCAGAAAAACGTCGGCCCTGCCGGCTGCACCTTCGCAATCGTGAAGCTGGACGCCCTCGGAAAGGTCAGTCGCTACATCCCTACGATGCTCGACCTGCATACTCATATCGACAAGCTCTCCATGTTCAACACCCCGGCCGTCCTGCCGCTCTACTTGATGAACAGGACTCTGCATTGGATCAAGGACATGGGCGGAGTCGAAGCGATGCAGAGGCGCGACGAGGAGAAGGCCGCGGCCCTCTACGCTGAGATCGACCGCAACCCCCTGTTTGTCGGTACCGCCGCTAAGGAAGACCGTTCGATCATGAACGTATGCTTCGTCATGGCCCCGGGCTATGAAGAGTTGCAGGACGAATTCCTCGCCTTCGCGAAGGAGCACGACATGGTCGGCCTGAAGGGCCACCGCAGCGTGGGCGGATTCCGCTCATCGATTTACAACGCCTGCACCCTCGAGGACGTAAAGGCCCTGGTCGCCTGCATGCAGGAGTTCGAAAAACTGCACGCATAGTATGAAGATACTTCTCGCAACCCAGAAACCGTTCGCGGCCGCGGCCGTCAAGGGGATTACCGATATCCTCGAGGGCGCCGGACACCAGGTCGTGAAGCTCGAAAAATATGAGGCCCAGGCGGACCTGGTAAAAGCCGCAGCGGACGCCGAGGCCCTGATCATCCGCTCAGATAAGGTGACCGCGGAGGTCATCGCCGCCGCCCCTAAACTGAAGATAGTCGTGCGCGCGGGCGCCGGCTATGACAACGTAGACCTCGAGGCCGCGACTAAAGCGGGTGTCGTGGTCATGAACACCCCCGGCCAGAACTCCAACGCGGTAGCTGAGCTCGCGATAGCCATGATGATCTTCATGGCCAGGACCCAGTTCACTCCCGCTACCGGCTCGGAGGTTCAAGGCAAGACCCTCGGAGTCCAGGCCTTCGGAAACGTAGGCCGCCTCGTGGGCGCGAAAGCCAAGGCCCTCGGAATGAAGGTCAAAGCCCTCGACCCGTTCCTTACGGACGAGCAGATTATCGCCGGCGGCGCCGAGCCCGTCCATACCCTCGACGAGCTTTATGAAGGCAGCGACTACCTCAGCCTGCATATCCCGGCCCTTCCGAGCACGATCGGCAGCATCAACTACGATCTCATCACCAAGATGCCCAAGGGCGCGACCCTCGTAAATACCGCCCGTAAGGAAGTCATTGACGAAGCCGGCCTTGAGAAGGCGCTGGAAGACAGGCCCGACCTGAAGTATGTCACGGACGTCGCCCCAGACAACCTTGCAGTCCTGCAGGAGAAGTTCGGTCTGCGCGTCTTCGCAACCCCCAAGAAAATGGGCGCCCAGACCGCAGAGGCAAACGTCAACGCCGGCCTTGCCGCCGCGCGCCAGATAGTCGATTATTTTGCAACGGGAAACACAAAATTCCAGGTAAACAAATGAAAGTAAGACCCTTCGCGGCAGTTCGTCCGCCCAGAAATCTCGTAACCGAAGTAGCAGCTCCGCCCTACGATGTCCTTGACTCGGAGGAAGCTAAGAAGATGGCCGGAGAGAAGTCTCTGCTCCACATCACTAAGCCGGAGATCGATTTCGACCCCATGCCCGAGGAGCACGACCCCAAGGTCTACGCCAAGGCGGTCGAAAACTTCGCAAAGTGGCAGAAAAACGGCTGGCTCGTCCGCGATCCGAAGCCCTGTTACTATATCTACGCTCAGACCATGGGCCAGCGCACCCAGTACGGCTACGTCCTCTGCGCCAATTCGCAGGACTATATTGAGGGCCGCATCAAGAAGCACGAGCTTACCCGTAAGGACAAGGAAGACGACAGGATGAAGCATGTCGAAATCCAGAGCGCCAACATCGAGCCCGTCTTCTTCGCTTTCAAGCACCAGCCCGAACTCGAGCAGATCATAGCCGACACTATCAAGAATCCTTCGGAATACAAGTTCACGGACGAGAATAATTTCGGCCACGAATTCTGGGTGATTGAGGACGATAAACTGATCAAGCAGATCACAGAGCTCTTCACCGACAAGGTCGACGCATTCTACATCGCCGACGGCCACCACCGCAGCGCGGCTGCGGCCCGCGTCGGCGCCGAGCGCGCAAAGCAGAATCCCAATCACACCGGCGAGGAGGAGTATAACTACTTCATGGCGGTGTGCTTCCCCGAGGACCAGCTCAAGGTGCTGGACTACAATCGCGTCCTGAAAGACTTGAACGGCCTTACCCCCAGCCAGGTAATCGGGATTCTCGGCGAGACCTTCGACGTGACCTGCAGGGGAACGGAAATATACACTCCGGACGAACTCCACACCTTCTCGATGTATCTGGAAGGGAAGTGGTATGAGCTCCGCGCCCGTCCTGGTACCTACGACAACAACGACCCGATAGGCGTGCTGGACGTCACTATCCTCTCATCGAGGGTGCTCGGCCCGGTCTTCGGCATCAAGGACCTCAGGACCGATTCCCGCATCGATTTCGTCGGCGGAATCAGGGGCCTCGGAGAGCTGAAGCGCAGGGTTGACAGCGGTGAGATGAAGATAGCCTTCGCCCTCTATCCGGTCAGCATGAAACAGATCACGGACATAGCGGACAGCGGCAACATCATGCCCCCGAAGACTACATGGTTCGAGCCCAAGCTCCGAAGCGGCCTGGCAATCCATACATTCTAACGACAATGTCAGTAACATCAGCAGACATACGCAAGACACTCAAGGAGTTCTTCGGTTACGACGGGTTCAAAGGTGATCAGGAAGACATCATCAAGGACCTGACGGACGGGAAGGACTGTTTCGTGCTCATGCCTACGGGCGGAGGAAAGTCCCTTTGTTACCAGTTGCCCGCGCTGCTGATGGACGGTACCGCGATCGTCATTTCCCCTCTGATCGCCCTGATGAAAAACCAGGTCGACGCCATCAGGGGTTTCGTATCCGGTAACGAAAGCATAGCCCACTTCCTCAATTCGTCGCTCTCCCGCCCCCAGATCGAAGAGGTCAAGAACGACATAAAGGAAGGCAAAACGAAGATCCTCTACGTCGCGCCCGAATCCCTCACCAAGGGCGAGAACGTCGCGTTCCTGAGGACAATAAAGATATCATTCTACGCGGTGGACGAAGCCCACTGTATCTCCGAGTGGGGCCACGACTTCCGCCCGGAGTATAGGCGCATACGCCCTATTGTAGATACGATAGGCCGCGCGCCCATCATAGCCCTTACCGCTACGGCGACTCCTAAGGTCCAGAGCGATATCCTCAAGACCCTCGCCATCCCGGACGCCGTGGTCTACAAATCCTCGTTCAACCGCCCCAACCTCTACTATGAGGTCAGAGACAAGATCGACGCCGACAAGGACATAGTCCGCTTCATCCGCCAGCATCCCGGCAAGTCCGGAATTGTCTACTGCCTTAGCCGCAGAAAAGTGGAGGAGATGGCCGAGTTCCTCCAGATCAACGGAATCAAGGCCCTCCCTTACCACGCCGGCCTGGACGCCAAGGTCCGCGCCGAAAACCAGGACAAATTCCTGATGGAGGACGTGAACGTAATAGTCGCAACCATCGCTTTCGGCATGGGCATCGACAAGCCCGACATCCGCTTCGTAATCCACTACGACATTCCCAAGAGCGTCGAGAGCTATTACCAGGAAACCGGCCGCGCCGGCCGCGACGGCGGGGAAGGCCTCTGCATCACTTACTACAGTTACAAGGACATCCAGAAGCTGGAGAAGTTCATGCGCGGCAAGCCCGTCTCCGAGCAGGAGATCAACAAGCAGCTTCTGAACGAAGTGGTGGCCTACGCCGAATCGAGCGACTGCCGCAGGCGCCTGCTGCTGGGCTATTTCGGTGAGGATTATCCCAATGACAACTGCGGCATCTGCGACAACTGCCTGCACCCGAGGAAGGTCTTCGACGGCCGCGCCGAGATGAAGCTCGTCATCAAGCTCATCCTCTCGCTCAAGGAGCACTTCAAGATCGACCATCTTGCCGCTATTCTGTCCGGCAACGATACCGCTCTCGTAAAGAGCTATAACCACGACAAGATACAGTACTTCGGAGCAGGCGACGAACATACCGATAAGTTCTGGGCCACCGTTATCCACCAGGGCCTCATCATGCACCTGCTGGATAAGGAAATCGAGACCTACGGCCTTATCTTCGTCACCCCGCTCGGAAAGCAGTTCCTGGAGAATCCATGGCCGCTGAACCTGGTCGAAGACCGCGTCTTCACGGGCGATGGTTCGCCTGACGACGAAGAGGACGACGAAGACGCCGCCGCCAACGCCGCGGCGATGAAGGGCGGCGGGGGAGATCCCGTGCTGCTCGCCATGCTCAAGGACCTCCGCAAGGACATGGCCCACAAACTGGACCTCCAGCCGTGGATCCTGTTCGGCGACCCGGCCCTCGACGACATGTCGATTCTTTACCCTATCACACTCGAAGAACTGCGCAACTGCCAGGGCGTAGGCGAAGGAAAGGCCAAAAAATACGGCCAGCCCTTCATCGACCTTATCGCAAAGTACGTTGAGGAGAACGAGATAGAGCGCCCGCAGGACCTTATCGTGAAGAGCACGGCGAGCAAGTCTGCCGTGAAGATCCAGATTATCGGCATGATCGACAGGCGCCTGCCGTTCGACGATATCGCCAAGGGCCTCGACATGCCCATGTGTGACCTGCTGACAGAAGTGGAGACTATAGTTTCCGCCGGAACCAGGCTCAATATCAACTATTACGTAAACCAGGAGGTGGAGCCAGACGTAGTGGCCGAGCTCATGGACTACTTCCGCCATGAAGCCGCATCGGATTCGCTCGACGACGCTATCCGCGCCCTCGAGAACGACTATTCCGAGATGGAGATCCGCCTCACCAGAATCAAGTTCATCTGTGAAGTAGCGTCATGATCCCGCAGGAGACAGTAAACCTAATCCTTGAAACCGCCCGCGTAGAAGAGGTGGTCGGCGACTTCGTGTCCCTGAAGAGGCGCGGAGCCAGCCTGGTGGCTTGCTGTCCCTTCCACAACGAAAAGACTCCTTCCTTCTATGTGACCCCTTCGAAGGGCATCTACAAGTGCTTCGGCTGCGGAAAGGCCGGCACTGCAGTAGGCTTCGTGATGGAGTATGAGCATCTGGATTACCCCGCCGCGCTGCGTTACCTCGCCCAGAAGTACCATATCGAGATCCAGGAAGAGGAACTCTCGGCCGAGGAGATAGCTAGCCGCCAGCGCCGCGAGAGTATCCTCCTCGTGAGCGAATTCGCCCACAAGTTCTTCAACGAACAGCTGAAGACCGTAGAGGGGAAGAACGTGGGCCTGGCTTATTATCACTCCCGCGGAATAGAGGATGAGACTATCGCCAAATGGGGCCTGGGATGGGCTCCGTCGGGTCGTTCTGCGTTGACCGACGCGGCGATCGCTGCGGGCTACAAGCCCGAGTACCTGATCGCCGCTGGCCTTACCGTCCAGCACGACGACGGGTCGCTCTCCGACCGTTTCCGCGAGCGGGTGATGTTCCCGATCCATTCGCTGGCCGGCCGTGTAATCGCATTTTCGGGCAGGACGCTCAAGAGCGATAACCCCGCGAAGTATGTCAACTCTCCCGAGACGGAGATCTACATCAAGAGTAAAGCTCTGCTTGGCATCTACTTCGCCAAGTCGGAGATCAGCCGCCAGGACAAATGCATCCTGGTCGAGGGCAATGTCGATGTCATCACCATGCAGCAGCTGGGCGTCACTAACGTCGTGGCTTCGTGCGGAACGGCCCTGACCTCGGAGCAGGTGCGCCTGATCCACCGTTTCACCTCGAACCTGACGATCATGTACGACGGCGATTCTGCCGGTATCCATGCCGCCATCCGCGGGACGGATATCGTGCTGCCGGAAGGCATGAACGTGCGCATAGTCCTGCTGCCCGAGGGCGAAGATCCCGACAGCTTCGGCCGGGCCCACAGCCTGCAGGAAGTGCAGGATTACATCGCCGCGAACGAGCGTGATTTCATCTCCTTCAAGACCGACCTGCTGCTCGAAGAAGCCGCCGGCGACCCCTACAAGAAATCCGGCCTGATCAACGATATAGCCGACACCATCGCCCTTATTCCGGACGCCGTCCAGCGCTCCGTCTACGTTCAGGAGACTGCCGCGAAGTTCGGCATCGAGGCGCAGATTATCTTCGACAGGATAGTGAAGACGCGCGAGAAGGCCCGTGAGGAAGAAGACAAGGCCCGCGAGAGGGAAGCCCGCAGGGTTCAGCGCGCATCGGACGAGAGCCTTGTGGAGATGGCCCCGCTAGACGAAGTCGACGGCCCCGGCTTCGCTCCGGTCGAGCAGCAGGAGTTCGAGAACAAGCTGCTGGCTCCGCTGGAGGCGGATATCCTGAGCTTCATGCTGCGTTTCGGCGACCGCCCCATGAAGTTCGAGACGGATTCGGATTACTATACTCCGGAGGTGGTAAACGTTACGGATTTCATTCGCGGCGCTATCGAAGAAGACGGCTCCGAGATGCAGAATTCCGTCTACAGGAAGACCTACGACGCCTTCGTGGACGCTTACTGCGAGGGGCTCGACCAGGACGGCATCATCCGCAGGCTCTTCGACAGCCCGGATCCCGAGATCCGCAAGGTCACGGCCGACCTTTCGCTCGAAAAATACCAGATCACGGTCCAGAACTTCACGGATTCGATGATGAGCACCGAGTCGTGGCTGGTCAATTACGTACCGAGAACAATATTGATGTATGCGGAACGCCGCGTACAGTTGCAGATAGATTTCCTTAAGGCTTCGCTCGCGAAGGCGACCGATCAGGACGAGCAGATGAAGATAATGCAGAAGCTCGTAAAGTACCAGAAGTTCCAGAGGGAACTCATCAAGAAGATCAAGAAATGAAGAACTACAAAAGAACCTTAGTGACAGCGGCCCTGCCCTACGCCAACGGCCCCGTGCATATCGGACATCTAGCGGGAGTGTATGTTCCCGCCGACATCTACGTCAGGTATCTGAGGATGCGCGGCCGCGAGGTGCTGTTCGTGTGCGGCAGCGACGAGCACGGCGTGCCTATTACTATTAAGGCCCGTCAGCAAGGCTGCTCACCTCAGGACATAGTCGACAAATACGACAAGATAATCTCCGAGTCCTTCAAGGGCTTCGGCATCAACTTCGACGTCTACGGAAGGACCTCCTCGAAGATCCACGAAGAGACCGCCTCGGAGTTTTTCAAGAAGTTGTACGATTCAGGGAAGTTCATCACGAAGACTACCGAGCAGTACTACGACCCGGAGGCTAAGACCTTCCTTGCAGACCGCTATATAGTGGGAACCTGCCCCAAGTGCGGCAACCCCGACGCCTATGGCGACCAGTGCGAGAAGTGCGGAAGTACCCTGAGCCCCGAAGAACTGATCAACCCCAAGTCGAAGCTCAGCGGCGCAGAGCCCGTCAAGAAGGAGACTACTCACTGGTATCTCCCTCTGCAGGACTATGAGCAGTGGCTGCGCGAGTGGATACTCGAAGGCCACAAAGAGTGGAGGTCAAACGTCTACGGTCAGGTAAAGAGCTGGCTCGACGGCGGCCTGCAGCCCCGTGCGGTCACGCGTGACCTGGACTGGGGCGTGCCCGTGCCCGTCGAGGGCGCTGAAGGCAAAGTCCTCTACGTCTGGTTCGACGCCCCAATCGGCTATATCAGCAACACAAGGCAGCTGCTTCCGAACGACTGGGAGAAGTGGTGGAAGAGCGAGGATACCAAGCTCGTCCACTTCATCGGCAAGGACAACATCGTGTTCCACTGCATCGTGTTCCCGTCGATGCTGAAGGCCTACGGTGACGGCTACATCCTGCCGGACAACGTCCCCTCCAACGAGTTCCTTAACCTCGAGGGCGACAAGATTTCGACCTCTCGCGGCTGGGCTGTCTGGGCCCATGAGTATCTGGAGGATTTCCCCGGCAAGCAGGACGTGCTCCGTTATGTGCTTACCGCCAACGCTCCGGAAACTAAGGACAATGATTTCAGCTGGAAGGACTTCCAGGTAAGGAACAACTCCGAGCTGGTGGCTATCTTCGGCAACTTCGTGAACCGCGCCGTGGTGCTGACCCATAAGTATTTCGAGGGCAAGGTCCCGCCCGTGGGCGCGCTTGAGGCTATCGACAAAGAGGCTCTGGCCGAGATCCCTGCCCTGCGCGAGTCTCTTGAAAAGAACCTTGAGAACTACCGCTTCCGCGAGGCGTTGAAAGACGCAATGAGCATGGCCCGCGTGGGCAACAAATACATCTCCGACACTGAGCCCTGGAAGGTTGCGAAGACCGACATGGCCCGCACTGGGACTATCCTGAATGTCTGCCTGCAGATCTGCGCAGACCTCGCGATCGCCTTCGAGCCGTTCACTCCGTTCGCCGCGGAGAAGCTGCGGGGGATGATAGATTCTCCGCTCGAGTGGGATCTGCTCGGCCGCTCCGATATTCTCTCTGCCGGCCATCAGATCGGCGAGGCGCAGCTTCTTTTCGAGAAGATCGAGGACGAGTCTATCCAGAAGCAGCTCGACCGCCTTGCGGCCATCCGCGCCGCGAAGGAGGCTGAAGCCCGAGCCGCCGCAGCCGCGGAGGCCGCCGCCCGCGTCGAGCCGCAGAAGGCCGAGATCACCTTCGACCAGTTCGAGGCTATGGACATCCGTACCGCTACCGTCCTTGAGGCCGAGCGCGTCCCGAAGACAGACAAGTTACTGAAACTTACGATCGATACCGGCATCGACAAGAGGGTGATAGTAAGCGGCATCGCCGAGTACTACACTCCCGAGCAGATGGTCGGCAAGCAGATATGCATCCTCGCTAACCTCGCTCCGCGCGTCATCCGCGGCATCGAGTCTAAGGGTATGATCCTTATGGCCCGCCAGGGCGACGGCAAGATGCGTATAGTCGCGCCGGAGGAGGCATTAGTTAATGGAGCTACAGTTGGTTAAAAGGACACATTTTTATCAACCATATTAATTTTTTAACATTATGAAAAAAGGTTTACTCATCGTGGCGGCAGCGGCAATGCTTCTCGCTCCGTCTTGTGCAACTCTCAAAGGCCTGTTCGCAGGTGCCGTAGGCGGCGCTGCAGTAGGTGCAGGCATCGGCTACCTCATCACCGGTGATGCCGAAGGCGCTCTCAAGGGTGCTGCCATCGGCGGCGCAGCAGGTGCTGCAACCGGAACCACCATCGGCGCTGTCATGGACAAGAAAGCTAAGGAACTCGAGAAGATCGAGGCTGCAAAGATCGAGACCATCACCGACGCCAACGGCTTTGAGGCCATCAAGGTGACCTTCTCCAGCGGTATCCTCTTCGACTTCAACTCCACCGCTCTCAGCGAGGAGTCCAAGGAGTCCCTCAAGCAGTTCGCAACTGTCCTCGAGGATCTCGGCGCGAATGCCGACATCACCATCCTTGGCCACACCGACAATGTCGGTACTGCCGAGGCTAACGAGAAAGTTTCCCAGAAGAGGGCTGACGCTGTGAAGAAGGAGCTCAAGAAGAACGGCATGGATCCCAACCACCTCTATGCCCAGGGTCTTTCCTTCAACAAGCCCGTCGCTGACAACGAGACCGAAGAAGGCCGCGCCAAGAACCGCCGCGTTGAAATCTACATCACCGCGAACGAAGACATGGTCAAGGCCGTCGAAGCCGGCACCCTCAAGTAGTTCCGGCACACCGGGTCATGCCCGGTTATTCCACTCCTCACCCCGGGCAGAGCCTGGGGTGTTTTATTTTTGGAAATCCAAGAATTCCCCTTATATTTGCGGTAGAATATTTGGAACGTGTTACGCTTCGGGCGGCTCGTACCGACCTCACCCCAACTCCGGTTGGGGTGTTTCATTTTTGGAAATCCAAGAAATCCCACTAAATTAGCACCTTGCCCACGAGACGTTAAACAAACCTCTCTTTTTGAACATGTGCAATTGTTGCACAAGTTGATAACTTCTCCAGTTCTCATCACAGATAATAATTGGCTTTGACGTTTGAGGTCAACGCCCTACCGCTCACTCGAGGGCAGGAAAGAAATGGGGAGAGCCGAAACTCTCCCCGGGACCGATGGGTGAATTAGAAGTCCTGGTAAGGACTGTCGTTCAATAATTACTTGCGTATTAAAACGCGTCGGTAATATGAACGCACCTTTACTGTTTTGTCTCCGAGAGTGCGTTTGTGCGCCTTCACTTTGACAAATCTGGGAGCTTCGAACTCATAGTCCAAGCTCACTTTCAAGCGAACAATCTTGTGCATTTGATAATAATTATTGGACTTGATCAAGATGTTCTGGAGAGTGTAGCTGTACATCACCGGCCCTCTTAAGATGTCAAAAGGCATTTCAGCTCAAACTGAAATGCCTAGATAATGTCCAATAACCCCGCCTAAACGGGACTGTTATCAAATGCTTCTGCAAATATAGAGAATAATCTCATTCCTCCAAAAACATTAAACAATTTTTGAAAGTTGTTCCCTCGCATCTATATTTGCGCAAATACTACAGGACCGTGCGATGAGACTACAGACGCTCGATAAGGAGAACGCTCTGCAGGGGTACAAATAACAATTACCGCCATAATGAAAATTTACCTCGCCTCCAGCTGGAGAAATTCCTATTACCCGGAAGTGGTAAAGCGCCTTCGGGAAGAAGGCCACGAAGTCTATGACTTCCGCAATCCGCCCCATGGCGGAGCCGGCTTCCACTGGACCGACATCGACCCGAACGCCCCCACTTGGACGTTCGACCAATATGCCGAAGGCCTACACCATCCGCTCGCGGAGCGGCAGTTCGCTGCCGACATGGAGGCCCTGAAGTGGGCCGACACGTGCGTGATCGTTCTGCCGTGCGGCCGGAGTGCCCACACGGAAGCGGGCTGGATGGCCGGAACGGGGAAGCGGGTCATCGCCTACATCCCCGAGATGGGGGAGCCCGAGCTCATGTACAAGCTATTCGACCATGTCGCCGGGACCATCCCCGAGCTTCTCGCCGCCCTACAAGGGTAGATGGTCACCGTCCTACCGCGCACTCGAGGGCTGGGGAGGCTCGGCAAAAGGCGCATCTATTTTTGGAAATCAGAAAAAACGGCTTACCTTTGCATTAGTCTGATAAGACGCGGTATGTGAGAGCTATTCACTGCGCGCAAAAGTCCCCGCCCCGGGAAGGCTCACTCTTTTAGAGTAAACTCTGACCGCGCAAGACTGGGGCAAGCTTAGCACCTCGCTAAAGCGGGGTGCTTTTTTAATCCAGAATATCGATTGCTGTGATGCAATACTGTATCTTGATGTGAGTCTTAAACCTAACACCAACCATCAACTTAACTCTGCCCACTCCTGGACAATCATGCACCATCACTATCATAGCTTGAAACTTTGCCTGATTTGATCTGTCACGCGGTTTCCCAACTCGCACTTTCTTGGCACAAGCTAATATCCCATCTAATTGCATAACGGCCAATGTAGATAGGTAAGACTTTGCTGCATGTCTGGCCGTTTCTGTTATAGATATTTTCCGAACGTTTATATAATCTCTTAAACAGTGATTATACACTCTTTGAGTGGGATGTGCCAGTTTCCAATCTTGATAATATCGAACAATGACTTGCGCCCTTTGCCGTATTTCTTCCGGAGTATCCCCGCAAGGAATCTCGTACCTTAATTGTTTGTTTTCCATATTTTGTTTTTTCCCGCAAAGATACCCCATATTACTACACGCGTCAAGACTCGAAAGTCTTGACTATCAAGTAGTTGTATGGTTTACGTCGGTGTGAAAAATGCCTGATTTTCACACCGATTGGCAAGGGCGTGAGGTTTTTTCGCTCATCTGACCTTATTTATAGAAAAACATCTATATTTGCAGCGAGACAGTAACACCGTGATACGGATGGGTAATCGAGTCGCGCAAAAGTCCCCGCCCGCGAGGCCCTCGCTTTTGAAGTAATTCCGCCACGTAGTCTTGGGGCAAATCTTACAGGAGGTCATTTGGCCTCCTGTTTTGTTTGAAGAAATAGAAATTACATCTATATTTGCATCAAGGACCGTAGGTAGACACCGATATATTTGTGGAACAATTCGGCTCTGCGTGAGAATGAGTGGTTCAACCCCACCGCCTATCTGGTCTTTTTTATATTGAGGTATCCATTATTGAATTCCTTTTCATCTAAATTCGCGATTTCAAGTATAACCTCTATATTTGTACATAGAACCATTTAGGTTTTAGCGAGTCTACGGATTCGTGCTGCGGGGGGAGCCATGCTCCCTACCGTTTTTTTATAGGGACCGATTGTGTCGGCATGCGTTTCCCCATACTTCCGCTCCGCAGAAAAGGTCACCGTCCTAATCCTTCCCTGCGGCCATATTTCTTGGTATGTGCATTTTTTGCACACACCAACAATGAATTCATATGACGACTGGTGACCATTCTATCTCACCTTTTATCTTCTTTCATATCCACACATACATTTTTCCTTCCCGCAAAGATACCGCCCCAAAACATCAAAGAAGTTATATGGTTTACATTGGCGCCGCGGTCAGCAGCTGCCATGGCGGGTAAGTCAGTCAGTTCTCGTGGGCAGGGGAGACTAGTCAAAAAGGTGCTTCTGTATTTGGAAATCCAGGAATTCCCATTATATTTGCATCAGAATCAGCAATGATTTTAGCCATTCTACGGATTGGTGAGCCGGAGAGAATTCTCCGCAGAGATAGAGGGGGACGCCCCTCTATTTGTTTTTATAAACCATCTCAACATTTTCCCCATCGTAAATCCAGACACTAGCAATCTGGCTTTTAAAACTCTTCTGCCCCTTTAGTCTCTGAACCTTAGTACTAATTACTTTTTTCGTTACCGACGATTCTCGTATATCTATCACTATATTTGGAGCTTGTTTGGCCCCTCTGGAAATCATTCTTTCTATTTTTTCCGTTTCATAAGGACGCTCATAACTCTCATACTCATAGTAATTCCCATCAATAAGCAAGTCTGGGCATTTGCGCTCATACTTTGTTCCTATTAGTTTCCCGAATACCTGACCATATAATTGATCTTTATAGTGAACGGGGGAGAGAATAATAACATATCTCCCCGCCCGGGCAAAACAACATGCTATAGAAATCAAATCACTATAATCCGAACTGGTCTTATCCAATCCGGTCATCAAAGACACCGTTCCTCCTGACGGGAAGGTCTTGTATAGAATGAAGTCTTCCATAGCCTTCGTCACAAATCTCTCCTGCAAAGATACCACCTCCCAACAAAAAAGTCAAGACTCGAAAGTCTTGACACTCAAGTAGTTAGGTGGTTTACATCGCTGCCGCGGTCAGCAGTTGCCCCGTGCGGAACTCCAGTCGCCTGCGGCTCCTTCCGGCCCCTTCCATCCTATCCATCGTCATCGCTACGCGATAACTCGTCTAGGACGGACGCCGACCCCCTGCCCCTGTCCGAGGGTGGACAGGTCCGCCCGGGGCAAACTGCTGCACCGCGGGCGAGTACTAGAGCCGTTAGAGTAGAACTATTATTGTTGTATCAACGCTCTGATAATCTGTTCCTTCTCCTGTGCACCGGCCGTGCTTAGTCTAAGGAGAGGAAGGCCAATGGCAGCAAGGATTTGGTTTTTCATAGTGTCGCGTTGTCCTTGGTTAGAGTCTGCTCGGTGGTATTGTGTCCCATCAACTTCAATAGCAAGTCTTGCTTTATGAGAGACTGTATCAAAAAGAAGGAAGTCGATGTGTGTCCAGGGATGTGAGGCATATGCCCACTCATCGT
>JAGCVW010000020.1 GCA_017962165.1 Bacteroidales bacterium | reverse complement strand
TGGACCGTGTCTCAGTTCCAGTGTGGGGGACCTTCCTCTCAGAACCCCTAGACATCGTCGCCTTGGTGTGCCGTTACCACTCCAACTAGCTAATGTCACGCGAGCCAATCCGTCACCGCCGAAACTTTCAACCAAAGTAGATGCCTACTCTGATGTTACGGGGTATTAGGAGACGTTTCCATCTGTTATCCCCCTGTGACGGGCATGTTGCTCACGCGTTACGCACCCTTCCGCCGGTCGCCGCCAAGTGTATTGCTACCCTCGCGCTGCCCCTCGACTTGCATGTGTTAAGCCTGCCGCTTGCGTTCATCCTTAGCAAGGATCAAACTCTTCTTTGTATATTTTATAATTCTTAGCTTGACCCCGACGCTTTAACTTTCTAAAAGAAATTAACGCTCTCGATTTTCTTGTTTCTCGGTACTTGCTTGTACTTATCTTTCAATATTTTCAATGAACTTTTCCGCTATGCGCGAAAAGGACTGCAAATATAGGCACTTTTTTGATTATTGCAAATTATTTCGCGCTTTTAGGGCCTTTTTTCTTTCTTGGTTTGTATCCTTCAACTAGTTCACTAGTTTTAAATCCCTTGGGAATGGGCCCGCTAACCGAAGAATCGTTCAAATAATTGAATTCCTGAAGACTATTTCCTATTAAGTCAAATAACAGGGCATGCTCCAGTTTAGCCATGGTTTCAAGAGTCATATTGGCCTTGCCCCCCAGCAATACTGAAATATGTTGCTGAGTGCAGCCCAACTGCATTGCCAGTTCCTTTTGCGACATGCCTAACTCTTTCATCCTTCGCCGGACCTTAATGGCGATGGCATAGGAATACTTTAACCATGGCCAATTGTCCTTTAGGTACTGAGCCTTAGTGATAAAATCAGCTTCGCTTTTGTATTCGTTTGCTTTAAGGTAATCCAGGGTATTCATAGTGTTTATTCCTTTATTCCATCCGCATCAACAATGCCACTGTCTAATAGATAATTCCTTACCATTTCCATCTTTTTCAGTTCATTAAGGGTATGCTCCCTCTCCGACATAAGATGTGTTAGCTTAATTGCTCCTCCCGTGATTAGATATATCCCTTTGTCAAGTTTGATTGCATATATCCTGAGCCAGGAATTGTGAGAGCTCTGTCTTTTCCCTTTTGCCTTTTCTCTGGAAAGAAGCATTTCGCGGATTCGTTGATTTTCTAAAGGGCGAAAGAAAACATCCAAATTTGCTTCTGGACGTATATCCAGAATCAGACAAGACAAAGACACCGCATCTGAGATTGTATCGTATATGGCTAGATCAAGATTGGTTATATGGAAATATGCTTCCAAATCCTTGCTGTTTCGACTGAAGAAATCTTCCAGAAAAGCAGGATTCAACCAATTGGCAAACGTTTTTGTCAAAATATCTTGCGTGTCACCATCATATACAACAGCCCAAAGCCTGCCGTTATGCAATACATCCTCAAATCTCATACAATGCTCTTTTTGCAAAGATAATAACAATTTAAATTTTGTACAAATTAAATATTGTTTATATTTGAGGCGTGTATATCTCCCCTGAAATAAGCGGAGGTATGCGCTCCGACAAAGACTGGATACTTCTGGCGGAGTACTCGGACAAAACTCTGATACGCAACCGCTTTGCAATGGAACTGTCCCGCATCTGTGGAATGCCCTGGACCCCTGAAATGCGTCCTGCCCAGGTGTGGTTGAACGGATCATATCAAGGGCTTTACACTCTGTCGGAGCACAAGGAAGTTGGCGCCCATAAAGTTGACATCTCCGATCAGGGAGTCTATCTTGAAATAGGAGAGGATATGAACGAGCAGGTCTGCTTCTACACAGGTATGGGCATCCCCATTATGTTCAAAGACCCGTCTGAGCCCACCCAGGAGCAGTATGACAGAGTTGTCAAGGCCTTCCGTGATTTCGAGGCGGCGCTTGAAACATCCTGGAAGGGAGAGTGGCGACCGATGATTGATGTGAAATCCTTCGTCAACTTCTTTATAGTTGAGGAATTGACAAAAAATCCCGACGGAAATCTCAGAAGAAGTTCCTTTATGACCTTGGATACGGATGGCAAACTCAGGATGTATCACGTCTGGGACTTCGATCTTGCCTTCGGGAACTGCGACTTCTTTCGCTCACTTTACGGTATTGATGCCTCTCCATCAGGATGGTTCGTGAAATACTACAATCGGGATGGTCGGAATCGCGGCTGGTACTACAAAATGTTCCAGGACGAGTTCTTCGTGAAAAAAGTCAAGGCCCGTTGGAAAGAACTATACCCTGCTCTTGAAGAGGCCATCTCATTCATTGACGACCAGGAAATATTCCTCTCAGAAGTGCAGGCGCTGAATTTTGAGCGCTGGCCCATTATGGGTCAATATGTATGGCCCAATGCAAAAGTCGCTCAGACATACGCCGGTGAGATGTACTATCTTTGGGATTTCTACTATCAGCGTATCCGCTGGATGGATGCGCAAATATCCACCTGGTAAGGTCACAATCTTCCCCAGTAGGGGACGGCTGGCGTTATTTTGTCAATATTTGTGAAAATATGTCAACTCAGGGTAATAATCGTGCATCTTTACGGAGACACTATTGCTCAGGCGTAATAAATACCGGCGTGGCGAGCGGCGGGCGTTTCTGCTCGACCACGCGGCCGTCGGCCCTGACAAGCTTCTTCGGGGCGGGACGGGCTTTGCGTACCTGCGAAGAGGCCGGAGAAGGTGATGGAGCCTTGTCCAGGGCGACGAAGGTCTCGTAGTCGTAGTATTCCGCAAGGAAGGATGGCCAGTCGGCCCATTCCTGCCCGCCGCCATAGGTGCGGAACAGGGTCCATTGGTAAATGGCCTCACGGGACGGTGCGTTGAAACGTTCGCCGCCTTCCGCGAATTGATCGTTCATCGTTGAATTCTCCGTCGGGCGATACCAGCCGGTATTGGCATAGAGAGCTCCCTCGAACACTCCAAGACCTTCGTCGGCATAACGGGCATCCGCCAGGAAGTTATGCCAGCGTATGGTCGCCGGATCTGATACATTGTCGACATTGGCATTTTCTCCGAAGTTTGTCCAATAAGGATATGTGGACGGGGCGGAACCCGGATTTGACCTATCGGCATTGTATTCATCGGCCAGCTTGCCGATGCCGTGACCGAGAGTTTCGTGAACAAAGGTCAGGAAGCATCCGCCATAGTCGGGATGAGTGGGCGTATATGCCACTGTATGGCCCCAGTTGTTAAGGGAATAGAAGGATTCGTAGCATGTTCCTCCGTACACGGAAGAGTTCATCAAGACACCGATCACGGCATTCCTGCAGTCCTTGCCAAGCACCGAATTCATGAAAGCGACGATATCGGTATGATTTCCGGAAACGATCGAAGTTTGGCCGGGATTATCATGCCAGGTCCCGAATTTGGTGCAAGAATTGGTCATGACCCCGGTGCCCGCCGTGCGGGAATGGGCATAAACCAGCCACACATTGTAGTATTCGGCCAGTTTGTCATAAGGGTCCGTATGAATGAAGGTTTCGGCGCAGGTGGTCAAATAAGTTTCAAGCGTTCCTCCGACTGTATTGTTTTCCTCGCTGAAGCCGTCGCCCGTGAGTATCAAATCGATTCCGGGACCTTTTGTGGCTGCGTGGTACAGCACGACTTCACCATCTGGATGGACAGGACCGGTGCCATCCACATCGCTCTGGTACAGGATATTCGGATAGTCCTCTACATAAGAACTGCCGTCCTGGGTTTCCCTTTTCACTTTTTCGTGCTGGGGAGTAAATCGGAAATAACCGCCTCCCGGGTGGTAATATTTGCTGTCATAATCAAGCAGGGAAGCTGCCGGGACCTTGATGGTGAACCCGGAGAATGCACATCCAGACAGGTCAAGAAAAGTGAACCGGTCTGAAGAGATTATCTTGGACGGAATCTCTTCGCCAAGAGGATAACAATTATTGAATGACAATTCATTGAGGGCAGGCATATCCGCAATCCACTCTGGAAGAGTCCCCTGAACGCGGCAGTTGCTCATGTCGAAAATCTCCAGTTTCTTTAGCGTTCTCAACGCTTCTGGAATGGGCGCGGACACTTTCTCTCCATAATCAAACATTGTGAATTGTTTCAAGTTTGGAAGGTGGGCAATATCCTCCAAGGTGGTTATGGTTCCGCCAAGCGGATAATACTCCGCGTTCAAGAACAAATATTCGATTTTCTTCAACTCGTATGAAGAAAATTCCCCGTCACCGTTTGAGTCGGAGTATCCGTTCGACTGAATCAGAAGATCGCGGAAAGCAGTGCTGGAAAACACAATTGGCACAAATGGATTGTCACCCTTATAGCGGATTTCAGCGTCCTTTGCGTATCCTGCGCAATTAATCAAATTGCACCCTTCCCTGAGCCAGATGATGCTGATTCCCCAGTAATTGGAGCGGCTTGTGAGCGTAAGGTTTTGCAGTTCCGGACACATGCTGAGATCTATTTCCTCGGGACCGGGGCCTATGGTATCCAATGTAAGGTTTTTCAACGAAAAATCTTCTGCCGGCAGAATAATACCCGAATACGGGAGCGCCTTGCACATCCCGATGGACAGGGTGGCCAGGTTCAGGCTTGACACCTTTACTTTTGCAAGCGCCGGGCAGTCGTAAATGAAAAGAGAGGCGAGAACCGGAGAGGAAGAAAGATCCAATTCGGTCAGTTCCTCCCCGAAACCGGAGAGGGAAAGGTGCCAAAGATTTTCAAACTGACTAAAATCGACTGCCGGGAAGTTCTCGCAATAGACAATGGACAGGTCGTCGAGCTTCGGGCAATTGAAATAGATGCCTTCAATATTGTGCAGCCTTGCAATATTCAGGCTCTGTAGTTGCGTATTACCTGACAGGTCCAGTTCGGAAATAGCAGAAGTCCCTTCTCCCGTGTCGTCATGGAGACTCAGCCTCGATAATTTCGGGAAATACTCCAATCCCTGTACGGATTTGATCTGCGGATTGTCGGTAAGGGAAAGATCGATGTCGGTCACTGCCGCGCACTCTGCCTCTGAGAGTGCGCCATCCCCGTTCTTATCAAACTGGCCGAGCAGCCACGTGCGGAATGCGGCATCCGGAATAAAGACTTCCCCGGCTCCCGCCTGGGAAATGGTCACCGTCTGCGACAGCCCGAGCGCGGGAGCGCTGATCACCACCTCGCCGGCGCGGGCCGATTCTGACGTGTTCTCAGCTATCTGCAGGGTGACGACCTTTGCGCTCATCGCCTTCGTCTCGATCACGCTGATCCAGTCGCAGTTGGATTCGGCCTGAATCTCCACGCTGGAGCGTGAGCGCAGATCGAGCGTCTGGGCTCTCGCGCTGAGTTTGTATTCATCCTTGAAGTCGGCCTCAAAGCCGTCAACTCCATCCTGCCTGATGGTGACGGACTGTGAAAGCTCGGATGAAACTTCTCCGTATCCTTCGAAGGTAAAAGCTGTACCCGCAGAAATGAAGTATGCCACGGACGCATCGGGATTGAGGTAGATGTCATAAGTACCCGCTGCGATCTTCATATTGCCGCCATCCTGTGCGAGGGGCACTCTCGACTGCGCGGCAATGCTGGTCACAAAATAATTTGTCGCCCCATAGTTCACGCTCCAGGCTTTGTCCCTTCGGAATTTGAATTCGTCCGAGTCAACAATCGTCACGCCGAATACCGCGTGCAACCTGCCGTCGGTTTTCATCTCTATATCCTGTGTCCAGGAGTCTCCACCAATAGTACCGATGAGGCTCCAGTTGCCGGTCTGTGTGAATTCGGGCTGTGATGTCGTCGAGCTCCCGCCGGTGAAGGTGATGACGCACTCCCTGATGTCAGTGTCCGGATTGGCGTCCACAGTGAAGTCGTACGAGATCGTATTCATTCCCTTGGTGGTTACCTGGCGGACCCAGGGCTGGGACACCGCCACATTCAGTTCCACGTTGGTCGAGGCTTCTATGCTTATGGTGCCGCCGTCTGCGCCGATTTCGTGAAGGGCCTGCGAAATTACCAGGGCTCCCTTTGGCATCTGCGTCACTGTCACCGTGGCTTCAATGCCGTTCGCCGTATTCTTGAACGAGATTATACCAATACGCTCGTCCACTCCCTCATTCGCCTCAGCCTTGAATGTATAGGTATGCGTGCTCATAGATTTTGTCGTGACCTCGCTCAGCCAGTCACCCCCTTTGGTGATGGCCATAACGACGTCCACGTTGGTATTGACATCCACCGTGAAGGTCCCGCCTTCGGTTTTCATCGGAATGTTCTCAGAAGACAGTACAATAGAGGGCGAGGCGGCTTCCTGGTAAACGGTAATGGCCTCGCTTCCCAGAGCGCTCTTGACGGTAACTGTTCCCTCCCTTTTGCGCGTGTCCTCGTTGGGATCCACGGTGAAAGTCGTTGTCTTTGTCGTGAGCGCCTTGGTCGTGGATTGGTGAATCCAGTCTGCGCTGATTTCAAAACTGTATTCGACGTTTGCCGTCACTTCTATCGAAAAGTTACCTCCTTCGGCCCCGAATTGGGTTTTGGACGATGTCTGTGTAAGGGCGTCCTTCTGTTTCTGGGTAATAGTCACGGAAGCGGTTGCCGAGCCGCATTTAACCCTTAGGGTGGCGCTGCGCTCGTCCGGCGTGTCATTCGGCTCCACGGTCACGGTTACCGTAGCCTTGCCGGCCGTGCCGCTGGCGGGGCTTATGCCTATCCAAGTGGCCCTGTCGTTGGACGGGGTCACGGTCCAGTCTCCGCTGGCGGTGAAGCTGACAGTTACGCTTCCTCCGGCGGCCTCCACCGTCGCGGCGGATGCAGAAGACAGGGTGAGTTCGTCTTTTGAGCCCTGCGGCTGGTCGCCGCCGGCCGGTTCCTGACCGCAACTGAAAACGAACAAAGCGGCGATAAGGGCGAATACTGCTCTTTTCATACCATAAAACAGTTATGGCGCGAAGACCCCGGGGTCTACGCGCCGATTAGAAATCTAAACTATTGAATATCAGGCTGTTACCCCCCCCTATAGAGGGGCGGAAGAATTCAGATATGAGCCCGAAAACTTTCATAACAGCTGTTAAATATAAGAAAAAAATAGATTATCCTTATATTTGTAATAATATGGCAACCGGCAACAGCAATGCTTCCATTTGGCAGATCTTCGGCGTTTTTTCGAAGATCGGAGCCTTCACGATAGGCGGCGGGTATGCGATGATACCGCTTATCGAGCGCGAGATGCTCCAGCGGAAGTGGATCGCCCCGGACGAGATAGACGACGTCGTTGTCCTTGCCCAGAGCGCGCCCGGACTGCTCGCCGTGAACATGGCGATATTCGCCGGTCATAAGATTCGTGGGATCAGGGGTGCTGTAGCCGCGACCATCGGCGCCGTGCTTCCGTCATTCGTGATGATTCTGCTGATCGCCATGTTCTTCACGGCCTTCAGAGAGAACGCTATCGTACAAAGAATCTTCCAGGGCCTTCGCCCCGTCGCAATCGCGCTGATACTGGTGCCCGCCGTGAACATGGCGCTGAAAAGCCGCACCAAATGGTGGGCGTGGGTCATCACGGTCGCGACAGTTATCGCCGTCGCGTTTCTTAAGGTCTCCGCAATCTGGATTATCCTCGCAGTGCTCGCGTGTTCGCTCGGGCTCGCCATGGCCAGGGAGGGCCGCAGCAAATGATCGCGCTGCTGCTCAAGCTCTTCTGGTGCTTCTTCGTCATCGGCCTGTTCAATTTCGGCGGAGGCGGGGCCATGATCTCGCTCATCCAGAACCAGATCGTCGAAGTCCACGGCTGGCTGACCGAAGCCGCCTTTACGGACATCGTCGCGATCTCGCAGACCACTCCCGGCCCCATCGGCATCAACTGCGCGACTTACGTGGGCTACCAAGTCATGCATGACGCCGGTTTCTCGAACCTTGTCGCCGTCGTCGGCTCTGCCAGCGCCACCTTCGCGGTCGTTCTGCCCTCGTTCATCATCTTCTGGGTGCTGATGCGCGCGTTCAACCGTTTCCATGACGACCCGCGCTTCGTGACCGTGATGTCGGCCCTCAAACCCGCGGTCGCCGGCCTTATCTTCGCCGCCGCCGTTATCCTCTGCCTGCACGTGACCATGGACGGCCTTACCCCGCAGATCAGCGTTATAGCAGAGAATTTCCCGGACTGGACCAGCTGGGCTCTGTTCGCGGGCGCATTTATTGCAACCTATTTCTTCAAAGCCAACCCGATTTATGTTATATTAGCGGGAGGAATACTAGGACTGATAATATATTAAGACCATATGACACTTTCACTTCTCGCGATGTTGCTTGCGACCGCGATCAACATCATCCCCCAGCCTCTTAGCGTCCGCGAAGACAAGGGCACCTTCAAACTCAAGGGAACCCCGATATCCTGCGACGCCCAGATGGGCGATATCCCCATGGCCGCAGTGGCCGAACTGTCGGCCCGCATGACCGTCGTTGCCGGCCAGATCTACCCGGTCTCTAAGCCGGTCGGCATTGCCGAGACGGTCCGTTCGGGCGCGGGGAAGGGCATCATCTTCGCCGTGGACCCGACCCTGGTCGACGAAGCTTACACGATCAGCATCGACAAGAGGAAGGCCGTAATCCAGGCCAATTCCGACAATGGTTTCCTGTACGCAATCCAGACCCTCAAGCAGCTTATGCCGGTCTCAATTTACGGAAGCGCAACCGATGAAAAGGCAAAGTGGGAACTCCCGTGCTGCGAGATCAAGGACAAGCCGCGCTTCAAATACCGCGGCATGCACCTCGACTGCTGCCGCCATTTCTGGACGGTGGACGAAGTGAAGAAAGTGCTCGACGTGATGGCGACCCTGAAACTTAACCGTTTCCACTGGCACCTTACCGAGGACCAGGGCTGGCGCGCCGAGATTAAGGCCTATCCGCTCCTGACCGAGATCGGGGCCTGGCGTCCGGAAACCATCATCGGTTACCAGGGCGGTCTGACTCCCGACCAGTTCCGTTTCGACGGCGAGCGCCATGGCGGTTTCTACACTCAGGACGAGATGCGCGAGGTGGTCGAGTACGCGGCCGGGCTCGGCATCACCATTGTCCCTGAGGTGGACCTTCCCGGTCACATGGTCGCGGCCCTGGCCTCCTACCCATGGCTCGGCTGCTCCGGCAAGTCAATTGAGACGGGCGGCGATTATAAGGTCTGGACGATTTGGGGCGTTTCGCCCGACGTCCTCTGCCCCGGCAAGGATACGACCCTAGAGTTCCTGAAGACCGTGCTCGGCGAGCTGTGCGACATTTTCCCGGGCGAATATTTCCATGTCGGCGGCGACGAATGCCCCAAGACGGCATGGGCCCAGTGCCCCGACTGCCAGGCGCGCATAGCTGCCCTCGGGCTTAAGTCGGACGAGCATGCAAGCGCGGAGACGCGCCTCCAGAATTACGTCACATCGGTAATGCAGGCTTTCCTTGCCACCCGCGGTAAAAAACTCATAGGCTGGGACGAAATCCTCGAAGGCGACCTTGAGGAAGGCGCGACTGTGATGAGCTGGCGCGGATTGGCCGGCGGAATCGAGGCCTCAAACAGGGGCTTCGACGTAGTGATGACCCCTACGGACTACTGCTACTTCGACTATTGCCAAAGCGATGAATTCGGCTACCAGGCAAAGATGGATTCGCTGGCTGCGGGTAAACGTCTCGAAGACGTAGTGGGTGAGCCTACCTGCGCATGGTGGGGCAACCTTTCACTCCATACTGTTTACAGCTTCAACCCCACGGCCGGCCTGGACAAGGCCGCAGCTGCCCACATCCTCGGCGCACAGGCCAATGTCTGGACCGAGTATATCCCGACCCCTGAGCAGCTCGAATACATGATCATGCCGCGACTCTTCGCCATGAGCGAAGTCCAGTGGTGCGAGCTGCGCAACAAAGACTACGACAGGTTTGTGGAGAAGGTCAAGGGCAACGGATACAAGATGCTTGAACTCAAGGGCTTTAACTTCCGCGACAAATGAATCTGAAAGCGCTGGCGAAAGACACGGCGATCTACGGCCTGAGCAGTATAGTCGGGAGATTCCTCAACTACCTGCTAGTGCCGCTGTATACCTACAAGATAGCGGCGGCTAGCGGCGGCTACGGCATCGTAACCAACCTCTACGCATACAGCGCGCTGCTCCTGGCGCTGCTGACTTTCGGAATGGAAACGACCTTTTTCCGTTTCGCCGGCAAGGAGGGGACGGATGACAAAATGGTCTACAGCAACGCCCTGCGAATGGTCGGAGGGGTTTCGCTGCTGTTCGTAGCGCTTGTCTTCGTGTTTCTGCGTCCCATAGCCGGCGCAATGGGCTATGCGGCCCACCCCGAATACATAGGCTGCTTCGCGCTCATCGCCGGCCTTGACGCCTTCCAGGCCATCATGTTCGGCCGCCTGAGGCAGCAGCACCGCCCGATCAAGTTCATGGCGCTTAAAATGACCTTCATTTTCGTCAACATCGCCATGAACCTGTTCATTTTCCTGGCAATGCCGAAAATCCCGTCACTCGCCGGGGTTTACGACCAGTTCAATGGCGGCGTCGGTCTCATCTTCTTCGCCAACCTTGCCTGCACGGCCCTTGTGACTCTGGGTTTCATCCCTGAAATTAAAGGAATTTTTTACGGTTTCGACCGTAAGCTCTGCCGCGAAATGCTCGCTTACTCATGGCCGCTGCTTCTGCTCGGCCTGGTGGGTATCCTGAATCAGGTGGCTGACAAGATACTGTTTCCCTATCTGATGCCGGGTCAGGAAGGCCAGGTGCAACTTGGTATCTACGGCGCGTGCGTGAAGGTCGCGATGATTATGTCGCTAATTACCCAGGCATTCAGGTACGCCTACGAGCCCATAGTATTCGGCGGAAGGGATAAAAACAATCCGGACACTTTGGCGGAGGGGACAAAATATTTCGTCCTCTTCACCCTTCTGGCATGGCTGGCGGTGATGTTCTATCTGCCCGTGGTCAGATATTTCATCCATCCCTCATACTGGGAGGGCCTTCGCGTTATCCCCATCGTGATGATGGCAGAGATATTCATGGGCGTGTACTTCAACCTCTCATTCTGGTACAAGCTGACGGACAAGACCTGGTGGGGCGCAATAATGAGCGCCATCGGAGTCGCCGTGATGGTCGCGGTCAACGTGGTATTCGTGCCGCGCATAGGCTACATGGCCTGCGCGTGGGGCGGTTTTGCCGGATACGGAGTTGCGATGGTGCTTAGTTTTGTGATAGGGCAGAAATACTATCCAGTGGCCTATGACCTCCTTGGCATGGGCAAGTTCTTGCTTTTCGCCGCAGCGTGCTATGCCGTCTACCTTCTCATTCCGGACAACGACTGGCTGCGCATGGGGGTCGGAACCGTCATGCTCGCGGGCTTTGCAGCCCTTATCTTTGTCGACATTAGAAAACGTTCTATAACAAAATGAAAAGAATAATATTAATGGCAATGCTTGCAGGAGCGGCGCTTCTGTCCGCAGGATGCGGCGGCGGCTCGGCCAAACGCGCTGCCGCAGAAAAAGCGGCCGCCGAAGCAGCGGAAAAATCACAATTAGATTCTATGGCACAAGCAGAAAAAGCACTCAAGGTCAGCGAACAGCTGGCGAATCTGGCCGACGAGCCGGTATTCGACATCATCACCACGATGGGGACTATCAGGATCAAGCTGTATGCGGATACGCCCAAACACAAGGCCAACTTCGCAAAGCTCGCGCTGGAAGGTTTCTTCGACGGAATTCTCTTCCACCGCGTTATCTACGGCTTCATGATCCAGACCGGCGACCCGCTAACCAAGGACATGGCCAACAAATCCATGTTCGGCACAGGCGGCCCCGGCTACAATGTCCCGGCCGAGTTCGTGCCTGCTCACCGCCACATCCGCGGAGCCCTTGCTGCGGCCCGCCGCGGCGATGCCGCCAACCCGCTCCGCGAGTCCAGCGGTTCGCAGTTCTACATCGTCCATGACCCCGTCACCTGCGCCCAGCTCGACGGCCAGTACACCGTGTTTGGAGAGACCCTTGAGGGCTTCGAGGTAATCGACAAGATCGCAGGGGTCGACACCGACGTCCGCGACTGCCCCCTCAGTCCCGTCAAAATCGTGAAGATTCAACTTGTGAAATAAAAAAGTCATGCCCGACTCCGATCGGGCATTTTTTGGCACGGCAATTGTATTAATTCCTATCGAATAGTTTTTTCATAGGTTAAATTTAGGTTAGAATGGATGCCGGTCCCGATGTGAAATCGCGACCGGCATTATTGTCAGAACATCTTCTTCCTCTCGATTAGTGCGCGGTAGCGGGCGAGGACTTCGTCCACCACGTTTTCCCAGCTGCGGACGATAGTGTGCGCCGCTTCGATGCCGGCGCGGCGAACGAGGTCGCGGTCGGCGGCGAGACCCCTCAGTTTGTTCTCGAACGATTCGATGCTGTTCTCTATCAGGAAGCCATTGTATCCGTCCTGCAGGATGGTGGAGGCCGTTGCGCCCTGGACCATGACCGCGGGGGTATGGAGGGCGGCGGCTTCGCGCACTACGAGCGGAGCGTTGTCGTAGAGCGACGGGAAGAGGAACAGGTCAGCCGCAGCGTAGTATTTCGTGATTTGGGCGCGGTCGGTCAGCACGCCGGTGAAGATGGTCTTGTCGTCAAGTCCTTTTTCATGGACCAGGCGTTTCATCTCTTCCGCTGCATAGCCCGTACCCACGAAGAACATGCGGAACGGGAGGTCCTTGATCTGTTCGAGGGTGTCGATGATAAAGCGCGTTCCCTTCTCCCATATGTGCTGGCCCACGAACAGGAGCACGAATTCGTCCTGCCCGATACCGAGCTCGCGGCGTACGTTCGCGAAATACTCGTCAGAGTAGTCTGCAACCAGATCGGAGCCGTTGTCGACCACCTGTACGTCGCCCTTGTAACCGTATTCGTAGATTACCTCCTTGACCGATTCCTGTGGGACCCAGACTTCGTCGGCCTGCTGGTAGAAGGATATGATGGTCTTAACCACCTCATCGACTACCAGGTCGCTCTTAAGGACGCGCTTGAAGTCGTCGCGGTACTTGGAGTGGAATGTCGCGACCATGGGGATATTCTGCACCTTAGCGATGCGGAGCGCTGCCTTGCCCGAACTGAACGGGCAGTGGGCGTGGACTATCTTGAACTGCCGCTGGAGAAGGCGGGAGAGGTAGATGGCGTCCATCTCGGCAATTCCGGTCACATAAGGATGACGGAAAGGTACCGGGACAGAAGGGTATGCCAGCACTTCGTAATCACACTTGCTGTAGTCCGCCGAGGGGACGTTGGGGGTGATGACGCCGACGCCTCCGACTTTTTTCTGGAGCCAGTATGCGTAGTTCTCCATACAGACGGACACACCGTCCATTACCGGAGGGAACGCGTCGCAGAAGAGTCCTATGTTTAAGTTGTCTGCCATGTTTTATTCGTGTGTGGCAAAACGCTGCTCGGCGAGTTTTTCGTACTTCGTGCCCGGACGGCCGTAGTTTGCGTACGGGAAGATTGAAATGCCTCCACGGGGGGTGAAAAGGCCGGTGACCTCGATGTATTTGGGATCCATCAGGTCAATCAGGTCCTTCATAATTTTATTGACGCAGTCTTCGTGGAAATCGCCGTGGTTGCGGAAGCTGAAGAGATAGAGCTTGAGGCTCTTGCTCTCGACCATCTTCACGTCAGGAATATAGGAAATGCGGATTTCGGCGAAGTCCGGCTGGCCGGTGATGGGGCAGAGTGAGGTAAACTCGGGGCAGTTGAAACGCACCCAGTAGTCGTTGTCCTGATGCAGGTTCTCGAAGGTTTCGAGCACGTTGGGAGCGTATTCCCAGGTGTATTCGGTTTCGTTTCCGAGGGCGCTCAGGTCGCCCCTTTCTCTTGCTTTTGCCATTGTTTATGCGAGTTTGAATGGATTATACGATATATTCTGGTCAAAGGTGTCCATGCCTTCGTGTTGCTTGAGCCTGCGGACCAGTGCGGAGGTAAGCGGAAGAATAATGATTTCGTAGAGCACCTTTGCGCTTACCTGGGTCAGCATCATGGTCAGGATGACTTTTGCTGGCAGGATGCCGGCGAAGGCTATGGGCATGAACACGAGCGAGTCCGTCAGTTCGCCCGCCACTGATGAAATGACTGCACGCCATCCGAATCCCTTTCCGTTGGTAGCCACTTTCATTTTCGACATCACCCATGCGTTCACGGTGGAGCCGCACACAAAGGCGAGCAGAGAGCCGGCCATGGAGCGGGGGACGAAGCCGAAGATGCGATCGAAACTGGAGGCTATCTCCTTGCTGTCGTCCAGCATCGGAGCCGGGAGGCTGGTGACAAGGAGCGAAGCGAGAGTGACAAACAGGCACATCGCGAACCCCGTCCAGATAACAGTCTGGGCTTTTCTGTAGCCGTAGACTTCCGTCAGGCAGTCGTTGACTATGTACGAGATAGGGAAAAGAATGACGGCGCCCGGCAGCTGGAACGGAAGATTTCCTACCTGCCAGAGTCTGGGGACGAATAAATTGGATGTGACGAGGCAAACGTTGAAGACGATTGCCAACATCAGAAATGTCGGAGTATAGGTCGTTTTGTTCATTTTCCTTGTTTTTATAGTGGTACCAAGCACACTTGAAAACGTCACGGGGACGATTTCTCGACGGCAAAGGTATGAAAAAATTTTCTTTCAGAAAAAAACGTATCTATGTGACGAAGCGTTTTGCGTGTGACGAAGGATTGGTTTCCTTTGCTTCAAAAAACGAAAAGCTATGAGACGCTTCATTTTAATTACTCTTCTCCTTATCGCCTCCTGCGCAGATAAGCCAGGCGTTATAAGCCTGAGGCGCGGGGATTATATGAATAGAAATATCCACCGCCCCGCCGAACCCAGAACAAACACTTTTGCGGCTGAGTCCACTGCGGACACTTTGCCGGCAGGGGACAGCGCGGCCCTGTCACCGGTTTTTGAAGAGCCGGAAGTGCCGCCGCGCATCTATGCCTGCGGAGTCGAGCGTCCGGAGTCCGCTCAGCCCGTGTTCGTCGTATTTGAAGACGGTATCAGGGTGTCGGAATTTACTCTAAACGCGGCATCTTCGGACGCCGACGCACACTTTCTGGTCGGCCCGGATTTATATGTTGCTGTCACCGAAGGCTCTCAGACTTCCGTTTACAAAAACGGCGTCAGGGAGTTTTCCTTCCCTGCGAAAGAATACCTCACAGCCCTTATCAGAGGGCCCGACGGTATTTGGACCCTCGGAGCAAACCGCAGCGGTGACGGCTTTGCCCTCAGACGCAACGGGGACGCGGTGTTTTCAAAGGCCGGCGGCAGCCCGGGGCGTCTGTATATGGACGAAGGTCATCTGTACTTCGATTATGCCCTGACAGTAGGTGGAAAGGCCCTGCGCTATCTTGTGAAAGACGGTGATGATTATGCCCTGTCTGCGCCAAATGGCGGAGAACTGCTGGCCGTGACCGTCTCCAACGAAGAAATGTGGTTTCTGGAGACCCGCCCGGACGGATGGCTGCTGTCGTGCGGCGAGACCAGATATCAGTACCGCTCCCGGCCGGGCTTCGGCTTCAGGTCTGCGGAACTGTACGGTACTGCCCTTGGATGTGCGGCTGTCATCAATATGGTTGCCCTGGCCTTCGGGATGCCCGCGGAGCTGGTCTGCCGAGAAGAAAACGAGTGGCTCAAGGGCGGCGGCAGCGGGTCTTATCACTACTACGACTCGGAGCCGGACGTCCACATATCTTTCACCGGAGATATGGATAAGCTGGTAGTAAGCGGTTACGATGGAAAAGACAGCGAGGCCCTGGACGGCGTTCGCTTCGAAGGCAGCCGCTGCGCCATGCAGTACGGCGGGCAGACATATATTGCCTGCACTCCGACGGACGGATCGCCTCCGTTTATCTGGAAAAGGGGTAATATGAGGATGACGCTCGAGCTGGACGGTTACCTGACCGGGATATACGTTGAGCCTGCCGGATAATCAGTCCTCCCAGCTGATCAGGCGCGAATCGTCTTCAAGAACCGTGATGCGGACTTTGAGAGTTTCTTCCGGAAGAAGGGTCTCAATGTTTTCCGGCCACTCCATAAGGCAGAGGCATCCGCTGTCCAGGTAATCGTAAAGCCCTATGTCAAGGGCTTCCGATTCCTTCTCTATGCGGTAAAAGTCGAAATGGAAGACGGATTCTCCCCTCGCGGTCCGGTACTCGTTCACTATCGCGAAGGTGGGCGAACTCACGGCGTCGTCGCGGACTCCCAGTTCATGGCAGATAGCTGTGGTGAACGTGGTTTTTCCCGCACCCATCGGAGCGTAGAAGGCGATAAGGTTGCGGCCGGCCGTCTGCGAGAGAAATTCTCTCGCGGCGGATCCTATCTCCGATAAGTTTGAAATCTTGATTTCGTGATTCATTTCAGTCCGGCGGGGCGTGTCCTGCGCCGGCACAAAGATAAGGAAAAAATGCTGACACATGTATATGGAGCGAAATGCGCGGGTATCGATGCGATAGGGGTGACCGTTGAGGTGGACATCTCTGTAGGAATAGGCGTGCACCTTTGCGGCCTTGCCGATGTCGCCGTAAAGGAAAGCCTTCTACGTACGGTAACCGCCCTCCAGAGCCGGGGCTACAGAATTCCTGGTAAGAAAATAGTCATAAACCTGGCCCCGGCCGACACCCACAAAAACGGCTCGGGCTACGATCTGCCTATCGCGATAGGGATTATCGCGGCTTCGGAGCAGGCTTCGCTGCCCCTCCTCAGCCGCTTCCTGCTGATGGGAGAACTCGGCCTGGACGGTTCTGTAAGAAGCGTCCCCGGCGGGCTGCCAACGGCGGAACTCGCCCGCAAAGCCGGCTTCGACGGCTGCATCCTCCCCTACGATTCCGCGATGGAGGCAGCCCAGCTCGAGGGCGTCAATGTCTACGGAGTCCACACCATGGACGAAGCCATAATGATACTGAGCGGGGCGCTGGACGCAGAAGGTTTCTGCGTATCGGGAACAATACCACGCGACGACGCCCCGCCGCCTCCGGAAATAGATTTTGCCGACATCATCGGCCAGGAAACCGCAAAACGAGGAGTGGAAATCGCGGCTGCGGGTGGCCACTGTCTGATTCTTGTCGGCAGTCCCGGCTCCGGAAAGAGTTCGCTCGCCAAGGCCATGGCAGGGATTATGCCCCCGCTGACGATGGAAGAGTCGCTGGTTACCAGCAAAATATACTCCGTCGCCGGCAGGGGCAACCTCCGGGGCGGGTTCATGCGCTCGCGCCCCTTCAGGGCACCGCACTACAGCGCATCCCTCCCGGCCATCATCGGAGGCGGAGGCGGCGACGGAGTATTTCCCGGGGAAGTCTCACTCGCGCATGCGGGAGTGCTCTTTATTGACGAATTCGCGCACATGCCTAAGTCAGTAGTGGAAGCCCTGCGCGGTCCCATGGAAGACCGCAGGGTGACTATTTCCAGACTGAAAACCAAGGTTGAGTACCCGGCTTCTTTTACCCTGGTCGCCGCATCCAATCCCTGCCCGTGCGGGTACTACGGCGAAGGCGACCGCTGCACCTGCACTCCGGCGCAGCGCACCGCCTACCTCTCGCGTCTCAGCGGACCGATTCTCGACCGAATCGACCTGCAAGTCAGGGTTAAGGCAATCCCGCCTTCGCGTATAGCGGAGCGCGCCGGACACCCGGGCGAGACTTCCGCGCAGGTTGCTGCGCGTGTGCTCGCCGCCCGGGAGACCCAGCGCGCCCGCTTCGCAAACTTAGAGATCAACTGCAACGCGGAGATGAACAACCGTCTGATCGAAAAATTCTGCACACTCTCCCCCGAGTGTCAGGAAACAATGCAACAGCTTCTAACCAAGATGCAGTTCTCCATGCGCGCATACTACCGCATCATCAAAGTCGCTCGCACCATCGCCGACCTGGAGGGCGTTCCCGACATCCGGGTACAGCACCTGATGGAAGCCGCCGGCTACCGCTTCCTGGACAGGCAAAATCTATAATTGTTTGTAATTAATATTAATTTTAATACTTTTGCTGTGAAATATAGTGAACTGAGAAGAATGTTGCGCGCTCAGGGGTGTTATCCAATCAGACAAGGATCCAATCACGAGATATGGTATAGTCCTATTACGGAAAGGAAGTTTCCCGTAGGTCGCCACGAAGCGGAAGAAGTTTATTTGCGAACACTAAAGGACATTGTTAAACAGTCAGGCATAGTGATATGAAAAGAGTAAAAGTCATAATCGGCAGGGTAAATGCCGGAGAATATGTCTATTCGGCAGTGATGGATGCACCGGAAATCAGCTTTGGGTTGAATGGCATCGGTCGAACCATCGAAGAGGCTAAGTCTGATTTGCAGGAAGCTTACAGCGAGATAAAAGAACTAACTGCGGCCGAGGGAAAACAATGTGAAGAATTGCAATTTGATTATTCATACGATATCCCCGCCTTTCTCAAATATTACGAATACGCGCTTAGTCTCGCCGGACTTGAACGTATATCAGGGATTAATCAACGCCAATTGAGCCACTATATCAACGGCACTTCCACTCCACGTAAATCCACCGTAGAAAAATTCAGGAACAACCTGAAGGCTTTTGCCGAAGAACTATCTTCAGTGGATTTGATCTGGCGATAATAGTACGGCTACCTCAACCACTTTTCAGGGTCCTGGGGGGTGGTGCCTGACCAGAGCTGGAAGTGGAGCTGGGTCTCGCCGGAGATGGTGTCGACCGAGCCGATCACGTCGCCCAGGGCGACTTTGTCGTCGGTCTTTACCCGTACGTCCTTCAGTTTGCAGTAGAATGTGTAGTAGTCGCCGTGCTGGACCAGTACGCACTGGTTGTAGCCCGGCAGGACCACTACGTTTTTGACCGTGCCGGCGAAGACGGCCTTGACAGGCGCGCCGGCGGAGGTGGCTATGTTGCAGCCGTTGTTGAACGGCAGCTTGACGTTGGTGTAGACGGGGTGGTTGTGCTGGCCGAACTGTCCCACGATCGTGCCCTGGACGGGCCATGGCAACTTGCCTTTGTTCCCTGCGAATTCGTTTGACAGCTTGATGTCCGCCTGGCTCCTGGGGCTGCTTTTACCCGTGGTCGTGCCCTTTTTGCCGGAACTCTTGCCGGCCGACTGTTTGGCCACGAAATCGCGTATGGACTTGTTCAGGGCGTCGGCCTCCTTTTGCTTGCGCGCCAGCTGCTTCTGGTAGTCCGCCTTGCCCTTCTTGAGTTTGGCCACCATGGCCTTCTCGCTCTTTTCGTCGGCCTGGAGGGCCTTGAGCTCGGACGACCTGGTTGCAAGCAGCGCCTCCGAGGCCTCCTTCAGGGAGTCAAGCGCGGACATTTCCCGCTCCATGAGGGCTTTCTGGTCGCGTATGTCGCGGGCCTGGGCGCGCATGTCCCCGGAGATGTTGCGCAGGTAGTTGTATCTCCTGAACACCTGGCCGAGGTCCTTACCGGCGAATATGTAGGTCAGCCACATTTTCGTGTCGCGGTTGACATAGGCCCGGCGGATCAGCATCTCGTATGCGCCAAGCATCATGTCGTAACGGTCGGAAGCTTGCGCGATATCTTTTTTCTTGGCCTCTATCCTGCGCCCGGTCGAGTCTATCTGGCGGCCCAATTCGGCCGCCAGTTCCTTGCCGGCGGCGATCTTTTTCCGCGTGAGAGTGAGCTGCGCGAGGGCGTCGGAACTCTTTGCCTCATTGGCCTTGATCTGCCTGTCGAGTTCCGCAATCTCGTTCTGGACTTTGGTGAGCTTTTTCTGCATGCCGGCCTTGGTGGTCTGCCCCGAAACGGGCAGCGCCATCAAAACGATAAGGGCGGTACACAGAAAGCGTCTCATTTCTGACTTGTTTTTGCGTCGTAAAGCGACTTGTAGTATGCGGCGAGCTCATTTTCGCCCAGATCCTTGAGCACCAGATAATAGTGCCACAGTACGGCCTCGTCCTCCTTGCCGCCGTACATGATTGCCCTCTTGAACCATGGCTTGGCCTCCGGGGACCGCTTCAGCAAATAGAGTATGTATCCGTAGGTGTCCAGGTAGCTGACGTTGTCCGGCTGCGCGTCTACTGTCCGGCGGCTCATCTTCTCTGCCTTGCGCAGGTTGCGCCTCTCCAGCGACAGGAAGTATGCGTAATTGTTGAGGGTCATGAGGTTGTCGGGCTCCGCCTTCAGGGCCTGCTCGTAGGTGCAGAACGCTTTGCTCTTACGCCCTGTCTTGTAAAGGCAGTCGGCCTTGATGCACAGCAGTTCCACCCTCTGATGCGGCTCCTTGAACCGCTTCAGGGCTTCGTCGCAGGCGGCAATCACATCCTTGTCGGTCCCCTCGCGCATTATAATGGAGATGCACAGCGAGGCAGCGTTGTAGTTCGACGGGTTTGAGTCACGCCACTGCCGGAAGTACGCTATGCCCTTTTCCTTCTGCTCGGTTGAGTAGAACCACCGTCCGGCGGCCACCAGCGAACATGAGTCCGTCGGGTGTGCCTGCACGAACGCGTCCATTATCCCGTCGAGTTGGTTGTGCCACACCCTGTAGGTGGGGGCGTCCAGCCGCTCGACTATGCGGTCCAGGTAGCTGCTCTTTGCGCTGGCGGGCAGCCCCTCGGTCCTTACCAACGTCTCCACGGCCTGGAAATAGCCGGGATAATTGCCCATGTCCAGGCTCAGTTCCGCCTTCGCATATAGGGCCGGCGGATACTGGTCGTCGGCCGCCAGCGCCTCGTCGAAATAGCGCATGGCCAGCGTGTCGTTGCGCTCGGCAATCCATGCATGCTCGCCCAGCTTCGTAAGGATGTAGGGCGTGCGGTATTTGCGAGGGAAGATGCGGGCCATCTCCAGGTGGAGCGAATCGGCCTGCGCTTCCCGGCCTTCGTACATATAGGCGCTGTACAACTGTTCGTAGTAGCTGCTGTTGGACGGGTCCATCCCGACCGCGCGTTCCAGACATTCGGCGGCCTCCGGATAGCGCTGGAGGCCCATGAGGCACACCCCGCGGTAGTACCACAGCGCATCGTCGGGCTCCCCGGCGGCCATCAGGGAATCGAGAGTGGACAGGGCCTGGGCGAACAAACCGTCCCCGACCATCGCCGACACGTCGGTGATGTCCGGGGAAAGGGGGACGTACGGACCTGGCGCGTCCGGTATCTCCTGGGCGCGGACCGCGAGGGAAAGCGCGAGCGCACCGATGGCTGCGAGCAATGTTCTGCGAAGCATGTTCCACAAAAATACTATAAAATGCTTACTTTTGTATAGAAGTAATTTCGATGCGCATGCAACTTTTTGGAGCCAAGTCGCATCTTAATACGTGGTTGGAAGATGCCAAGGGAGGCGACAGACGCGCCCAAAAGCACATCTACGACATGCTGGCGGACAAAATGTTCGCCGTTTGCCTGCGCTATATGGGAGACCGTGACAGCGCGCAGGATGTGCTGCAGGACGGATTTGTGACCCTCTTCAGCAAGTTGGACACCTTCCTGGGCGAAGGCTCTTTCGAGGGCTGGGCCCGCAAGATCTTTGTAAACACTGCGCTGATGTCCCTGCGAAAACACGACGTGCTGAAGCAGAGCGACGACGTAGACGAGGCGCGCGGAATAATCGCCGACACGCCTTCGGCCACGGCCCAGATTGGGTACAAGGAGCTTTTGAAGATGATAGCGGCCTTGCCCCCGGGGCTGAGGACCGTATTCAACATGTATGTGATCGAAGGCTACTCACACAAAGAGATAGGTGAGGCCCTCGGAATCTCTGAAGTAACGTCCCGCTCCCAGCTCCAGCGAGCCAGGGTCACGCTGCAGAAGAAGATCAAAGAACAGTATTGAGATGCGTAAAGACACAAATAAAGACCTCGACCTCCTCTTCAGGGAGGCGCTCGAAGACGCCGCGGTGAAAGCACCGCGCGGCGCCTGGAAGGCTGTGTCCGCGCGTCTCGCCTCCGCGGCTCCTGCCGCCGCAGCCGCACCCCGTCGGTCATGGCTACTCTGGGGCGCGCCTGCGTTTGCATTTGCAGCTGCCGCAATCGCCGCAGTACTGTATGTCGGTACTACTGAAAAAACTATCATAGAATCGGGCGAACAAATCATCGCCGCCGTTGATCAGCCGTCAGGCCCCGTCGCGCAGGCAGTTGAAGAGCCCGTAACCGTGGCCCCGGCAGCCAAATCTTCCCGCGCCGGCTTCGTCCCGAAAGAAATCCAGACTCCCGATCAGATCTCCGTCCTGCCGGACACCTTCGTCATGTCCGACTCCGATCTGGCATCCCAGACCACCGATCAGGTCGGTGGTGACGATCAATCGGTCAGCACCGTATCAGAATCGAGCGCAGAGGCGCGCAGCGCCGAGGGCGGCGAGTCTGTCATGCCCGCCCCCAATCAGGCCTCAAACGATCAGGTCGCTGATGACAAGCAGTCGTCCCAGGATTTCTGGAATGCAATCGAAGCGGAAGAATCGGCCGGCTCCGCAAGGCCCGCCCGCAGGGTGGCCCTCCAGGCCGGAGGCATTGTCGGCGGAAATGACGAGCACTTCAACAGCACCCGCACGGCCTTCTCCAGCGGACTTCCTTCAGCAGGACTGCAGGAGACCAGCGTTTCGATTTACGGCATCCCGGTATCGTTCGGTATCGGCGCCCGTTATCACTTCGCCGAAAAGCTGGCCGTCAGCGCAGGAGTAGACTGGTCATTCCTCGTCAGGACTTTCCAGGGCAAGTACAAGACCGCAGAAGGAACTTTCACTCACAATATGCAGTACATCGGAGTTCCGGTCAGCCTGTCCTACGACGTGGTAGACAGCAAGACCCTTCTGTTCTACTGCTATGCGGGAGGAAGCATCGAGAAGGCAATCTCCAGCAAGTACTACATCTATGCGGACAGCGCTGCGCCTATCTTCACTGAGAAAGTGCCGTCGCTGCAGTATGGTGTTTTCGGAGGTCTCGGTGTGGAATTCAGGGTCTCTGACCTTATCGGCCTTTATGTGGATCCAAGTGTGAAGTACTACTTCCCGGGAGACCAGCCCAAGAGCATCAGGACAGACAAGCCTTTGATGTTCAGCGTAGAAGCCGGCATCAGGTTCAATCTCTAATCTATCTGGGCTTTACAAGCTCGACAGCACCAGGACATACATCTTCCTCCACCGGAGTGAGATGTATGATTCTTTGGTTGGGGCTGCCCCTGAAAAGAAGGGTAGTGTCGCGCTGCGCCAGGATGAACGGCCCGTCGACCAGGGTGTCGATATAGGGCAGCATCTGGGAGAGATGTTCGTCCGCCTGAATTTCTTCGATAGTATAGCCGGTCCAGCACCATATGTTCTTGGTCGTCTCGGCCTTGATCCTGCGCGCAAGCTCCGTGAACGCGTCTACCTGACAGAACGGGTCGCCGCCGGTGAAGGTGACATTGGACATAGAATCGGCCTTGATGATCTCCATCAGCTCGTCGATCTCCATCCAGTGGCCGTTGTTGATATTCCACGACTGCGGGTTATGGCAACCCGGGCAGGCATGGTCGCAGCCCGCACAATAAATGGCGGTACGGAATCCGGGTCCGTCCGCCATTGTCTGGTGTACTATGTCCAGTACGCTGATTTTCATCATTTGTGGACCACGCGGTCTTTGAGTTCCGCGAGCTTGGCGCTGTTCCACCTGTTGGTGGTTCCGACAAGGTAACCGGTGATACGCTGGAGGGTATCGATGTGGTGGCCGTGGCAGTGAGGGCACTCGGCGAGGCCTTCGGTCGAATCCTCATAGCCGCAGTCGAGGCAGCGGTTGCGGTTGTGGTTCACCGAGCCGTAGCCGATATCGTACTTGTCCATCAGGTCTACTATCTGCATGATGGCCTCCGGGTTGTGGGTGGCGTCGCCGTCGATCTCCACATAGAAGATGTGGCCTGCGTTCTCGTATTTGTTGTACGGGCCTTCGATCCTGGCTTTGTGCTCGGGGGTGCAGTGATAGTAAACGGGGACGTGTGAGGAGTTGGTGTAGTAGTCCTTGTCGGTGATGCCGGGCAGGACACCGAAGGTCTTCTTGTCCCTGCGGGTGAAGGCTCCCGAAAGACCCTCCGCCGGAGTGGCGAGGAAGGTGAAGTTGTGCTGGTAAGTCTCGGCGAAGCCGTTGATCTTCTCAGCCATGTGGGAGACAATCCTGAGACCGAGATCCTGGGCCTCTTCGCTCTCTCCGTGGTGCTTGCCGATAAGGGCGATGAGGCACTCGGCGAGGCCGATGAAACCGATGGAGAGGGTTCCCTGGTTCATCACGCTCTCGATGGTGTCGTTGTCGTCCAGCTTCTCGCTGCCGAGCCAGAGGCCGTTCATGAGCAGAGGAAACTGCTTCTTAAGGGCGGTCTTCTGGAAGTCGAAGCGCTCGTTGAGCTGCTTGGCTGCGATTTCGAGAGCCCAGTCGAGTTTCTGGAAGAACTTCTGGATCCTGGTGTCCTTGTCTTCGATGCTCATGCACTCGATGGCGAGCTTGACGATGTTGATAGTGGTGAAGCTGAGGTTACCGCGGCCGATGGAGGTCTTCGGGCCGAACTTGTTACCGTAGACACGGGTGCGGCAGCCCATGGTGGGCACTTCGTGGACATAGCGCTTCGGGTCGTCTTCCTTCCAGGCGTCGTCCTGGTTGTAGGTTGCGTCGAGGTTAAGGAAATTGGGGAAGAAACGACGGGCAGTCACCTTGCAGGCGAACTTGTAGAGATCGTAGTTGCGGTCGCCGGGGAGATAGCTCACTCCCTTCTTCTTCTTCCAGATCTGGATGGGGAAGATGGCGGTGCTGCCGTTGCCCACGCCTTCATAGGTTGTGTTAAGGATTTCGCGGATGATGCAGCGGCCCTCCGCGGAGGTGTCGGTTCCGTAGTTGATGGACGAGAACACGACCTGGTTTCCGCCGCGGCTGTGGATGGTGTTCATATTGTGTACGAACGCCTCCATAGCCTGGTGGACGCGGCCGACGGTCTGGTTGATGGCGTGCTGCATGGCGCGCTCCTTACCCTGGAGACCTACGAGGTCGCGCTTGAGATAGTCGTCGATGGGGGCACCCTTGAGCTCCGAGAAGTCGGCGTTCATCATGGCGCTGACCTTGTCGATTTCTTCCTCATAAGTTTTGCGTACGAAAGGAGCGAGGTAGAAATCGAAGGCGGGGATGGCCTGACCGCCGTGCATTTCGTTCTGGACGGTCTCCATCGAGATGCATGCCAGCACCGAAGCGGTCTCGATCCTCTTCGCGGGACGGGACTCGCCGTGACCGGCCTTGAGTCCGTGCTCGAGGATGAGATCCAGAGGGTGCTGGATGCAGGTAAGGGACTTGGTAGGATAGTAGTCCTTGTCGTGGATGTGGATGTAGTTTCCGGCCACGGCTTCCCTTACGTCTTCGGAGAGGAGGCATTCGTCCACATAGGATTTTGTCGCCTCCGAAGCGAACTTCATCATCATGCCGGCAGGGGTGTCTGCGTTCATGTTCGCATTCTCCCTGGTAATATCGTTTGCCTGGGCATCGATGATCTCCTGGAAGATCTCGTTGGTCTTCGCCTTACGGGCGAGGTTGCGCTGGTTGCGGTAGGCGATATAGGCCCTTGCCACTTCCTTGCGCGGGCTCTTCATGAGCTCCATCTCGACGCAGTCCTGGATCTCCTCCACGCTCATCTCGGCCTTACCTGACTTCGAGATGGTGTCGGCGATCTTGGCAGCGAGAACTATGTCTTGTCCGGCCTCGGTTATATCCATTGCCTTGAGGATGGCCGCGACTATCTTCTGGTTGTTGAATTCGACCTTGCGGCCGTCTCTTTTGATAACAGTCTGTATCATAATGTGGCGAATATTTTTTGTCCTTGCCGATTTAGGAGAGCAAGGATGGCTTCAATTATTTTAATTGGTATGTACAAAGATAGAACAAGCTTCCTCTAATTAGCAAGCAATCCACCGGAAAAAGTTATCCACAAAAACGCAAAATCCCTGTTATGTCGTTGACAAACAGGGATCTAGCCTTAAGTCTAATTTAGAATTGTTCTAAATCGATAACTTTTTTGTTACGCGCCGGAAGGCGGTTTGTGGATAACTCTTTTAATCGCTTACCCACACCAGTACGTGGCGGTCGAAGGTGAAATAATGGAGTTCATACTCCTGCTCGTAACCGTCGTCGTCGGTGAAGGTGGCGTCGAGGTCGCCTTCGTCGCGGAAACGGAAATTGTCGAGCTCGATCTGCTCGGCGAAGTTTACGTCGTACTGCGAAGTGAGCTTGTAGATGGCTTCCTTGGAGCACCAGTAAATTGCAAGCTGCTCGTTGCGCTTGTTGTCGTCGAGATCGTCGATTTCATCTTCCGAAAGGGCCTTCTTCTCAACGGCTGAGAAGTCACGGTCCAGGGACTCGCAGTCGATTCCCACCTCGGCCTCGGTCGAGAGGATGATCGCTACGTATTTATCGGTGTGTGTGATGCTGATGTTGGTGGCGTCGTTCTCGATATAGGGCTTGCCGTTGTCGTGGTGTGACAGGTATACCTTATCTTCGAACATCGCATCCAGAAGGGCGCGGACGGCCAGCTTCTGTTTCCTTAGCGTTTCGCTTTTTATGTAAGAGATTTCCTCAAGTTCGTCTGAGGGGATGGACGTCATTGCGCGAAGCTCTGCCTCGCTCTCCGAGATTTGCCAGACACCGATGCGCAAGTGCACAGGGTCGTCTAAGTCTTTTGTCAGAAAAAGTGCCATAAAGGTTTATAATCCGCTGCAAATATAGTGATTTTTGCTAAATTTGCGAGGCTTTGCAAATACTGTAACACATTATACCATTATGAAGTACCTGACCAATGAAAAGTTGACCATCGTCGGCGCCGGCGGAATGATCGGTTCCAACATGGCCCAGACCGCGCTTATGCTCGGTCTTACGCCCAACATCTGCCTCTATGATATCTTCGAGCCCGGTGTCCACGGCGTAGCGGAAGAAATGTATCACTGCGGCTTCGAGAACGCCAACATCACCTGGACGGTCGATCCGGCCGTCGCGTTCAAGGACGCGAAGTACATCGTCTCTTCGGGCGGCGCACCCCGCAAGGAAGGCATGACCCGCGAGGATCTTCTCAAGGGCAACTGCCAGATCGCCGCTGAATTCGGCGACTACATCAAGAAGTACTGCCCGGACGTAAAGCATGTCGTCGTGATCTTCAACCCGGCAGACGTCACCGCCCTTACGGCCCTGATCCACTCCGGCCTGAAGCCCAACCAGCTGACCTCCCTCGCAGCCCTGGACAGCACCCGTCTCCAGAGCAACCTCGCCAAGGAGTTCGGAGTACCTCAGAGTTCGGTTACCGGAGCCCACACCTACGGCGGCCACGGCGAGCAGATGGCAGTCTTCGCCTCTCAGGTCAAGGTCGACGGAAAACCCCTCGCTGAGATGGGTCTGACCCCCGAACGTTTCGCCGAGATCAAGCAGAACACCATCCAGGGCGGCTCCGCAATCATCAAACTACGCGGCCGCAGCTCCTTCCAGAGCCCTGCCTACTGCGCGATCAAGATGATCGAGGCCTCGATGGGCGGCGCTCCCTTCACACTCCCTGCCGGTACTTACGTCAACAACGGCAAGTTCAAGAACGTGATGATGGCCATGCCGACCACGATCGACAAGACCGGCGTTCACTTCGTAGAGCCCACCGGTACTCCTGAGGAACTCGCAGCACTCGACGCTTCCTACGCACACCTCTGCAAGATGCGCGACGAGATCATCGAGCTCGGAATCGTTCCTGCAGTCGCCGACTGGAAGAAGGAGAATCCCAACCTCTAGCAGGCTGTTTCAAAAGTTGATACATCTCCCTGCCGCCGCGTAGGAAGATGTATCAACTTTTTATATCTTTGTCTTATGATGAACCGCAGATTGATGACACTGCTTGCGGCGGGGCTGCTGCTGGCGTGTTCCCCCGAACCGGTCGGGCAGCAGACTCCGCAGGAGCCTGTGATAGAGCCGGTGGATTCCACGAATATCGGGATTGACGTCCCGGTGGATACCACCGAAGTGACTCCGCCCACTCCGCCCACTCCGCCCACTCCGCCCACTCCGGTCGACCCGGACGACGGCACGGGAACCGTGCTGATCATCGGCGGCGGCTCCAGCGGCGTGTGCGCGGCCGTTCAGGCCGCCAGGCTCGGAGTGGATGTCATCATCGCGGAAGAAACGCCCTGGCTCGGAGGCATGCTTACCTCGGCCGGCGTGAGCGCCACAGACGGCAACCACAAAATGCGCCAGGGCCTGTTCGGCGAATTTATCAATGCACTAGTGCTCCATTACGGCTCCCTGTCGGCCCTGAAGACAGGCTGGGTAAGCAACACTCTCTACAGTCCGAAGGTCGCAGAGCAGATATTCGAGGACTGGGTCGCGAACTATAATAATATAACGCTCATAAAGGAAGCAATATTCTCGAAAATCAGCGGGGGAGCCGGCGGCTGGAGCGCCACGTTCGACACCCCGTCCGGAGCGAGGACGATCGAGGCGGATGTAGTGATCGACTGCACGGAGCTGGGCGACGTGGCCCGCGCCGCCGGCGTCCCCTACCGCCTTGGCATGGACTCCCCTTCGTACGCGGGAGAATCGATGGCCATAGGCCCGAACGACGTGGTCCAGGACCTGACGATGGTCATGACCCTGAAAAACTACGGCCGCGATGTGACAATAGCCTGCCCGGAGGGCTACGACGAAAGCCGCTACTACAACAGCTGCAAGAGCAAATACAATGTTGCAAACACCACCGGCCAGACGATCTGGTCGGCCGAAGAGATGATGTCCTACGGACTGCTGCCCGGCGGAGAGATTATGATCAACTGGCCCATCTACGGCAACGACTACTACGTCAACCTCGTGGACATGACCCGGGAGGAGCGCGCAGCCGCCATCGCCCAGGCAAAACTCCACTCGCTGGGTTTCCTGTACTACCTCCAGACAAAGATAGGTTACACGACCTATGGCCTCGCCGACGACCAGTATCCTACAGAGGACCGCTTCCCTCTGATTCCATATCACCGGGAGTCGCGCCGCATCGAAGGCGAATACCTCTTCAGCGTAAACGAAGCGTCCTCGCCTTTCGACTACAAGGGCTACCGTACCGGCATTGCTGTCGGCGATTATCCAGTCGACCACCATCACTACCAGTATCCCGACTGGCAGAGCATAGCGATTAATTTCCCGAAGATAGCGCCCTTCACCGTGCCGCTGGGCGTGATGATTCCCAAAGGCAAGGAGAATCTGCTTGTAGCTGAAAAGTCCATATCGGTGACCAACCTTATAAACGGATCTACCCGCCTTCAGCCCGTGACCATGGAACTGGGCCAGGCGGCTGGAGCGCTGGCCGCCCTTTCGATCCGCAAGCGCAAGGCAGTGCGTGAGGTTTCCGTGCGCGACGTGCAGGAAGTGCTGCTCAAGGGCGGCGCCCGGCTCCAGCCGTATCTGGACCTCGAACCATCCAGCCCCGACTTCCTGGTGCTGCAGCGCGTAGGCTCAACCGGCATCATGCGCGGCAAGGGCGAGACGGTAGGCTGGTCCAACGAAATGCGCTTCAGGATTAATGACAAGCTGCAGCGCAATGAACTGTACCTGAAGGATTACTACGGCATGGCCGATGACAGTTCGACAGCCACATTTACCGGAGCGGCGTTTGTCGAACTCATAGAAAGGATATCCGGGCACTCGATTGACACGCCCCTTCGCAATCAATCATCTGTCACCCGCCTCGAAGCCGCCCGCCTCATCGACGAGGTCCTTGACCCGTTCCACGCTCAGACGGTCGGCCTTGATGGAGAACTTTTATAGTTACTTTGCCCCCGTCAGGGCAAAGTAACTATAAAAAACACGAAAATAAGCAGTTACTTTGCTCTCCAGGGGGCAAAGTAACCAAAAATTGAAATGAACAAAGTATCGATAAACGCAAAGGTACAGAGCCACGAAGTGGACTGCAAAAGCCGCCTGAAACCGTTCTACCTCCAGTGCTGCCTTCAGGAGGCGGCCTATGCCGGTTCGGCGTTCTGCGGGGCCGGGTACGACGCGCTTCGCCCGCTGGGTCTGGCATGGGTGCTCAACCGCATCCATATCAGTTTCGAGGCCATGCCCATGTGGGGCGACGACCTCCGTGTGGAGACATGGTCGCGCGGGAAGACCGGCCCGCTGTGGCACCGTAACTTCCGCATCTTCCGCGGCTCGGAGACGGTCGTGCAGGCGACTTCTGCATGGACCGTGCTCGACCTCGCGAACCGCACGATCTTCCGAGGGATGCCCCCGTTCCGCGAGGACTCCCACTGCGAGGAAGATACGCTGCCGTTCTGCACCAAGCTCGTGCTTCCAGAGGGTATAACCATGGAACCGGCCGGCTCGCATGTCCCGCTGTTCAGCGAGATCGACACCAACGGCCATGTCAACAACTGCTGCTATACGGAGTGGGCGCTGGACGCGCTGCCGTTCGACTATCTGGCCGAGCATGACCTCAGGGACCTTGAGATCAACTATTTCGCCGAAGTGTCGCCCGACATGACCGTTGACTTCCGCCTTGGACGTCAGGGCGATGTCTGGTATTTCGGCGGGGGAGCGGAAGGAGCCGTCCGTTTCCTCGTTCGAATGGAGTTTGCCGCATGAAACGCGAAATCTGGATAGACTGGCTGCGCATCATCGCCTGCTTCGGGGTGATGCTGACCCATAGCTGCGAACCTTTCTACCTGGGCGGCGAGGGCTCGCTTATCTTGACCAAGGCCGACGCATTCTGGGTCGCGTTCCTTAATGTACTGCCGCGCGCGTGCGTAGCGCTGTTCGTCGTGGCATCGAGCTACCTGCAGTTTCCGCTGCATTATCCGACGGGTGAGTTTTTCAAGCGGCGTGCGGTTAGGATACTGATCCCGTTCGCCGTGTGGTCGGTGGTTTATGCGCTGGTTTGGGGCGAACCCGTTCAGAATTTCCGCGATTTGCTGCTGAACTTCAACTATGCCGCCGGGCATATGTGGTTCGTGTACATGCTCCTCGGCCTGTATCTTCTTATGCCGCTGCTTTCGCCGTGGGCCGAAAAGGTCGGGAAGCGCGAGCTGCAGGTGTATCTTGGCATATGGCTGTTTACGACCGTGATCCCGCTTATCAGGCAGATGGTTGGAGGCCCCGCGCCCGTTATTTATGGGCCCTCGGGGATTCCGAACGCCGCGCTGTACCCGCTGTGGGGCGAGGCCAGCTGGAATGCCTACGGCGTGTTCTATTACCTTAGCGGGTTCGTGGGGTATATGCTGCTTGGGCTGTATTTCCGCAAGTTCGTCGGCGTGTTGTCATGGGGCCGGACTCTCGCGGTCGCGCTGCCCTCGTTCCTTGCCGGTTTCGCCATTTGCTCCGGCGGGTTCCTGGCCCGCGTATGGGCTGACTGTGGCGGATCATTCCCCGTTGAGGGACCCGTCGGGCTCGCCGCGCTGTGGGAAGGACCATGGCTTAACGACACGCTTGGCGTCGCGCTGATGACTGTCGCATGGATATTGTTGCTGCGAAAGATCGGTGACTCCGATTCCGCGTTCATCCGCCGCGTCGTGGTCCCCGTCTCGCAGGCCGGCTACGGGATGTATTTGAGCCATTTGCTGCTGCTTGGCCTGGTATCCGGTTGGATTCGTAATTGGCTCGGCCTTGGCTTGGATGGTGTTCTGGGCCCAGTTTGGACTACTCCTACTCAGATTCTATTGACTGCCGTTATCTCCTTTGTTTCAGTTGCCCTTCTCTGCTGCCTCATCCGCCGCATCCCTAAAGTAGGGAAGTGGATAATGGGGTAGGGCTTCTTGGCGTGCATACATGGTTAGTTTTTCGACCAGGTATGAGCATTTTCGGCCAAATACGCTCATACCTGGCACTTTTCAGCGCCAGGTATGCACGGTGAGTAATCAATAGATTGGCGAAGCGGTCGCTAAAGGACCGGCAGTTGAACCTCTTCTTTGCGGAGAGGTTATTCTTCGATGTAAGGAGTATAGTTGTCCGGTAAGCCTTCGGTGTTTTTCTGCTCATCGGAGAGTATTTTGACCAACCGCAGGTATATGGAGGATGGTCCGTCCTCAAATTTCAGCAGTTCCGGATCCTCTACTTTGCGAGCAATTATGCGGTATTCGTGACCGGGCACGTAATAATTGTCAGGCTGTTTCTCTTGGCCAGGGACATATTCAAGCCCTCAAAATATTCATATGTTTCCCACTTGGCGCTTCCTTTTTCTTTCACAAAATAGTACGGGATCCAGCCATCGTACTCACCGCGGAAGCATCCCCGTTCAGATGCGACCAGATACTCTTTTCCCGGATATACCTTTTTCTCACCCTCGTATTTTACGCAGGAGCAGAATAGCGACATGCAACGAGGCCAAGAATAAACTTTGCTGTTTTCATAAGTATGCTATTTAAGAGGGTAATTACTCGCTTCTGTCGCAAAGTTCCCGCGATAATCCTTGCGGTGTAAAAGAAGTCGGGGTGACATGACTCGAACATGCGACCCTCTGGTCCCAAACCAGATGCGCTACCAACTGCGCCACACCCCGAATTCCCTGTAAGGGGTTGCAAAGATAGGCGCGTTTAGGCAAATATCAAAACCTTTTTTACTGCTGGTAGATTAAGATGTGGCTAAAGATGTCGCCACCGGTCATCTCTAAAATCGCTTCTCTTGGCTTGCCGAGAGTATTTGCATCAACTGTTACGATAACCTGATTGCTCTTTCCGTTGTCTGGAACCAGAGCCTGGAACCATTCTGCATCAAGAAAAACGAAACGAGTGGGGTGGTAATATTTTCCGTCTTGCGTTCCTATGCCATTCTCGTCCCGTTTGAGGTTGTATCCTCCGGAAACCCACCACGAGGTATAGTTCTTTACGGTAACAGTGTCAACTCCGCCTTCCGCCGTGAACTCCAATTTGGGCTTGTCCAATTTCATGGCGTCCCAATTCCCCTCCAATTCATGATTATCCACGCCCGGTTGGCTGCAGGCCCCCACCGCGCAAAGTAACATAATAAGGAATAGAATGCGTTTCATAATGGCAAATATACAAATAGTTCGTATCAGGTTTTTTATTAAATTTGTAAGAATGATTATCGAGGCAAAAGGAATAAGGAAGTCGTTCGGTGCCCTGGAGGTGCTGAAGGGCGTGGATTTCAGCGTCGAGAAGGGAGAAGTCGTTTCGATCATGGGCGCATCAGGCGCCGGAAAGACGACTCTTCTTCAGATACTCGGTACACTCCTGACCCCGGATAGTGGAGAGTTAAAGATTGATGGGAAGAATGCGCTTGGGCTCAAAGAAAGAGAACTGGCCGCCTTCCGCGGCCGCACGATTGGCTTCGTCTTTCAGGCTCATCACCTCCTGCCTGAGTTCACTGCCTTTGAGAACGTGATGATTCCGGCGATGATAGCCGGCGGGCGCACCCAGTCTCAGATGAAGGCGGCCGCCGAGGAAATGCTTTCGCGGGTCGGGCTGTGGAACAGGATGGACCACAGACCGGCGGAGCTCTCCGGCGGCGAGCAGCAGCGGGTCGCGATCGCCCGTGCGCTCATCAACGACCCCGCCGTCCTGCTCGCCGACGAGCCAACCGGCAACCTCGACTCAGCAACCAAACAGGAAATCCACCAGCTTTTCTTCGACCTTCGCGACTCGCTCGGCCAGACCATCGTGATCGTTACCCACGACCCCGACCTTGCCGACCTCTGCGACAGGACGATGCATATGTGTGATGGACAATTCGTATAACTATGACCAATATCGAAACCCTAAAGAAAACCGCCTCGCAGGTGCGTCGCGACATCATCAGGATGGTGGGCGCGGCGAAATCCGGGCATCCTGGCGGCTCGCTCGGCATCACTGACGTGATGACCGCGCTGTATTTCAGTGAAATGCGCCACGACCCTAAGACGTGGACTCGCGAGGGCCATGGACAGGACATGTTCGTGATCTCCGCCGGTCATCTCGCCCCCGTCTATTATAGCGTCCTCGCGCGCGCCGGCTATTTCCCGGTGAGCGAGCTCGGCACGCTTAGGAAGTTCGGCACGCGCCTCCAGGGCCACCCTTGCGTGACGGACCATCTCCCCGGAATCTTCGCTCCTTCGGGCTCGCTGGGTCAGGGCCTGTCCGCCGCCGCGGGCATGGCGCTCGGCAAGAAACTCGACGGCGACGACCATCGCGTGTTCGTCCTTCTGGGAGACGGAGAAAGCGAGGAGGGCCAGATTTGGGAGGCCGCAATGTGGGCCCCTCACCATAAAGTGGACAATCTCGTCGCCTTCACCGACCTCAACGGCCAGCAGATCGACGGCCCGACTGAGACCATCACCGGAATCGATAACCTCAGCGACAAATGGGCCGCATTCGGCTGGGACGTCATCCTTGCCGACGGCCACGATTTCGAAAGTATCCTGCAGGCCTTCGAACTGGCTCATGCACAGAACGGCAAGCCGAAGATGATACTCTTCAAGACGGAAATGGGCCATGGCGTCGATTTCATGGCCGGAACACACAAATGGCACGGCAAGGCCCCGAACGCCGAAGAGGTAGAGAAGGCCCTCGCCCAGCTGGAAGAAACTTTGGGAGACTATTAGTATGAAGAAGTATATCGACTCAGGTAAGAAGGACACCCGCAGCGGTTTCGGCGCGGGCCTTCTCGAGGCAGGCAAACGCGACAGCCGCGTTCTTGCTCTTACAGCTGATTTGAAAGGCTCGGTGAAGATGGACGCCTTTGCGGCTGAGTTCCCGGACAGGTTCATCCAGTGCGGAATCGCAGAATCGAACATGGTTGGAGTTGCAGCCGGTCTGGCCACGACGGGGAAGATCCCGTTCATCGGCTCGTTCGCCGAGTTCGTGACCGGCCGCGTCTATGACCAGCTCCGTCAGGAGGTGGCCTATGGCCATACCAACGTAAAGATTGCTTCTTCGCATGCCGGAATTACCCTCGGCGAAGACGGCGCCACCCACCAGACCATGGAGGACATCGCACTTATGCGCGCCCTTCCCGGGATGGCGGTTATCGTTCCGTGCGATTATAACCAGACAAAGAACGCGACCATCGCCGCGGCGGCATACAACGGCCCCGTCTATCTGAGGTTCGGCCGCCCGTCGGTGCCTAATTTCACCCCGGAAGACGAGCCGTTCGAGATCGGCAAAGTCTATAATCTGAATGAAGGCAAGGATGTTACTCTGATAGCATGCGGACATCTTGTATGGGAAGCGCTGCTCGCGGCCGAGGCCCTCGAGGCCGAAGGCATCAGCGCCGAAGTGCTGAACATCCCTACCGTCAAGCCTCTGGACGAGGCCGCGGTTATTGCTTCGCTCAGGAAGACCGGCTGCGCAGTTGTCGCCGAAGAACATAACATGGCAGGCGGGCTCGGAGAGGCGGTCGCCGGAGTGGCGGCCTCCGCGGTCCCCGTGCCGATTGACTTCGTCAACGGCGCCGACCGCTTCGGCCAGTCCGGCACCCCCGCGGAGCTCCTCGCCGCTTACGGCCTCAACGCCGAGGCCATCGCCGCCGCAGCCCGCAAAGTCCTGAAACGCAAATAAAAGTTGGTACATCTCCCTACGCGATGATAGGGAGATGTGCCAACTTTTCGAATAAACGTGCATACCTGGTGCGAAATCGTGCCAGGTATGTGCGTTTTTGGCCGAAAATGCTCACACCTGGTCGAAAAACCAACCAGGTATGCACGCCGAAGACTATTCTGAGACAGCCGCGGCGGGAACGACGAGGATCGAGACCTCGTACAGTAGATAAATAGGCAGAAAGACAACCATAAGTGTAAACGGGTCGCCTGTGGGAGTGATGACTGCCGCCAGAACTAATAAAACAACAATCGCATAGCGGCGATACTTCCGCAGCATGTCCTTGTTGACAATCCCGAACTTGCCAAGCACCCATGCCAGGACGGGCAGCTCGAACACCAGGCCCATAATAAAGATAATCGACACGAAAGTCGAGATGTAGGAATTCAAAGATATCTGGGTCAATATTCCCGTCCCGATATGGTATCCGGCCAGGAACCTGAAGGTCAGGGGAAAAACGACCAGATACCCGACGGCGCAGCCAAGATAAAACAGGAAGGCGACCGCCAGCATGGCCAGGCCCATTCCGCGCTTCTCGTTGCGGTACAGCGCAGGCTTGACAAACAGCCATATCTCCACAAGCAGGTAGGGGAAGCCCACCACGAGCGCCAGCATAAACGCGGTGCGCATATGCGTAAAAAACGGCGCCGTGACGTTGATGTTTACTATGTCAACCTTGAAATCGCTGCTGAACAGCCCTCCGAAGAGGCGGTAGGCGAAAAAGTCGCCGCTTGTAGGTGCCAGAATAGCTGCATCGAAAAGCGAGGGCATAAAAGCGAAAGCGACTACAAAAAGAACGAGGATCGCTCCCAGCGTCCTGAATATCGACCACCGCAAAACTTCGAGATGGTCCCAGAAGGTCATCTCGTCAGACATCCAGATCGTCCTTTATATCCTTTACTCCGTCGCGGAACTGCTTCAAACCCTTCCCCAAACTGCGCATAAGTTCGGGAATCTTCTTCCCGCCGAAAAGCAGCAGGACCACAATCGCGATGATGATAATCTCACCCGTGCCGATATTTCCCAAAAACAGTATCATGAGTCGAGTTTCAAAACGGCCATGAACGCCGACTGGGGCACCTGAACGGTACCGATCTGACGCATGCGCTTCTTACCTTCCTTCTGCTTTTCGAGCAGCTTGCGCTTACGGGTCACATCGCCGCCGTAGCACTTCGCCGTAACATCCTTGCGCACCTGCTTTACCGTCTCGCGGGCGATAATCTTTGCGCCGATGGCGGCCTGGATGGGGATGTCGAACTGCTGGCGGGGGATAAGCTCCTTCAGCTTTTCGCACATCCTGCGCCCGAAGGTGTATGCGTTGTCTTCATGGATAAGGGTCGAAAGCGCATCAGCCGGCTCGCCGTTCAAAAGTATATCCAGTCTCACCAGCCTTGCCGGACGGAAGTCCGTCAGGTGGTAATCGAACGACGCATAGCCTTTCGAGATGGTCTTCAGCTTGTCATAGAAGTCGAAAACTATCTCAGAGAGCGGCAGGTCGTAGTTCAGCTCGATTCTGTCGGCCGTGATATAGTGCTGGCTTATGAGGGTTCCGCGCCTGTCAAGACACAGCTTCATGATGGGCCCGAAGAACTCGGTCTTCGAGATGATCTGCGCGCGGATGTAGGGCTCCTCGATGTGGTCGATGAGGGTCGGGGCCGGCATGCCCGATGGGTTGTGGACGGTCACCACCTCGCCCTGGGTCGTGTAGACCTTGTACGAGACGTTGGGTACCGTAGTAATCACATCCATGTCGAACTCGCGGAACAGGCGCTCCTGCACTATCTCGAGGTGGAGCAGCCCCAGGAAACCGCAGCGGAAGCCGGACCCCAGCGCGAGCGAGCTTTCGGGCTCATAGAAGAACGACGCGTCGTTGAGCTTGAACTTCTCGAGCACGGCGCGCAGTTCCTCGAATTTGTCGGCCTGGACGGGGTACATGCCCGCGAAAACCATGGGCTTGACTTCCTCGAATCCGGCGATCGCTTCGCTGCAGGGGTCGGCGACGTGGGTAATAGTATCACCCACCTTCACCTCCACCGCGCTCTTGATGCCGGTGATGATGTAGCCCACGTCGCCGGCCTCGATTCTTGCGGTCGGGACGAGCTTCATTTTCAGACAGCCCACCTCCTCCACGTCGTATTCCATGCCGGTGGCGAAGAACTTCACCTTGTCGCCCTTCGCGACCGAGCCGTTCTCTACCTTGAAGTAGGCGATGACGCCCCTGAAGGGGTTGAAGACGGAGTCGAAAATGAGGGCCTGGAGCGGCGCGGAAGCCGAGGAGGACGGCCCGGGAATCTTCTCGACGATGGCGTCGAGAATCGGGGCCACGCCCTCGCCAGTGCGCGCCGAGATCTTGTAGACCTCTTCCGGCGAGCAGCCCAGCAGGTCGCACACTTCGTCGGTCACTACGTCGACCTGCGCCGAATCCATGTCGATCTTGTTGATGATCGGGATTATTTCAAGGCCATGGTCAATGGCCATATAGAGGTTCGATATGGTCTGCGCCTGCACGCCCTGGGTGGCGTCCACCACCAGAAGCGCGCCTTCGCATGAGGCTATCGAGCGGGAGACTTCGTAGGAGAAGTCGACATGGCCGGGAGTGTCGATAAGGTTGAGTTTGTAAGGCTCGCCCTTGTACGAGTACTCCATCTGGATCGCGTGGCTCTTTATGGTGATGCCCTTTTCGCGCTCCAGATCCATATCGTCGAGCACCTGATTCTCCATGTCCCGCGCAGAAAGCGTCTGCGTGAGTTCGAGAAGGCGGTCGGCCAGGGTCGATTTGCCATGGGCGATGTGCGCGATGATACAGAAGTTGCGGATGTTCCTCATTGAGTCACAAATATAACAAATTTATGGCACAGGGTCATATCCGCTTCCGCCCCAGGGATGGCAGCGCAGAATACGCTTCAGCGACAGCCAGAACCCCTTGAACGGACCGTATTTGCGGAAAGCTTCCAGCGCATACTGCGAACATGTCGGGGTGAACCTGCATGTGGGCCCGCCCTTCAGGGGCGAGATGCAGATCTGGTAGAACTTTATAAGAAGAATGAAAGGCGCGCTGAGCACCTTCTTCACGACTCCCCAGAAACTCATAACTTCGAGGAGATTATGGTCAGTATTTCCCCGACTTCCCCGTAAATCACGGACGAATCAAGCACTTCGTCGGTATTGTAGCTGATCATGAAATCAACTCCGCTTCCGGCCAGCAATCCTTTCTGCAGCCTGTAGCTTTCGCGCAGCCTGCGCTTGAGCAAATTGCGCCGTACGGCCCTCTTGAAGAATTTTTTTGGCACAGTGACCAGAATACGGTTGCATGAACCCTCGCCCGCGAGCCAGCAGTACTTCAGGTGGGCCGTCGCGCCCCAGCGTCCGCCGTCGAGAAGGCGGGCGAGGGCGGTTTTTCCGCTCAGCCTTTCGGTTTTGGGCAGCGAGGCGTCCATCGAATTATTTGTGGGAAGCGAGGTAGAGGTCGAGGGCTTTCGCCACGGACGGAGCCTCCGGCGTGGGAGCCTGGAGCTCGATTGAGAGACCGGCCTGGGTGATGGCGTTGACCACTCCCTTGCCGTAGGAAGCTATCTTAAGGTCTTCCTGCCTGAAATCAGGATAGCTGGCGAAGATCGACGCTACGTCTGCCTTGTTGTAAAGGACTATCATGTCGTAGCTGTGGAGATCTATGCCCTTAAGGTCCTGGGGCACGGACTTTACGAAATTCGCAGCCGTCACGTCGATTCCGGCTTCCTTGAAAAGCGCGATAGCGTTCCGGGCGTTCTCGGACTCGGCCGCCGTCATCAGGAATTTTTCTCCCGCATGCTTGCTGGTGATGAGCGCAAGTATGGACTCTACAGAACCGTCCCCGAAGAAAATCTTCCTTTTGCGGTACACGATGTGTTTCTGAAGATACATGGCCACGAGTTCCGTAGAGCAGAAATATTTCATCGTCTCAGGCACCTTGAACCTGAGTTCTTCGGAAAGCTTGAAGTAAGCGTCGATCGCGAAGCGCGAAGAGAATACCACCGCCGTGTAATCGGCGATATTCACCCTCTGGGTCCTGAATTCCATCGAACTCAGGGGCTCAATCTTGAAGAAGGGGAAAAAATCAAACTTGACGCCGTACTTGTCAGAAATAGAGGTGTACGGAGTTAGGTTAGAAGGGGTATTCTGAGATATAAGTATTCTTTTCATCGTCCTATGCTGCTACTAATCCAACTGCCACGAGCCCGGCTGCGGGCACCAGTTCGAGGGCGCAAAGATACAAAAATCTAGCCAAAGGACGATATGTTGAGCTTAAAATTTCACTCTCTCTGGCCATCGAAAGCAGGAGGGTAGCTCCAGCCTCGGCCCCGAATACCCACACCATGACTTCGGCGTCCCAGTGGATGAGCAGCCACAGCCCCACGGTCGCCATCATCACGAACGCGAGCACTATCCCGTAGGTGTAAAGCGCACGGCGCACGGCGAGCCTCACTTCGGCCGGGAGTTTCGACGGCAGCAGGATCTCCGCAATCAGTCGCTTTACCAGCAGGTATCCGAGCATGATTGCCAGCGAGAGCCACATCCGTTCGCTCAGGAGGCTGAACCTTTCTGCAATTAGCCACATGGGGAGCAGCATCAACAGGGCGGCGCGGTTGCGGGTGCGGGCGAGCTGGATGCTGTGCTCAATCTCCACGTTCGCCTTGGCGCGCACGAGACAGCGCATGACCGGGGTCCAGAGGATGAAGTAGTCGCGCATGAACACGATCAGCAGGACTATGGCCAGAATGGCGATGACCGAATGGACGGGGTCCTGGGACCATGACGCCTCCCGGGCGAGAGCCTGAAGCGGCTCGTCCGACATCCACAGTCTGCCGTTGGGGAAATCCTGGATCATGTTCGCTTAGTTCCCGCGTTTGGCGTTATAGCCCATTTCGAGAAGCAGGCCGACTATGCGGTCGCGCCAGTCGCCCTGAATGACGATCTCTCCGTCCTTGGCGGTTCCGCCCACCCCGCATTTCTTTTTAAGCGTGCGGCCGAGCTCGTCCAGGTCGTCCTCCCTGCCCACGAATCCCTGGACCAGGGTTACCTGCTTGCCCCCGCGCCCGCTGCGGTCGATCCTGACGATTAACCGCTGTTTAGCTGGCGCGAGCGTCTCAGCCTGCTCGTCCGCCGCCTCCGTATACTGAAAATCCGGGTTGGTCGAATAGACCACCCCCAGACGCTTCTTCCAATCGTTATCCTGCATAGCCAATGCACCAAATGGTTACTTTTCCGACCATTTACCCGGGCAGGGTCGCCGCCATACGCGTAGCGTCTTCCGGCGATAGGGAGGAAAAGCAACCATTTGGCGCATTCCTCTGATGTTGGTCGGGAGGAGACAGGTCGGAAAAGCGACCTGCCGGCCCGTTCGTTGCAAAGATACAATCAAAAACGTTATATTTGCAGTTCTATGAACAGCAAACAGTTTAATATTTGGAATAAGATCGCAGCGGCGGTGGCGTTCGTGGTCTCGGCGGTGACATACCTGCTGACGATTGAGCCCTCCGCGTCGTTCTGGGACTGCGGCGAATTCATTGCATCGTCATACAAACTGGAAGTGGGCCACCCTCCGGGAAACCCTGTCTTCCAGCTTTTCGCCCGTATCCCCACCATCTTCGGCGATGCCGCCCACGCCGCCGTTCTGGTCAATGCGCTCAGCGCAATCTGCTCGGCCCTCACCATCTTCCTCCTTTACCTGACGATAGTGTGGCTGGTCAGGCGCATAGTGAGGCCGGCCGAGGACGGTTCCTACAGCCTGGGACAGGCAATAGCCGTCCTCGGCAGCGGCCTCGTCGGCGCCCTCGCATACTGCTTCTCCGACACCTTCTGGTTCTCGGCTGTTGAAGGCGAGGTCTACGCCATGTCGAGCCTCTTCACGGCCCTCGTTTTCTGGGCCATGACCATGTGGTACGACCATGCCGAAGAGCCCCATGCCAACCGCTGGATAGTCCTGATCGCCTTCCTGATGGGTCTGAGCATAGGTATCCACCTTCTGAACCTGCTCGCCATCCCGGCTCTCGTGTTTATGTACTACTTCCGTCAGAAGCCCGATTATACCTTCTGGCAGTATGTAAAGATATTCCTCGTCGGAGTGGTGATTCTCGCGCTCATACTGTTCCTTATCATTCCCTGGCTGCCGAAGTTCGCGGCTTACTTCGACCTGTTCTTCGTGAACGTTCTCGGTCTTGGGTACAACACCGGCGCGGCGTTCTTCATGATTGCGCTGCTCGCCCTCTGCTTCTGGGGCATAATCCGCACCCAGCAGGCCGGAAAGGTGTTCTGGAACACAGTCCTGCTTTCGTTTACGGTTATCGTGATAGGTTTTTCGCTGTTTACGGTGGATATCATCCGCTCGACAGCCAAGACACCGACCAACGAATACCAGCCCGACAACGCCTTCACCCTCGTGCGCTACTTGTCGCGCGAGCAGTACGGCAAGACACCTCTTGTCTACGGACAGTACTACGACGCCCCCTATGACCTGAAGAGCACCAAATACTGGGCTCCCCTGGACGGCAAGTACAAGAAGGTCGAAGGTCCGGTGGACGCGCAGTACAAGAGCTCAGGCAAGATGCTGTTCCCGCGTATGTGGAGCAGTTCTCCGGACGGTAAGTACGAAAAGTTCTACGAGGCTTATACCGGCGGCAAGGGCCGCAAGATTCCCGGCGCCCAGCATCGCAAGCCGACCATGGGCGCGAACCTGCGCTACTTCTTCGACTACCAGATGAACTGGATGTACTGGCGCTACTTCATGTGGAACTTCGTCGGAAGGCAGAACGAGATCCATGCCCCTGCTCCCGGAAACCTGTTCCACGGCAACTGGGAGAGCGGCGTGAAGTTTATCGACAGCGCCCGCCTTGGAGACCAGAGCAACGCCCCCGACATCCTCAGGAACAACAAGGGCAAGAACCACTACTTCTTCCTGCCTCTGCTGCTCGGCTTGCTTGGCCTGTGCTTCCAGTTCGGAAAGGACAAGCGCGGCTGCTGGCTTACCTTCCTTATGTTCTTCATGACCGGTATCGCAATAGTCCTGTATCTGAACCAGCCTCCCTATCAGGTGCGCGAGCGCGATTACGCATACGCGGGCTCGTTCTATTTCTTCTCGATATGGATAGGCGTCGCCGTGGCTGCGCTGTATGAGTGGATCACCGACGCGCTGAAGGGTAAGGGCAAGACCGCCGTGGCCGCGGGAGCGACGGCTGCCTGCCTGCTCGTGCCCGTGCTCATGGCCGCCCAGAACTGGGACGACCACGACCGCTCCGGCAGGCGTACCGCAGTCGAGCTCGCAGCGAACTACCTGAATTCCGTGGGCCCGAACGGCTTCCTCATCACCCATGGAGACAACGATACCTTCCCTCTCTGGTACGCCCAGGAAGTCGAGAGCATCAGGACGGACGTCCGTATCCTTAATACCTCGCTGCTCGGCACCGACTGGTATATCGACCAGATGAAGTACGCCTGCAACGAGTCGGCTCCGCTGCCGCTCTCGGTCCCCCAGGCCCAGTACCTCTACGGAACAAACGAATATGTCCCCATTGTCGACAACCGTGGGACCGAAATGTCCATCCAGGACGTCATGGCCGTGTTCCGTCACCCCCAGCTTAAAGTGTCGCTGGCCAGCGGGCGCAAGGTTGACTACATTCCTTCGCGCAAAATCGTGGTCCCGGTAAACAGGGAGAACGTGCTGAAGTACGGGATCGTCCCGCCCGAGTTCAAGGACGCCATCCCTGAGAGCATCACTCTGACTATTCCAAAAGGAAAGGACTACCTCAGCAAGCCTGAACTGTTCATGCTCGACCTGCTGTCTGGCTACGACTGGTCCAGGCCCATCAATATGCTCAACCAGGGCGGCGACCTCAACATCGGCATCAAAGAGTACCTCTTCTATGAGGGCTTCTCCTATAAGTTGGTGCCCATCCGCAACAAGATAAGCAGCCTGAGCGCCGGCGTCGTCGACATCGACGGCCTTTACCGCAAGCTCAAGGATGTCTACCGTTTCGACGCCCTCAAGGCGGACGGATGGTTCGTCGATTATCAGAACATGTATACCCATCTTGGAGTGATGTCCGTGCGCCAGCTCTTCGCGACCGCGGCCCACTCCATGGCAAAGGGCGGCTTCACCGCAGAGGCTGTCGACCTGCTCGACCGCGGGATGGACGCCACCAGGCAGCTGCCGCTGGAGACCATCCCCGTCGGCTTTATCGCCAACGACTACATGATGATCGATATCATCGGACAGTACTACAAATACGGCCAGAAAGAAAAGGCCGACGCGCTGGCGACCGAACTTGCTGACCAGATGCTTTCGGCCGCGTGGTTCTACTACGATTTCTACAGCTATGCCCAGGACGACTTCGAGACCGAGCTCCAATACCTCTATTATCTGGAGGACGAAGTGAAGAAGGGCGGCAACACCGAACTTGCCGGCTCCATCGAAGCCAGCATAAAAGCTATTCTGGGGAAAGACTAACGGGTCAGCCTCACCACTATCGAGAGCGGGAGATCTTTGCCGAAGCGGTCGCGCAGGGCAAGCTCTCCGCTCTCGAGCGTATATTGGGAGTCGCCGAGCTTGAACGCTTCCCTGACGACCGTTTCGCCCAGAAGGGCGCTGTAGCCGTTTGAATAAAGGTTGAGGACCATCCAACTGTCCTTCGGTTCGAGTATCTGGGCCACGTTCCGGAGCAGCTCGAACAGGCAGTCGTCCAGTTTCCAGCGCTCCCCGTCGGGGCCATGTCCATAGGCCGGCGGATCGAGGATGATGCCGCTGTAGCGGTTGCCGCGCTTGGCCTCGCGCTTGGCGAACTTCATCGCGTCCTCAACCACCCATCGGATACCGTCGAGGCCGCTGCTTTCCATATTCCCGCGCGCCCATGTGACCACCTGCCGGACCGAGTCCAGATGGGTCACGTCTGCGCCCGCCGCCTTCGCCGCGAGGGATGCGGCGCCAGTGTAGGCGAAGAGGTTGAGGACTTTCGTCCCGGGTTTCGCATGCGAGTAGATGAACTCCCAGTTCGGGGCCTGCTCGGGGAAGACGCCGACGTGCTTGAAAGAAGTCAGGCCGAGCCTCAGGTCGAACTCCAGCCCCTTTTGCAGGCCGGGGTAGATGATATGCCACTGGTCTTCCATCTTCTTAAGCCTGTCCCAAGTTCCGCTGTCTTCCTTGCCGGCCTTGCCGAATCCGGCGCCGGGGGAGAAGCGAGTGTGGGCCATCTTCAGCCATTCGGCTTCGGACATAGTCTTCGACCAAATCGCCTTCGGCTCGGGGCGAATCATGGCGTACTTTCCGAAGCGCTCCAGCTTTTCGCCGTCGCCGCAATCGATCAGTTCGTAATCACGCCAGTTTTGGGATGGATACTCGGTCATATCAATGCAAAGATATTGAAAAAATTGCTACCTTTGAAAGATTTGAAAATTCAAAATCTCAATAGCATATGCAACAGTTTATCGATTCCTATGATTTCGCCGGCAAGAAAGCCATCGTTCGCGTAGACTTCAATGTTCCTCTGAACGAAAAGTTCGAAATCACCGACGACTCCCGCATCCGTGCCGCCATCCCTACCCTTAAGAAGGTTCTCGCCGGAGGCGGTTCCCTCATCATCATGTCCCACCTCGGCCGCCCGAAGGGAGTAGACGCCAAGTTCTCCCTTAAACACCTCATCGGCCGCGTTAGCGAGCTCCTCGGTGTTCCCGTCCAGTTCGCAGAAGACTGCCAGAAAGACAAGGCTCAGGCAGACGCCCTTAAGCCGGGTGAGGCCCTCCTTCTCGAAAACCTCCGCTTCTACGCCGAGGAAGAAGGAAAGCCCCGCGGACT
>JAGCVW010000019.1 GCA_017962165.1 Bacteroidales bacterium | reverse complement strand
TATTACGTCTAGAGAACCACATTTGGGACACCTTTGACGACGTCTTATTTTTTCCATATCACTAAATAGATGAAACGCGTTTCATCTATTTAGCTATAATTCTCTATAAATCAAAGGGTTATACCGGGTCTCACCAACCGAAAATGTCCATTAAACCGCAATCCAAATAATCAGTTGTCCTTCTTTTCCGCGCGGGCGGCAGGCCCTGGCGGAACTCCAGTCGCTTCGCTCCTTCCGGCCCCTTCCATCCTATCCTGCGTCATCGCTTCGCGATAACTTGTCTAGGACGGACGCCTACCCCCTTCCCGTGCCCGGGGGTGGGCACGTCCGCCCGAGGCAAACTGCTGCACCGCTTACTCGATAGCAGTGAAGAGCTCCCCTCGAAAAGCATTCAAGTGCCTTGAGGCGACTAGCGCGGAACTATTCTACGAGCTGATTCTTGGAGAGTCTAAGCTCTGCTAAAAGAACGGCCGTCTCCGAATCATCCTTATCATCTTTGGCTTTCCAGGCAACAATGAAACGTGATGATGCATAATACACTTGATAGCCTTTGGCCTCCCAAGATGCAAGATCATCTTTCATTTTAGCAGAAAGTTTTGCTACTTTTAATTGAGATCCATGCAAGAACAGATAATCATCGTGGTAATCCAAAGGATCCCCTCCTTGTAGGCCTAGGATAGTGGACTTTCGTGACTTGAAAAAATCTAGAACAACATCCCTATGAGTAAGCTGTAAGACGATTTCATCAGGCATGGGATACTCTTTAGGGTCAAATTGATAGTCTACAGAAGAGGGACCACCGTCAAAATAGGTGCTATTTGTGTATATGAATAGTTTCTTTTTCGCCCTTGTTATACCTACATAATATCGCCTTAACTGGTCTTCATTAAGCTTAAAGACATCAGAGACTAACATGTACACATAATCAAACTCGCGTCCTTTAGATCGGTGTATGGTTGAGATAATGACGTCATTCCCATCAGTATCGCAGAAGTCCTCTAGCTTGGACTCTTCAACAAACGACTTGAAATCTGTATAGTATTTTGTGCGAACGGTCTTCTCGAAAAGATCCACACACTTTTTTAGCAAAGGCAGGCTGGTGCTTGAGTGATATTTGGAATAAGTCTTATCCTTAGCATCGTTCCAAGCAGTATCAGTTATTACAGGTGTATTAACTAATAAGTCGAGTTGACGCAAAAAATATCGGACCTCAGCCAAGTCGCTGTAGTTAAAACCATCGGCAGACTGAATCAAATTGGCCCTAATCCCTTGTTTTCTAAGGTGGGCCATGACAATGACGGCCTCCTCATTTGTTTGAGTCAGAATGCCAATGGAGCCATCATGATGCCTTGATAATAAGTCGTGTTCTAATGGCTCATACATATTGTTAGATGAGCAATGCCTGACGGAGACATATCCATCTTCCGGGCTCATTGAATGAATAGGTGTAGTTTTCAGTCTCTTGGAGATTCTTGAAGAGAAGAAATTTGCAAAATCAACAATTGCCTTGGAGCTACGATAATTATCAGTCATTTCGATTACTCGACCACCAGACAATTTGGATAACCTCAACAGATTATGTGAATTAGAACCTCTGAATTCATAAATATTTTGATCATCATCTCCAACAGCAATGACTCGCATTTCTTCATTCCTAGCAATGAGTGCCTGAACCAAGTAATACTCATCATTACTCATGTCTTGTGCCTCATCGATCACTAAGACTGTTTTGCTAATCCTTGTCGGCTCTACTTCGCCATTGATTATCATGTCGGCTGCTTTTCTAACGACATCCTCCGATTCTTCCAAATTCCCAATTCTTCCTAATAAATCAAAACAATAGGAGTGGAATGTTTTGATTTCCACAAAATGGGCCGCATTGCCAATCAGTTCAATTAAGCGTTGTTTAAATTCTGTGGCCGAAGCTCGAGAAAAAGTAAGCATTAGAAGCTGTTCATGTTTAACATCTTCAAGGAGAAGGAGCGATGCTAATTTATGAACAAGCACTCGAGTCTTGCCGCTTCCAGGTCCCGCCGCTACGACAATAAATCGCGATTCTTTGTCAGAGATAATATCCATTTGTCGCTGAGAAAGAGATCCGAAGATTTGCCTATATTTTTCAGGGGTAATATTTCGCTGTATCTCGTTAGGCCTTTCGCCCTTAAAATACCTCGAGATAAATACCTTGTAGTCCATTTGGAAGTAATCCCGGACATACTGAAGTGCAGCACCGTAATCTCTAACCATCAAATTCGCATATTCTCCGACAATATGTATTTGCTGAATTTTTTGCTTGTAAAAATCGTTCAGTTTAGCGTAGTCCTCAACCTTATAACGATACTTGTTGTCCTTAATTCTACGGATATCCATCGCATTATAAAGTACGAGGAACCCGCCTTCTAACTTAATGGCCCCGATCTTAGATAAGTATAATAGTGCTTCTTCAATATCGGTCAAATTTGCCTCCGCTTTACCGTTAGTATTTCCAGTCTCAGCTGCATTGAAATCCTGGTGAAGCTGAACTAAAGAAAAATGAATGGCCTTTGAATCACCCTCTTTATTAACCTGGTTATAAAGCCAATTAATGGTAAACTGACAAATGCGCATCCTTCTTTCGTAACGCTCAAGAATAATGCTAGAGCTTGCATCACGCATGATTGTCACAAGGTTGAGATTATAGTCCCCGCGACGAGTGTATCCTTTGATAGTAAGGAAATAAAGAAGAGTTCGAATATCTTTTTCGGTTGCAGATGTTATGCCCTCTCGAATCGCATCATCGTTTAATTGTTTGTATGTGATTGATAGGGGTGTATCTGTTATGCGCTCCAATAAAAACTTTTCGAGTGCTGCGAAGCGCTCAAGAATCAAAAAAGACTTCCTTTGTGTATTACCAATGTCTTGAAGGAATGCAGACATATCCTTGCTATCAGCAAGAATCCCCGCCTGTCTCATCCTTTCTACGGAGGACACGACATCCCATTTTGTTAAGCCCAAAATATCTGCGAGATAATCTATTCGAGATTCTGCTTCTTGGTCTTGCGCCCTGGAGAGATACTTTTGGGAAATAAGAGACTTGATAATCCGAATAGCCGCCATTTCCTCTTCTTTCTCGAATAAGATAGAGTTCTCGATTATCGAGCGAGCTTCATCCATGTTTGCAACGGCTATCCCTGTAGCATAAACATGGGGGATATTATTTCCCCTTTCAATGTATCCTGCTTGCTCAAGGGCTGATAGCGCTGTTCTTACACGCACTTCAATTTCCGGGACAGAGTCGTCCCATCCTGCAAGTCGCGCTATTTCAAGCGCGGAACTCTCAGCTCTGGGTCTATTGCGCGTGAGGTCCTTAACTGCCTTCCAAACTTGCTGAATTTCGCTAATGCTGACTTTTGTCTGATTTAATAGAATGAAGTGCTTGTCTAAGTCGCCATCGCTATAAAGAACGTAGCAGCGAGCTTCAAGGGATGGGTCTCGACCAGCACGTCCCGCCTCTTGAACATAGTTCTCAAGAGAATCTGAGATGTCATAATGGATAACCATCCCAACGTCTTTTTTGTCTACCCCCATACCGAATGCAGACGTGGCCACCATTATTCGAACTTCGTCATTCATGAATGCATCTTGATTGGTTTGCTTTACATCTGCATTCATCTTCCCGTTGAAGGGGAGTGCCTTAAATCCGTCCCGAGAGAGTTTATCTGCGAGTTCGTGGGAACGCTTAGTTCTCGCCACGTAAATAATTGTAGGACAATCAGATTCTGAAATCAACTGGCGAAGTTTAATATACTTGTCTTCATTAGACTCCGCGTGAATAACGCTATAATGAAGATTTGTCCTAGAAGCTGTCGAGGCAAATAACTCAAGATGAAGGCCCAGTGTATTCTCAAAATAATCGCTGATATCTTGAATAACCTTCTGCTTGGCGGTAGCTGTGAAACAGGAAACAGGAATAGGTAGTTTGTCCCCTTTCTTGTTTTGATACTCCTTTATAAACTTTCCGATGTAAAGGTAGTCGACTCTGAAATCTTGTCCCCACGAAGAAAAACAATGCGCCTCATCTATAACAAAGCGAACAACATTTCTTGATAAGAGAATCCTTTCGATGGTTTTAGAACGGAGCATCTCAGGGGCAATATATAGCAAGGAGGCTTCTCCACTAGCGACACGTTCAATAGCTAGTGATCGAGAAATAGGATCAAGAAGCCCATTTATGGTTACCGCATCTGTAATACCCTTTGCGGCTAGATTGTCAACCTGATCCTTCATGAGGGACTGTAAAGGTGATATTACGACAGTTAGTCCCCTGACTGTGCGTCCCTGCATTAGGGCTGGTAGCTGAAAAGTGAGTGACTTGCCTCCACCAGTCGGGAAAATGGCTAGGAGTGATTTCCCGTCGACGGCTGCTTGAGCGGCCTTCTCTTGAAGATTCTCTCCTTCATATGAACGGAAGGAATCGTAACCAAAAAACTGTTTTAGCTTTATATGAACATCTAACTGCTCGTTGCAATAACGACATCCTTCAGCACACCTTGAATGCCTTAGCACTTTAAGAACGCTAGTTATCTCCGGGAAATTGCGAATAACCCATGCAGGAGTGTTTGAACGATAGTCAGTAGTGTCGATTATAGCAAGTGCGTATGCTAGTTCGCATGGCCGGCGTTCTATCAAAGAATAAAGATCAGCATGAGAGCATATTTTGCCTTCAAATATCCTGAAAATCAATCCTTGGAGGTTCCTTTTTGATAGGGATGATGCCCCAACCATCCTGAAGAATCCAGCAAATTCCTTCTGTGAGGACAATAGAGACGAAAACAGAAGTTGTTTATCTTTACTCAGCTCAAGCCATCTGCCGATTTCATCAAACAATAAATCCCTCGCTTTTTCGCAATCGTTTAATGGATTGTTTAATTGATCACTTAATAGTTTGTCGTCTTTGACTAACTTGTGATATGGCCTTTCAGGGAAAAGAAGAGGAGAGAGATAAAGAGTGTCAACAAATATCCACCGATTGAGGTTATCTTCAAACAAGTACTTTGAGTCGTGGTGGATAATATTGTGCCCGCAAATATAATCTACTCCGGAAAGGAAAGATATTAATTCTCTTTTGGCCGCCTTATGGAAATAGGCGCCATCATACCGCAACGCACCAATGTCGTGAACCTTTAAGTCACTGGTTCCGACCTCAGCGTCGACTACGGCATATTTGATGGTATCAACATCTTTAGCCTCTATACTCCGTTTAAATCTATCCCAAATTGACATCGTTGATATGGATAATGATGAATATAAACTATTTTGAGCTCATGAAAGATGATTGATAGTAGCGCTGGTATTGCCTTATGAGTATTCCTCTGTCTTGCGCGGTAAGCTTTTTTCTTTATTCTACCACCTTCACCGCCGCCTTCATATACTCCCTCAATGCCTCATTCTCGCAGTATACAAAGCACCCTTTCTGGCCGCGGGTCAAAAGAGTCTTGTAGGTGTTGAGGATGAGTCTGCGGGCAACGTCGTCCGGGGCGGTGCGGATACCGGAGGAGTGGTCGTCTTTAGAGATGGCCTTCTTGTCGGTGAAAACATGGCCGGTTGACGCGTCGTAAAGCAAATCTTTACCAATAAGAACTCCGACGTAGTCGAATTCTAGGCCTTGGGCTGTGTGGATGCAGCCGACTTCTTCGAACGACTTTGGATTCACTGCCCATATCTTGTCTCCCTCGAGATTCCATTTTGCAAGGAACCCGCCCGGGAGTTCGATGTCCCATGGCCCTCGTCCGTTCTTGACATTCCAGTCATAACAATAGCCGGCGACCATGCGAGCTTTATTGTCGATTGTGTTTTTCTGTCTCAGCGCTTCGCGCATCTCGCATGGAGTATCGAAGACGCGGAAGTCGTAGTTGAGCTCTGGGAAGTTGAGTACAAGGGATTCCTCATTGCGCTGGAGTAGGGAATCGATGAACTGGATATAGGCATCGCTACCGTTACAGCGGAATTGGGAAATCAATTTGGTTTCGTTGTTGAAGATAAGTCGTGAGTTCAGTGTCTCGCACCATTGCTTGATCTCTCCAATGCTGCCGATATCGCTGGTAGTGACGGCTTGATCCTCGTCGATGAGGAAGATGGTCAACAGGGAAGCGGCGATGCATTCCTTGACCTGATTTTCGCCGTTGTTGTCGCGGTACATCTTCTTTACCAGGCGGTGGGCCTCATCCACAATCAGACAGTCGTAGCCATTCTTCGGGACAGTTGACAGGCCGAAAGGTGAGCGGAAGAGGTGGTTGATGTCTATGAGCTTGTGTGCGTCGCCTTTGGTCAGGATGTTAAGAAATGCATTACGCGGCGCACTGTTTTTGGTTACATATGCGGAGTTGAGGCTCTCGTTCAGGAAATGCATCAGCAGGTTCACTGCAAGCACCGACTTGCCCGTGCCCGGACCGCCCTGGATGACGATAGTGCGCTTCTTCTTGTCCGTCTGGCACTGGAGCATGGTCCGCTTACTCATATCGAAGCACACCGCCTGCTCGTCGAGAAGGTCGAAGACCGGCGTGCCCTTGACCATGGTCGTGAGAGCGTCCTGCAGCGACTTGGTAGGGCGGATGCGTCCGCTTTCGATGAGGTAGAGGAGATCGCCGTTCTTCGCGCGCTTTGTAACGTATTTCTTTACAAACTCCGAGAATTGCTTTGCTTCGGTGCGGATGAAGAATGGCGCAGCAGTGTACCAGTCCCGGTATATTTCGGTTTCAAGGGCTGGTTTGTACATCGGGGCGTAGTTATGGAGATACGCGCACGGGTGGAGTTTTATCTCTCCGTCCTGGACTCTCTCGGAGTAATTGGTGATGAACTTCGAGTATGAGTAGGCCTGGTAGGATGGGTGACAGACGATGCGGTTGTCGTTAGCTACGTATGTCCTTACGCAGTAGTGCATGTCGTCGTCCACCACTTCCGCCTTGGTCCACTGCTTCAGCTCGACTATGACGATGTTGTCTTTTGCTTCGGTTGAGGCGTCATCTGTCGTGGCTCCCATGATGATGAAGTCCACCCGCTTTGAGGTCTGGGGAATGTTATACTCGATGGCGACTTGAACGTCGTCGTCGATTTCCGGATCGTCCACGATGTTGCGCATGAACTGCATCGAGTTCTGCCATGCGTTGAACTCGCTCTCCTGTCCGGCATTCAGGCCTTTCTCGCGTATGAGTTTCAGGATCTTGTCAGCGATCAGATTATCTCGTACATCCTGAACAAAAGATCCTTTATCGGCGTTGTAGACTATCATCTCTTGACTTCGCTGTAGCGTTTTACTTTACACGCAGTTCAAAAATACAAATAATCTAGAAATGAAAGACCCCGCCTCGGGCAACACGCCCATCCGCCCGGGCTATTTCTCTTTCACCAGGCGGACGGTGCAGCGCTCGATGGAGACGAAGCCGTCCTGGAATGCGCCGGCGTAGGGGGCGGCTCCTTCCTGGAACATGGTCATGGTAGCTTGCAGGCCGTACTGCTCTTCGTGGGAGTCAATGGTCCAGTTGCAGATCTTTTGTCCTACAAAGTAAGGGTAGCCCTGGGAATAATTGCCCGCCGCGGGCATGAAGATGGCGTTGCCCGTATTCTTGTTGGTGTAGGTGAGGCCGAATACTCCGTTCACCTTGCCCCATTTGGTGCGGCAGGGGCCGGAGTTGTATTTTCCGTCGCTTGTCTTGACGGTGGCCAGTTCTTCGTAGTCGGCCTTGGAGGGGAGGCGGCAGTTGGCCCATTCGTCTCCTTCGGATGCGGTGAACGCGCTCCACTCCATGTATGTGCCATAATCGGTGGAATGTTCCGCGCCGACATTCATCGTGGCCCAGAGGACGCTCGTGCCCATGTCCACGAATACTAACTCGTCGGTGTCCGTATAATCGCGGCCCTGCGGCTGATCTCCGCCGCCGGGATTGTTTTCGTTGGGATTGCACGCAAACAGCAGGGCAACGGCTGCGATAGAGAGGATTACTTTTTTCATATACGCATTACGGTTGGGATTGTACCGTAAAGGTAATAAAAAAAGTGAGGAGGCAATGGTCCCGGTTATTCCGAGACCTGTTTTGTGGTGATGCCCAGCTGGTGGATGCGGGCGACGGCGAATTCCTTTGAACCCGTGTTTACTGCATCAGTTCTGAGGTCTTATACCAGTAGAAGAAGGCTTCAGGATTCTGAATCCTAAGTTGATTCAGGTGTGTGGCGAACGATGACGGAATCTTTGCGGAAGCAAGGGAGGCCAGAATCTCGGGGCCGTAACGCTCAGGTGTAAACACACTGTTCAGGGCACATGCTGCAGCGTATGCGGCTTTGGAGGCATCGCGAACAGCCCCGGTCATGTTGTAGCGTTCGCTGTGGATGAAGTTGCGTACCCGGGTGATGCCGTCTGAATAGAATAGGAAGTCTTCCTCGTGGCCGAATCCGTTGGTAGATATGCACAGGGCGGTGGCTATGGTGTCCTCGGCGATGGAACGAATGTCACATCCCTCTATTCTGCGGTAGTCCATTTCCAATGCGCCCAGTTTCCGGTAGGTTTCAGCAGTCCACGTCAGGTTATCCGTGACATCAAACAGCGATGCAATATCGTACATCTGCTTCATAATTTCCATGGAACAGTTGCGCGTGCCCTTATAGAAGGGAATGCCGGTGGTGTGCGGGGCGAAGGCGGTGAGTTTGTCGCCCAGGAGGTCTGCCTTACTTGGAACGTTCACAAATACATCCGGGCCTTCCGTTAGCAGAAAGGGACTCCTAATGGGAAGGGGATCTACGTCGTGGTAATTATTGTCCTCCGTTAGAACATCCAGAAGGATGGTATCCACGTCCGTACTGGTTTTATAGGATGCTTTATACTGGCATTTTGCGTGCGTCTTGGGTACATCGCTACGGTAGATACGGTCAACGGCTTCGACAAGAGTGAAGCCGTAATCTCCGGCATACACCCCCCAATACTTTTCGATGTCAGTTCCGGGCGGGCAGATGATGTCGATATCTATGCTGAGCCGCCTGCTGCTGCCGAAGTGTAGCATTAAAGACGATCCGCCCTTGAAGATGAAAGGGCAGCCCGAACGGGCGAGGGCCTCCAGTAAGGAGAAGGCGCGGATGACCTTTTCTACTAGTATGAGATTGGAGGCGTGGTTATCCGCCGCCGCTTTCTTTATCCATCCCAGTGAACGGCTTTCAGGTAATATCATTTTTCGATCTCCTTCAATATGGTTTTGACTTCTTCCATACGGTTTCGCCTTCCGGCGTAACGGAGCAGGGTTTTACGATTTACGGCATACCGGTCCAGAGTGGCAGCATAGATGGCGTATGCTTCGGAGCCCGTGAGGGCGTGGAGAGCGTTGTCACAGAGAATATCCACCAATATCTTCTCGAGCGTGGGGCAGATAACTCCGTCTTCTTCCTCTACCGGAGCCTGACTCACTTGCGGTGTGACTACGACAAGGTCGTGGCCGGGGGCAAGCCTGGAAAGGATGTCCTTTTCACAATCGCGTATGACGAGCCGGTCTGTCAGGTTTTCCAATGTGTCTGCCACGGCGCCTGCTGAACGACGTCTTGTGCCAACGATGGTGAGGCTGAAATTGGGCACGTCATGCATTAGAGGCAGGATGGCATCTGTGTCCCAGATGCTGATTTCCGCGAGAGGGAGGAAGGCTTTGAGGGCATGGAATAATTCGCGGGTGGCATTGTCCGGGTTAATGCGGAAGATGGGTTTGAAAACTGCAGCCGGGAATAAGAAACCATCGGCTTTCCGTATCCTTTCCTCCCGAACCAGACGGTTAAGAATGTTCAGGAAACTATTCTCCGGGAAGTCGGTTTTTTCCCGGAGCAGGCACATCAATGCGGTAGGGGCAATGCCTTCCGGATGCCGCTCCACAGAAGATACTATGCGCTCTGTCAGTGTCATGGCGCAAAGATATAACAAAATTGTCAGAAATCACAAAAATTTGACAAATTTGTTGTGGGGGGCGGCTCGTGCTATATGGAGGGATAGAATCCCAACCCCCCGGTTATTCCGAGACCTGTTTTGTGGTGATGCCCAGCTGGTGGATGCGGTCGACGAAGTAGGATTCGAAGTCGGCTTCAACGATGTTGCGTGAGAAGTTCAGGAAAAGATTGCCGTTGTAGCTGACGCATGCGCCTGCTCCGGGGACGCCCCTCTGGCGGCCGAGGACGAAGTCCATTTCGGTGACATACTGCCGCATCTGTTCGGGCAGTTCTACATTGCCGAGGTTGGAGAGGGTCTGGGAAAGAAGCTTGTCGCCCTTGAGTTTGCAGACGAGGTCGATGACGTGCTTCTTTATCACGAGCGGGATCATTGCTATTGCGAAGTTGTTCTCGAGGGCGACGTTGGCGGCGACCTTCCTTTCGAGTTCGCTCTTCAGGACGAGGTGGCGCTTCTGCGCGGAGACGATTTGAAGGACTTCTTCGAAGGAGTAGTAACCGTTCGCTACGTCGACTCCGAGGTTGACGTATGAGGAGAAGTTGCGCAGGGTCCTGCCGCCGAAAAGGGGACGGAGGTTCACCGGGACGTTGACCTTGATGGCGGTCTTCTTGTGCTTGCGGTGGTCGTGCTGGTGGACGTCCTGGAGGGCGCAGACCATGGCCGCGGTGATTATCTCGGTGACGGTGCAGGAGTACTTCTTCGCGACTGCCTTGATCTCGTCGCAGGGGATGGTGATGCGCTCGTTGTGCATGACCCTGTAGCCCTCTTTGTGGCCGCGGGCGTGGTAGGCGGTGTCGTTCTGCTCCATCGCGCCCTTCTTGCCGCTGAATTCGGAGAAGCAGTCTTCGGACTCCCTCTTCGAAGGGGTGTCGGACGGGTCGAGGATAAGGTCGTTGTAAGCTATATCGATACCATAGCGGAGGCGGAGGTATTCGGCGGTGAGGGTCAGAAGGAAAGTCTGGCCGCCCTTGCCGTCGGCCAGGGCATGGAATACGTCGAGGACGATCCTGCAGCCGTCGGCGCAGACCTTGAAGAGGAATCCGCCATGGAAACGGTATCCGAAGGGCGAGAGCGAGGTGAGCTGGCCCACCGTGGGCATCTTGTCGAGTTCCCTGAGATACCACCAGAATGCTCCGCTCTTGAGGGTGCATCCGAAGCTGGGGATTCTTTTTACTGTATTATTGAGTGCCTGCTGGAGGTAGTTGACGTTGACGGGTTCGGTGAGGGTTACGCTGAGCCTGAACATGGAAGCGTACCTCTTTGTAAGCGAAGCGGGATAGATGTTCGACGCGTTGTCGAGTCTCATTGTTATTGCTGTCATTGCTTTTTCGTTTCGTTTTTACGCTTGCAAAGGTATCGCGCGGGTCAGGCCCACGAAAGAAATAGTCACATACCAGGCTGGAATGTGACGGATGCGGGGTTTTTGTGATGAAATCGCCTTATTAGGGCTGAAAAACGGGGGGAGGGGATTTCGTCCCGTGCGGAGGTGTTACGAGGGGTGGAGGGGAGTTACAGGTAAATGAGGCGCGAGATTTTGTCCGGGGAGAAGGTCTCGGCAGCGAGGCTGCGCAGGTCTTCGGCGCTGACGGATTCGATCAGTTCGCGCGTCCTGGCGTCGGTCATGATCTCCCCGAAGGCGAGCAGGCTCTTGCCCATCGACAGGCACTGGGTTTCTCCGCTGTCGGAGCTGATGGCGAGCTGGCCGAGCAGCTGCTTCTTCGCGGCGCGCAGGGCCCTCGGGCTCATGGCGGTTTCGCGGACCTTGCGGAGGATGCGGTCCACTGCGTTCAGGCATTTGCGGAGGTTGACCTTGTCGCAGCCCAGGCTCACGGTCATAAGTCCCGTGTCGCTGTACTGGGTGTAGCCGCACTCGATGCTGTAGACCCAGCCATGTTTTTCGCGAAGCTCCGCGCCCAGCAGGCTGTTCGAGGCCGGCCCGCCGAGGATGTTCGCCAGCAGGACGGCGGCGATTCTTTTCTTCTCTCCGTAGAGCGACGGGGCGGCCGCGCCGATGATCGCGTTGGCTTCGTGGTTGGACTTGTCTTCCGTTGAGTCGAAATAATGGGGGGCTGCGGTAACGGGGATTGCCCCGGAGGCTTCGTTTTCCGGGACAACCCCGTTACCGCAGATATTATCGGCGGCTGCTTCGGGGGTCCCGAGGTACTTGCCCGCGATCTTCATGGCTTCCTTCTCCAGCTCGTCTTCGTCTCCGGAAGCGACAACGCATAGCGCCATGTTCTTGGGGATGAAGTTGCGGCGGTAGTAGGTGCGAAGGTCGCCCACCGTGGCGGAACTGACGGACTCGACCGTGCCGAGGGTGAGCCGGCCGAGGGGGCTGCCCGCGAAGAAGCGGCTCTCGAAGGAGTCGAAGATGTCTTCGGACGGGCTGTCCTTGTAGGAGATTATTTCATCGAGGATGACCCCGCGTTCGGTTTCGACTTCATGGTCGGGGAAGGTGGCCTGTGTGGCGATTTCGAGAAGGAGGCCGACGGCTTTCCAGATGTCTTCGCGGAGGACGGTGGCGTGCAGTACTATCTCTTCCTTGGTCGTGTAGGCGTTGAGTTCGCCGCCGAGGCGGTCGAGGTAGGAGCTGATGCGCGCAGCGCTGAGGCGCTTCGTGCCCTTGAAGATGGTGTGTTCCACGAAATGGGCCGTCCCTTCAGGCAGGTCGCCTTCGGCGCGCGTGCCGCACCTTATGCTGAGCGAGCAGTAGCCGACCTTGCTGGCACTGCCCTTGACCGCATACTGCAGGCCGCTCTCACTTCTTCCGCTTCTCATCCCTGTATTTGTGCTCCCTGCGTATGGCTTTTATTTCGCTTTTCGAGAACCCGCGGGTGCCGGGTTTGCTGTAACTGCGGGTCTGGTAATAGTAGAGGTCGTGTGTGTCCGGGGCCACTATGAAGTTGAAACTTTTGGCCCTGCGGCCGGGCGAGGCCGGCGAGATAGTGAAGGCGACCAGGGCGTCTTTCGAGCCGGCGTTGAAGACGCTGTCGGCCTGGAAGTTGTCCGCCGCGACGAGCCCGGCCGGCAGGGCGTCGGTCTCCAGATCCTCTCTTGCAAAATAGATCTTTTTCTTGCGGGCCTTCGAAAGGTTGCCGTTGTAGGAAGAGAGGCCGAGCACCGTCTTGGTCGTGCTTGTCAGCGATTCTTCCACGAAAGTCTGGACTATGTCGATCAGGGCGGAGATGTAGACCAGTTCGCGGCCGGTAGTGACGGTGACGGGGGAGAAGGGGATTTTGACCACTTCGAGTTTGCTGTCCGTGCTGCGGAAGCTTTCGTCGTTGCCGCCCTTCATCAGGGTCATGTAGGCCATCCCGGATTTGTCCTGCGCCAGGTAGAGGAAGTAGTAGGACGCGTCGTTTTTCAGGAAGTCGAAATCTTCGGGGTCGCAGAACTCGAAGGGGGAGATTCTCCAGCGCCTGCGGACTTCTTCACGCAGGGCCATGTCCAGCAGGTTGTCTCCGCTGAGCACCACCTTAGTAGTCTTGGTCTGGAAGTCTGCGAGGCGGGCCTTGCGGGTATAGATACGCCCCTGCCCGGCGGCCTGGAAGCCCCCTGCGAGCAGTATGATTGCAAGGGCAACCAAATATTTTTTCCACCTCGCTTCCATCACGGGCAAAGTTAACCAAAAATGCTTAAATTTGTAAGCTATGAGTGATTATATAGTATCAGCCAGAAAGTACCGTCCGGATTCCTTCGGGACCCTTATCGGACAGGACAATATCGCCAGGACCCTCAAGAACTCCATCATCAGGGGCCAGCTGGCCCATGCCTACCTGTTCTGCGGCCCCAGGGGCGTCGGCAAGACCAGTACGGCCCGCATTTTCGCCAAAGCCATCAACTGCTCGAATCCCTCGGCGGAGATGGAGCCGTGCGGCGAGTGCGAGTCCTGCCAGTCGTTCGCGGAGGGCCGCTCGTATTGCATACGCGAGCTGGACGCCGCTTCGAACAACGGAGTCGACGACATCAAGGCCCTGATGGACCAGGTCCAGATCCCCCCGCAGGTCGGAAAGTACAGCGTCTACATCATAGACGAGGTCCACATGCTCTCGCAGTCGGCCTTCAACGCCTTCCTCAAGACCCTCGAGGAACCGCCGGCACACGCGATCTTTATCCTGTGTACGACCGAGAAGCATAAGATCCTGCCGACTATTCTGTCGCGCTGCCAGACATACGACTTCAACAGGATCAGCGTGCCCGATATCGTCGCGAACCTCCGCATGGTGGCTTCGAAAGAAGGGGTCACGGTCGAGGACGAAGCCCTGCACGTCATAGCCCGCAAGGCCGACGGAGCCATGAGGGACGCCCTTACCATCTTCGACCAGACGGTAGCCTTCTGCGGAACTGACATCAAGTATGCAGACGTCCTGAAGAATCTCAATGTCCTCGACTACGAATACGGCTTCAAGATAGTGGACGCGGCGCTCGCCGGCGATTATGCGACCTCGCTGCTTACCTTCGATGAGATACTTGCAAAGGGTTTCAACGCCCAGTATTTCATATCGTCCCTTGGCGGACACCTCAGGGACCTGCTCGTCAGCAGGACCGGCGGGCTTGAGAGCCTGCTGGATTTCCCCGACAGCCTGCGTAAGCGCTACGCCGAACAGGCCGCCCGCTGCTCCGTGAAGTTCATCTACGATGCGCTGGGAGTGACTACCGCCTGCGAAGCCGGTTACAAGGCTGCCGCAAACCAAAGGCTGCACATAGAGTACGCGCTTATGCGCCTCTGCTTCCTCCAGACCGCTCCCGCCACCGACGCGAAACCGACTGTCGCCGCAGCGGTAGAGGCGAAGGCTGCACCTGTGGCAGATGCTAAACCTTCCCCTGTGGCTGAAGAAAAGCCTGTCGAGGCCCCGAAAGTTGTAGAAGAACCAACTCCGGTCGAGGCTCCGAAAGCCCGCCCGCGTCCGGCGAAGACCGCCGGATCTTTATCCCTTGGCTCACTTATTGCAGAAGCGGAGGCGACCTCCGAAACTGAGACGACGGACCATTCCGCGGATCCTGTCCCGTCAGACGACAAGATCATGGAGCTGTGGAAGGACCTGGCGAAGAACTACGCCTCGAAGCCGCGTCTTGCGAGCGCCATCGAGAACGCGAAGCTCGAGATCAGCGAGGAAGACGGGCTGAAGAACGTGCTGTTCAAGGTGGTTTCGGAAACCCAGAGGGACTGGATCAGGGCGAACATGCTATCGCAGATGGAGAAAGTCTTCCGCGAGATGCTCGGGACCGGCAAGGTCCGCCTGGAGGTGGGAGTGATTCCCGCGGAGGCCCAGCAGAAAGTGATTTATATGGATTCGGACAAGGCGAAGGTGCTGATGTCGGAGAATCCGGAGGCCGCGAAACTTATCATCGACCTCGAACTCGATACGAACTAAAGTATGAAACTGCGTTGTGAAAACCTGGTGAAGAAGTACGGCATCCGCACTGTCGTGAAGGGTGTCTCGATGGAAGTGAACCAGGGTGAGATCGTGGGATTCCTCGGCCCCAACGGGGCCGGAAAGACCACCAGCTTCTATATGATTACCGGCCAGATCGTCCCGAACGACGGCCATGTCTACCTGGACGATACTGAGATTACGAAGCTCCCTATGTACAAGAGGGCCCAGATGGGTCTTGGCTATCTGCCTCAGGACGCGTCGGTCTTCAGGAAAATGTCCGTGGAGGGGAACCTTCTTTCCGTCATGGAGATGAAGGGAGTGCCGAAGCAGAAGCGCGAAGAGCGCCTGGAGGAACTCATCGCCGAGTTCAACCTCTCGAAGGTCCGTAAGTCGCTCGGAATTCAGCTCTCCGGAGGCGAGCGCCGCCGCTGCGAGATTGCCCGCGCCCTTGCGATAGATCCGAAGTTCATCCTTCTGGACGAACCGTTCGCGGGCGTTGACCCTATCGCCGTGGAGGATATCCAGTACATCATCGCCAAGCTCAAGTACAAGAACATCGGCGTTATCATCACCGACCACAACGTAGGCGAGACCCTCGCCATCACCGACCGCGCTTACCTGCTCTACGAAGGAACTATCCTCCAGCAGGGAACCCCGGAGGCGCTTGCTGCCGACGAAGATGTCCGTACTAAATACCTCGGAGCCGGCTTCGTGCTCAAGCGCTCCGTCAGCGTAGAGAGGGCGGCGGCCGACCATGAAAAGGAACTCGCAGCCCAAAAAGCCCTGCAGAAATGAAAATCCTCATTATAGACGACGAGCGTTCGATACGCAATTCCCTGCGCGAGATCCTCTCCGACGAAGGCTATGAAGTCGAAGTCGCGGAGGACGGCGCCGAAGGCCTGAAAGCCGCGACTGCGGCCCGCTACGATGTTATCTTCTGCGACATCAAGATGCCCGTGATGGACGGAACCGAAGTGCTGGCGAAGCTCTCCGAGGAGGAGGTCGACAGCGCGATCGTTATGATCTCCGGCCATGCCGATATCGTCACTGCCGTCGATTGCATCAAGAAAGGCGCGTTCGATTTTATCGAGAAGCCGCTGGACCTGAACAGGATCCTGATCACCATCAAGAACGCTACGGATAAAGCCACCCTCACCACCCAGAACAAAGTGCTGAAGAAGAAGGTCTTCGGCGCGGCGAGGATGATAGGGGAGTCGGCTCCCATGCAGCATATCAGGGATATAGTCGCGAAGGTGGCGGCGACGCCGGCGCGCGTGCTGATCGAGGGGCCCAACGGCTCCGGAAAGGAGCTCGTGGCCCGCAGCCTGCACGCGCAGAGCGACCGCGCCGCCGCCCCCTACATCGAGGTGAACTGCGCCGCAATCCCCTCAGAGCTCATTGAGAGCGAGCTCTTCGGCCATGAAAAAGGCTCCTTCACCTCCGCCATCAAGCAGCATAAGGGTAAGTTCGAGCAGGCCGACGGCGGGACCCTTTTCCTCGACGAGATCGGCGACATGTCGCTCGCGGCCCAGGCGAAGGTGCTTCGCGTCCTTCAGGAAAACAAGCTGAGCCGCGTGGGCAGCGACGCCGACATCAAGGTCGACGTCCGTGTGATAGCAGCTACCAACAAAGACCTTACTAAGGAGATTGCCGAGGGCCGTTTCCGCGAAGACCTCTACCATCGCCTCAGCGTGATTGTTATCAAGGTCCCTTCGCTGGACGAGCGCAAGGAAGATATTCCTCTTCTGGTAGACTACTTTGTGGAGCAGATTTGTTCGGAGACAGCCATGCCTCGCAAGACTTTCAGCCCGGAGGCCGTGAAGGCCCTGCAGGAGCGTTCCTGGAAGGGTAACATCCGCGAGCTCCGCAACGTCGTGGAGCGCCTCCTCATCCTCGGCTCCGAGACTATTACAGTCGATAACGTCCAAGACTACGTATAACACTATGACCGTACCCGATATCATCATCGCGATCGACGGCTATTCCTCTACCGGGAAGAGCTCGTTCGCAAAACTCATGGCAAAGGAACTCGGTTTCCTTTATCTGGATTCCGGCGCCCTTTACCGCGGAGTGACGCTCTTCGCCCAGGAAGAGAAGTTCATCTCCCCGTCCAACGAAATCAACCCGGCGCTCGAGGCGGCCCTGCAGGGGCTGGACCTCTGGTTCGCCAGCGACAACAGGACGTTCATAGGCGAGAGGTGCATCGAGAAGGAAATCCGAACGATGGAAGTCTCCAGCCAGGTAAGTCCCATCGCGGCCGTCCCTTATGTGCGCCGCTTTGTGGACGCGAAGCTCCACGAACTCGCCGGAGGCGGGCGCGTGATCATGGACGGCCGCGATATCGGAACTACAGTGTTCCCGAACGCCGAGATAAAGATCTTCATGACCGCGGCTCCCGAAGTGCGCGCCCAGCGCCGCTACGACGAACTCGTGATGAAGGGCGAGAACCCCGTCCTGGAAGAAGTCCAGGAGAATCTCCGCCAGCGCGACTATATTGATTCGCACCGCGAGACTTCGCCCCTCAGCCGTGCGTCCGACGCCTTCATCCTCGACAATTCGAACATGACTATAAGCGAGGAAGTCGCATGGGTCAAGGGCCTTATCAAGGGCAAGTTCAATCTCTACGATGATTAAGAAGGTCGAAATCGACTCGAGCGGCGGCTTCTGCGGCGGAGTGATCCGCGCGATAGGCAGCGCCGAGGATTTCCTTGCCTCGCATCCGGGGACTACCCTTTACTCGCTGGGCCCCGTGGTCCACAACGAATCCGAACTTGAGCGCCTTGCCTCCCTTGGGCTCGAACCGGTCAGCGCGGCCGAGCTTGAGCAGATGGGTGGCGAAGGCAGGACGGTGATCATCCGAGCCCATGGCGAGGCCCCCAAAACCTCCGAAAACCTGCGCCGCCAGGGTTTCGAGATTATCGACTGCACCTGTCCGGTGGTGCTCGGGATCCAGCGCAAGATCGCTGCCGCGCCCGGCGATGTGATCATCTACGGCAAGAAAGGCCACCCCGAGGTCATCGGCCTGGTCGGGAACGCCCGCGGGCGCGTGTGGGTGGTTGAGAATATGGATCAGGCGCGCGAACTGCTCTCCGTTCCGGACGGCCCTTCCGAGGGAGCCGACATCTTCTCCCAGACGACCATGAGTCCGGTGGGGTACCGAGAGGTGTGCGGGTTGCTGGAGGGCGGCCTTCCCGGGCTGCGTGTCCACCGCACCATCTGCCGCCAGGTCGCAACCCGCCACGACGCCCTGGCCGAGTTCGCCCGCGCCCACGACGCCGTAGTGTTCGTCACCGGCAAGGCCAGCTCCAACGGCCGCGTGCTCAGCGACCTCTGCCGCAGCGTCAACCCCCGCACCTATGTCGTGGGCGGCGTCTCCGAAATTCAGCGCGAATGGTTCCGCGACGGCGATACTGTCGGCGTCTCCGGAGCTACCAGCACTCCCCGCTGGCTTCTCGAAGAGGTCGGAGCGTTCGTTTCCATTTTTTAGCTACTTTGCCCCTCCGAGAGCAAAGTAACTGTGTTTTTTCGCCGTTTTGAGGGTTACTTTGCCCTTGCGGGGGCAAAGTAACTGAAGTTTTATTATATTTGTGCGATTTAGATAATTCAATCCAATACTTATATGGCAACAACAGCTGATTTCAAAAACGGACTTTACCTGAAGTACAACGACAAACCGTGCATGATCGTCTGGTTCCAGCACGTCAAGCCGGGCAAGGGCCCCGCTTTCGTGAAGACCAAGCTCCGCAACCTGGAGAACGGCCGCATCCTGGAGAACACCTTCACCGCCGGCGCCAAGATCGAGACTATCGAGGTCGAGCGCAGGCCCTACCAGTTCCTCTACGACGACGGCGAGGCCTTCAACTTCATGCATGAAGAGACATACGAGCAGATTACTCTTCCCCACGACGTAGTGGAGAATTCAGACCTCATGAAAGAGGGCCAGCATGTGGAGATGATGTTCGTGACCGGAGAGGAAGAGCGCTGCCTTACCTGCGAGCTCCCGACTTACGTAACCCTCGAGGTTACCTATGCCGAGCCTGCCGTGAAGGGTAATACCGCTACTACATCCGCCCTCAAGGAAGTCACCCTCGAGACCGGCGCGAAGATCATGGTTCCGCTCTTCATCAACCAGGGCGATACTATCACGGTCAATACTACCGACCGCACCTACGGCCAGAGAGTCTAGCTTGCGAGTTTCGCTTCTTACAGTCGGGAAGACCGACATCAAGTGGGTATCCGAAGGCCTGGAAGTGTATTCTTCCAGGCTTCTCCACTATATACCCTTCTCCGTACGCGAAATACCGGAGCTCAAAAACGTCTCCGCCCTCAGTAAGGAACAAATCAAATCCGCCGAGGGGAAACTTATTTTGAAGGCGCTCAAGGACTCCGACGAGCTGATCCTTCTGGACGAACGCGGCAAGGAATTCCGTTCGGTGGAGTTCGCCGACTGGCTGCAGAAGCGTCTGGCCTCCGGGCGCGACCTCGTTTTCGCAGTCGGCGGCGCCTACGGATTCAGCCCTGAGGTGTACGAGCGCGCCGGCGGGATGATATCCCTTTCGAAGATGACTTTTTCGCACCAGATGGTGCGCACGATTTTTGTTGAACAGCTATACCGCGCTCTGACCATCCTCAAGGGAGAGTCGTACCACCACGAATGAAACCAAGTCGCAAACTACTTCCGGCCGTGTTCATAGGCGCTGCAGTGTTGCTGTTCGCCATTTCGCTCTTTACTCCCAAGGCCAAGGGAGACACCCGGCGCGAGGCGCGTCGCGTCGAGGCGGCTCTGAGCCAGAGGCTCCAGGGCCTCGACGCCTTCGCCGAGCGCGCCTTCGAAGGCTCTCCCGACCAGTGGATGAACCTGGGCAAACTGCCCGCCGACATGGTCGTGTACCGCTATGTCAGCGACCGTCTCCAGTCGTGGGCCAACCAGTTCCCGGTCGCTAACGACGACATCGTCCGCCGTTCGTATTCCATCCGTTACCGCCGGCGCGGTATTGCCCAGACTCCTTTCCTCGACCTTAACTCTTACTACACCTACCTTAAGCTCAACCAGCAGGAGAGCTATCTGGTGAAGAGGGTTGACAGGGGACTGGTATCTGTGGTCGTGGGCCTTAAACTGGACGGCAACGACAAGCTCCGTCTCGACGAAGGTTATTCGATTCGCAATCTTCACACTCCTGATGGCACGAGCGTTTCCTACGCCGGCCAGCCCGTCTTCAAGGTGGTCTACGAGTCACTTCCTGTTCGGAGTAAACTCCCGACCCAGTTGGTCTGGATCGCGTTCCTTCTGTTTGCCCTGGGCATCATAGTCCGCCTCAAATCGGCGCCCACCCTCCGCGGCTCGCTCGTGTCCATAGGACTCCTGCTGCTCTCCACTGTCGCCCTGGCCAAATGGTATCCCCTCACCGAGGGCGAGCTCAGCCAGATTTCCGTGATCCTGGTGATCAACATCATCACCTTCATGGTCGCGCTCTGCCTGTTCCTGTGCCGCGAAAGCCTCTGGGCCGGGATCAAGACCCGCGCCGGGCGTGTCGTCGCCGTAGTGGCGGACGCGCTCTTCATGCTTGGAATCTTCGCATTCTCCTATATTGAACTCTTCAAGGTTTTCGTCTATACCCACATCAGCCTTGACCTCACGAAGCTCGACATGCTGAGCTGGGAATCGGCCGCCGTGCTGGGCACTTTCGTTCTAATGCTCAGTGCCATCATTCTGCTGGCCGTGCTCCTGACCCCGGTCCTGAGCCGCCGCAGGGAAGTCAACCTTCTCTCGGTGCCGTGCAGGGTGATCGCCTCGCTCGTGCTTGCGCTTTATCTGGTTTTGGCGACTACCTCCATGGGCTTCGAACGGGAGCAGGTGATTGCCTCGTCATGGGCGGAGAACCTTGCGAACGACCGTGACAATGCAGTAGAGGAGCAGCTGAAGAAGGCCGAGAACCAGATTGCCGCCGACGAAGTCCTCAGCCGTGCCTCCGGCTCGGAAGAGAATACCCAGTTCGCCCGCGAGCGCATCATCGACAACTATCTCTTCAGGGTGCTGTCCGACTACGACGTCAGGGTCCAGATCGGCGGCGACTCCGACGGCCTCGGCCTTGAGTCCGGGACCCGCATCGCCCAGAATTCCCGCTTCTTCTACGCTCCGCTTTCGGGCCAGCGAAGCAGGTATGTTGGTGCGTTCCAGTACTATGTCGAAGACCAGGGCCAGAATACTATCTACGTCAGCATCGAGCCTAAGTCCGGCGACGGCGGCCGGTCTCTCTCTTCAGTCCTTGGCCTGGACAACAAGTCTGACGAAATACCGTGGAGATATTCATATGCCAAATATAAGGGCCGCGACCGCCAGTACCTCAAGGGCTCGTACGCCTATCCGACCCGCCTGACCGAGGAGAAACTCGCCGGGTTCCGTTCCCTCAAGGAAACCGAATACGTCTCGGGCGGTTACCTGCATTTCGTGAACCAGGTCTCGGAAGACGAGATCATCATCATTTCGCGCCAGTACAAGACCGTAGATTCGAACCTGCTGGCCCTGGCGCTCGTAACCCTGATCTTCTTCCTTTTCGCGAGCATCTTCGCAGGGAAGTCCGAGGGCCGCGCCGCACTCGCTCCGAACTCCTTCAAGAAGACGATCACGATCCTGACGACCGTTTCCCTTACCGCGACCATGGCCGTGCTCGTCACCTTCAGCGTCACCTTCGTTTTCGGGCGCAACGAAGCCAATGCCAGGACCATGATGGCCGACAAGACCAACTCCATCCGCACCATGCTCCAGGCCGGCCTTCGCAGCTACAGCTCGAGCGACGCCCTGTTCTCCCGCGAGACGCTCGCCCTGATCCGCAGGGTCTCCGACAACTCCGGCTCGGACATCTCGATCTTCCGTCCCGACGGCCGCATCCTCATGTCTACCTCCCCCGAGCTTTTCGAGAAGATGGTGCTCGGCAGCCGCCTCAATGAGAACGCCTATTACCATATAATGTACCTGAGCGAGGGCTACTACATCCAGCGCGAGAAATACGGCACACGCTGGATCTACACCATGTACGCCCCGGTCATGGGCTCCGACGGCAACATAGTCGCCATCTTCGCTTCGCCTTACATGGAGCGCAACTACGATTTCCAGCTCGACGCCGCCACCCATACCATCAGCATCGTGATCGTCTTCGTGATCCTGCTGCTCCTTTCGCTCGCGCTTATCTCCTACGCGGTCGACAGGACCTTCCGGCCCATCTCCGAGATGAGCCGCAAGATGGAGGCCGGCGGAGTCGACCGCCTCGAGTACATCTCCTACGACAGGCAGGACGAAATCTCCTCGCTGGTCCAGTCCTACAACCGCATGGTCACCGACCTTACCGCTTCGACCAAAGCCCTGGCCCAGGCCGAGCGCGACAAGGCGTGGAGTGAGATGGCCCGCAACGTGGCCCATGAGATCAAGAACCCTCTGACTCCGATGCGCCTTCAGATCCAGCGCATACAGAGGCTCAAAGCGAATGGCGATCCCAGCTGGCAGACCAAGTTCGACGACATGGCTACGATTCTTCTTGACCATATCGATGTCCTGACCGAGACTGCCAACCAGTTCTCAGATTTCGCAAAGCTTTATTCCGAGGAACCTGTCGAGATCAGGCTGGATGAGTTGCTGCGCGACGAAGTGGACATGTACGACACCCGTCCGGGCGTGGAGTTCGAGTATCTGGGACTGCCGGATGTTGTAATCCGAGGCCCGCGCCCGCAGCTTGTCCGCGTGTTCGTCAATCTGCTCAACAACGCCGTCCAGGCCTGTGAGGGTATCTCCGGCGCAAAGGTTCTTGTTTCGCTGAGGAATGGCTCAGATCCGGGCTTCTACGAAATTGTCTTCGAGGACAACGGCCCCGGCGTTCCGGAGGAGAATATGCCTAAGCTCTTTACTCCTAAGTTCACTACCAAATCGAGCGGCAGCGGCCTCGGCCTGTCTATCTGCAAGAGCATCCTCGAGAGGTGCGGCGCCGCCATCGCCTACTCGCGCAGCTTCAAGCTCGGCGGCGCCTGCTTCACCATCCGTTACCCGAAGGAATAATCCTCCCCTCGGATTCGTACCCCGCACTCGTCGGAGTAATCACTTCAAGGGAAAAATCCACAGGGTAAGGCCTTTTTGCCCGTACCCTGTGGAAAAAAGTCACAGGGTAAGCCATTTTCGGGCCTACCCTGTAGATTCCATTGCCGAAAAATATTTATATTTGTGTTGCGGTTAGGTCAAAATGAAAATCATCAGCGCAACATTTGCCGGAAGCAGCACCAGAGTGGCGGGCAAGCCACAAAGGAAGCTGCCGGAGTTCGCTTTTATCGGCAGAAGCAATGTCGGCAAGAGCAGCCTTATCAACATGCTCTGCCGTAACGGACGCCTGGCGATGACCTCCTCCACTCCCGGAAAGACAAAACTGGTGAATCATTTCCTGATCAACGACCAGTGGTATCTGGTGGATCTTCCCGGTTACGGATACGCAAAACTCGGCCAGAAAGGCCGCGACGAACTGAAGGCCGTCATCAACGACTATATTCTTGGCAGCGAAGAACTTGTGATGCTCTTCGTGCTGGTGGACAGCCGCCACGACATAACCCGGATAGACCAGGACTTTATCCGCGAGCTCGGCGAACACGGAATTCCTTTCGGAATCATTTTCACCAAGGGCGACAAGTCCGGCCCCAATGTCCTGAAGGCTCAGATAGAAAAGGACAAGGAGATCCTCTCGCAGGAGTGGGAAGAGATGCCGCCAATGTTTGAGAGTTCGGCCCAGTCGGGCGCAGGACGCGACGAGATACTTGATTATATCGAAAACATACTGAAATCTTTGTAACCCTATGCAACACAATCACAGAATGGAGTTGTTTGCATGCGATGCCTCGAAGGACTTCGCATGCAGAGTAGTCGAGGAGTTGAACAAGATCGAGCGCCTGGACAACGACGAGCGTCCCTACCACATTGGCGATATGACCGTGACCCGCTTCAGCGACGGCGAGTTCCAGCCCCAGTACAATGAGAGCGTTCGCGGCGCCTCCGTCTACATCATCCAGTCTACGATACCCCCGACAGACAATCTCATGGAGCTCCTTCTGGCAATAGACGCTGCAAAGCGCGCCTCTGCCGATACCGTGGTTGCTGTTATACCTTATTTCGGCTGGGCACGCCAGGACAGAAAGGACCGTCCGCGCGTTGCTATCGGCGCGAAACTCGTCGCTAACCTGCTTACGGCGGCCGGCGCCGACCGCGTCATGACCTGCGACCTCCATGCCGACCAGATCCAGGGCTTCTTCGACATCCCGGTCGACCATGTCTCCGGATCATGGGTGTTCCTCCCGATGCTCCGCAAGATGAAGATCAAGGATCTGGCAATCGCGGCCCCCGACATGGGCGGAGCCAAGAAGGCCAACCTCTATTCCAAGGCGCTCGGCACCCCGATGATTATCTGCCACAAAGTCCGCGTAAGGGCGAATGTAGTCGGCAGCATCACCGCCATCGGCGAGGTCGAGGGCAAGAACATCGTCATCATCGACGACATGATCGATACCGCAGGCACCCTCTGCAAGGCGGCCGACGTGCTGATGGACATGGGCGCACTCAGCGTCAGGGCCTGCGCGACCCACGGCATGCTCAGCGGCGATGCCGTCCAGCGCATACACGACTCCTCGCTCAAGGAAGTCTTCATCACCGACACCATCCCTCATCCCGAGTTGGAAGGCGACCCGAAGATCAGGATCCTGTCCATGGCGGCCGTGTTCGCGTCCATCATCGACAAGGTCTACAACTACGAAGCAATCAGCCCCGAATTCGATAAATGACGACCTTCGTTGCGGCAGCGATAATTCTGGGCCTGGGAGTGCTCGGGATGTGCGTCTTCCTTCTGAAGAAGGGCGGCGAGTTCCCCAAGTACGACGTGGGCTCGAACCCCGAGATGCAAAAGCGCGGGATACGCTGCTTCAAGGATGTCGACGCCGAACTCCATGCCGGGCGCGTAAAGTGCGACGGCAACTATACCGAAGCCTGCGAAGGCTGTGACCTTTTCACCCATTCCCGCCCCGATCGGGAATCATCAACCCCATAGCCTATGAGTCTCGTAGCCATAGTCGGCCGGCCCAATGTCGGCAAAAGCACCCTCTTCAACCGCCTGGTCGGAATGCGTCAGGCCATAGTCGACCCCACTGAAGGCGTCACCCGCGACCGCCACTACGGCCGTTGCGAATGGTGCGGCCGCGAGTTCTCGGTAGTGGACACGGGTGGTTACACGACCAATTCGGAAGACGTCTTCGAAAGCGCCATCCGCGAGCAGGTCCAGATCGCCATCAACGAGGCCGATGTAGTCCTGTTCATGGTAGAGGCGGCGACTGGCGTCACTGACTATGACTCCGAGATCGCCGACGTGCTGCGCCGCGCAAAGAAGCCTGTGGTGCTTTGCGTCAACAAGGTCGACAGCGGAGAAAAGATGTTCGACGCCTATCAGTTCTATTCGCTGGGCCTCGGCGAAATCTACAGTATATCTGCGGCGAACGGCTCCGGGACAGGCGATCTGCTGGACGAAATAGTGCGCGTCCTTCCCGACGAGCCCGAAGTCGAAGACCCCCACAAAGATCTTCCGCGCATCGCCATCGTCGGAAAACCAAATGTCGGCAAGTCTTCGATAACTAACGCCCTTCTAGGCGAGGAGCGCAACATAGTTACTCCCGTGGCGGGCACGACGCGTGACTCCATCGAGACCTATTACAATAAGTTCGGCCACGAATTCATGCTGGTCGACACCGCCGGCATACGCCGCAAGACAAAGGTCCATGAAGATCTGGAATTCTATTCAGTGATGCGCTCAATCCGCGCTATCGAACACTCTGATGTCTGCGTGATGATGATAGACGCCACCACTGGAATGGAGGCCCAGGACATGAATATCTTCAACCTGATCCTGAAGAACCGCAAGGGCTGCGTTCTGGTAGTTAATAAATGGGACCTGTTCATAAAAGACAGCAACACTCTCCGAGACTACGAGAAGGCTCTTCGCGAAAGGATTGCGCCTTTTACAGACGTGCCCATCGTATTTACTTCGGTACTGAAGATGCAGCGCATCAGCGATGTGCTTGATGCCGTAGCCCGCGTTTACGAGAATTATTCCAGAAAGATTTCCACCGCGCGCCTCAACGAGGAACTCCTGCCGATTATCGAGGAGACCCCTCCGCCGAGCACAAAGGGAAAGTACATCAAGATCAAGTACATCACCCAGCTCCCGACGCGTTTCCCTTCGTTCGCTTTCTTCTGCAACCTTCCGCAGTACATCAAGGATCCTTACAAGCGTTTCCTTGAAAATCAGCTCCGCGCGAAGTTCGACCTCACCGGCTGCCCGATCCAGATTTTCTGCCGACAGAAATAACCGCAGGGTAGGCTCGAATCCGCAGGGTAGGCCAGAAAATGGCTTACCCTGTGACTTTTTTCCACAGGGTACGGGCAAAAAGGCCTTACCCTGTGAAAATTGCTGTTGTTCGGCTTATTTCAGCAGGTGAAAGAATTTTGCTATTTCGTAGTCGGATGCACCGATTTCAGAACGCATGGCATAAACCAGTTTATTGAATTCTTTTTCGGATAATACCACAGGACCGGAATCATCAAATCCACAGGGAAGGGCCGAAAATGGCTTACCCTGTGACTTTTTTCCACAGGGTACGGGCAAAAAGGCCTTACCCTGTGCTTTTGTGAGCCGATGCCTGGATACGTCATACCCCATGCGCTTACAAAGAGCAATCATCGAGAAATAATGTCTGTAGTTTTCTTTTGATGAGTCATCTTTGAAATCGTGTTCGCTCCCGGAAACAGCATTCATGGCCGTCAGAACATTTTCGTAACTCCCATAAAGTGAAAGGATTTTCTCCTTGTCCAAAAAGAAGTATGCAGAGATAATGAAATCGGTCAGTTGTAAGCGTTCTTTCTCAGATAGTTCTTCGTATTTCTCGCCAAAGAAACTGTAATTTAGTGGTTGCAGTTTGCGCCTTCTTGTAACCACCTCTTGCATAAGATAAAGCAGTTCCGGACTGGCGGTTCGGAAATCAATTTCCTCGCTGAAGGGGTGTGAAGAACTAAGATATTTTATGAAACTGAACTTATAATCTTCCGCCTTGATGGAGGGGATCTTTTCTTTCCCGTTGTTGCCGATATAGATAAAGGTGTCTCTGATTCTCTTGTCGCCATACTTGGAACTACGGTTATAGTTGTGGTTAAAGACTGGCCCGGACAAAGAGTAGTGCGAATTGTATTGTTTGGCAAAAGTGGAACCAGTGCTGTTCATAAACGATGCCATTTGGGTGTCGGTGCGGAAGGGCGCCTCGAGGTGGGTGTGATTGAACATGACGGTGAAGCCGATGGGCTTGATGCTTTCTTTCAGGCACTTGACGCTTACGATCGTGTAGTAGACCAGAATGTCGGCGGTGCTGTAGAAGATGATGCCTTTGTCGGCGGAGAGCTGGCAGATGTGGTAGTAACCGGAGTGAAAATCGAACTTTTTCATAACAGTAGAAGTTGAGGTTGATAAATGGCCCGGAAGTCCGGACGGTTTGTTGTGCGAAAATACGCATTTTTTCGTTAACTTTGAGAGGTATGGAATACTGGGATCTGCTGACGCTGCAAAACACTATCAAGGACGGGCTGTACAACCTGTTCCCCGAGAGGGTTTGGGTGAAGGCGGAGATAGCTGCGGTGCAGGCCAGGATGAACGGCCATTGCTACATGGACCTGGTCCAGAGCGAAGACGGAAAGCAGCTAGCGAAGGTAAAGGCCGTGATATGGCGGACGACCTATCCGATGCTCAGGGCGTTCTTCAAAGACGCTACCGGAAAAGACCTTGAGGCGGGGCAGCAGATACTTGTCTGCGCACAGATCAATTATTCGGAGCTCTATGGCCTGAGCCTGATAATCGAAGATATCAATCCGGAATTCACTATAGGCGATGCGGAGCTGAAAAAGCAGCAGACCATCAAGAAACTCCAGGAGGAGGGAATGATGGATCTTCAGCAGAAGCTCGAACTCGCGGCGATTCCGTACAGGCTTGCAGTGATCAGCGCCCCGGATGCCGCCGGCTTTGGGGATTTCAAGAGGCATTTGACAGAGAATCAGTACGGTTTCTGGTTCGAAGTGGACCTTTTCCCCGCGACCATGCAGGGCGAAAGCGCACCGGAGTCCATCGCCGACGCGCTCGGCGCGGTCGAAGCCGCCGCCGGCTACGACGCGGTCCTGATCCTGCGCGGCGGCGGCTCCAACCTCGACCTCGCCTGCTTCGACGACTACGGCCTCGCGCTCGCTATCGCCCAGTGCGGAATACCTGTGTTTACGGCAATAGGCCACGACAAGGACTATCACATAGCAGATATGGTCGCGTACCGCTTTGTGAAGACTCCGACGGCGCTGGCAGACGAGTTTATACAGATGTATATGGCCGAGGACGAGAGGGTCAGCAGTCTCGGGGCGCGGCTCAGGGTCGCGTTCGCGGCGAAGATCTCGCAGCGCCTCTCGGCGCTCGACGAGATCGACCGCCGCATACGCGCCGCGGATCCTCGCGCCGTCCTGAACCGCGGCTACACCCTTGCCGTAGATCCTCAAGGCCGGGTGGTGAAATCTGCAAAGGGCCTGAAAGCAGGCGACCGGCTGACAGTCATGATGTCGGACGGCACAGTCAAAGCAATAATTGAAGAAGTGATATGAAGTTCGATTACGCGAAGGCAATACAGCGTCTCGAAGAGATAGCGAAAAAGGTCGAAGATCCGCAGACGGGTCTGGACGATATGGACAAGTATCTCGCCGAGTCGGAGGAGCTGATCCAAAAGTGCCGCGACTACCTCCGCACGGCGCGTGAAAAACTGACCGGCCTGGACTAGTAAGCCGGCCGCCAACAAAGTAAGCAAATAACGAAAGATATGCTGAAAATCTATCAATCTGACCCGTGGCTTGAGCCGTGGAAAGACGCGATCGAGGCGCGCCACCAGCGCATCCTGGACTGGAAGAAAAAGCTGGCGGGGAAGGGAAGCCTCGATGATGCTGTCAACAACCACCTCTACTATGGCCTCCACCATGACAAAGATGGCTGGACGTTCCGCGAGTGGGCTCCCAACGCCACCAAAATCTACCTCATCGGCGACTTCAACAACTGGAAGAAGAGCGAGGCCTATGCCCTCAGGCCGGTCGGTAACGGCAACTGGGAGATTAAGATTCCGGATGCATTCATAAACCACGAAGACCTCTACAAGCTCTGGATCGAGTGGCCCGGGGGCGGCGGCGAACGCCTCCCTGCCTATGTGACCCGCGCGGTCCAGGACCCGGAGACGAAGGCGTTCGCCGCCCAGGTCTGGGCCCCCGAACCCTACAAGTGGAAGAACAAAAAGCCGGTTAAAGTCAAGACCCCCTTCATCTACGAATGCCACATAGGCATGAGCGGCGAGAAGGAAGGCGTCGCCAGCTTCGAGGACTTCCGGACAACGGTCCTGCCGCGCATCGTCAGGCTCGGCTACAACGTCATCCAGATCATGGCCCTGCAGGAGCACCCTTACTACGGCAGCTTCGGCTATCAGGTCAGCAACTTCTTCGCCCTGAGCAGCCGCTTCGGAACCCCCGAGGAGTTCAAGCGCCTGGTCGATGAGGCCCATAAAAATGGAATTGCCGTGATCATGGACATGGTCCATTCGCACAGCGTGGAGAACGAGCTCGAGGGCTTGAGCAGGTTCGACGGCCGCGACGATCTCTACTTCTACCAGGGCCCTGCCGGGCACCATCCCGCCTGGGGCTCCCGCTGCTTCGACTACGGCAAGGACGAGGTGGTCTACTTCCTGCTGAGCAACTGCAAGTACTGGATGCAGGAGTACCACCTGGACGGCTTCCGCTTCGATGGCGTGACCTCCATGATGTACTGGGACCATGGCCTCGGAACCGCCTTCGGAAACTACGAACTCTACTTCAACGCCGGCGTGGACGAAAACGCGGTCACCTACCTGGCGCTCGCGAACATGCTCATCCATGAACTCAACCCGGGCGCGATTACTATAGCGGAGGATGTCAGCGGCATGGCCGGCCTGGCAGCCCCGTTCGCGGCAGGCGGCATTGGCTTCGATTACAGAATGGCCATGGGCGTGGCGGACCACTGGATCAAGTGGATTAAGGAGAAGTCCGACGACGACTGGTCCATGGGCGAGATGTGGTGGGAACTCACCAACAAGCGCGCCGACGAAAAGACGGTCAGCTACGCCGAGTGCCACGACCAGGCGCTCGTGGGCGACAAGACCATCATTTTCCGCCTCATGGACAAGGAGATGTACTTCGCCATGAACAAGGGAACCCAGAACCTGGTCGTCGACCGCGGAATCGCGCTCCATAAACTGATTCGCCTCGTCACGGCCGCTACGGCCGGCAACGGCTACCTGAATTTCATGGGCAACGAATTCGGCCACCCGGAGTGGATTGACTTCCCGCGCGAGGGCAACGGCTGGTCCTACAAATACGCCCGCAGGCAGTGGTCGCTGCCGGAAAACCCCGACCTTCGTTACGGCGCGCTCGAGGCTTTCGACGCGCAGATGATACATTTCATGGCCTCTGAGGGAATCCTTACGGCCACCCCGGAACTCATCACCGCAAACGAGGGCGACAAGGTATTGATATTCAAGCGCAAAAATGCTATCTTTGCGCTCAACTTCAACCCCACGAAATCCTTCGAGGATTACGGGTTCGAAGTGGAAGACGGAGAGTACGACCTGGCCTTCAATTCAGACGAACCGAGATTCGACGGATTCGGCCGGCTTTCTCCCGGCGAGAAACATTTTACAGTGGGACATCAGCTGCGTCTTTATCTGCCCAGCAGGGTCGCGGTGGTCCTGATAAAGAAATAATATATGGCATTACTGAAATTCAACAAGGCTGAGTTGGTCAATCTCTCCTATTCGCTGAAGAGGGAGATTATCTGCGCCAACAAGACCGGTGCCTATTGCAACACCTCGATCGTGACCTGCAACACCAGAAGGTATCACGGCCTTTTTGCAGTCACGCTCGACCGCTTCGGCGGCGACAGGTTCCTCCTGCTTTCCTCTCTTGACGAATCAATCATCGTCAGCGGAAAGCAGTTCAATCTCGGAATCCACTGCTACGGAGACATCTACGAGCCCAGGGGCCACAAATATGTGGTCGACTTCGCCGCGGATCCCGTGCCGCAGATTACCTGCAAGATAGGCTCGATAGTGTTCCGCAAGAGCCTTCTGCTCTGTCCCGACCGCGATCAGCTTTATATCAAGTATGAGCTTCTGGAGGCCCCTTCGGACGCTACCGTCCAGATCAGGCCGCTGCTTGCGTTCCGCAACATCCACGCGCTCACCCAGGCCAACGAAGTGGCCAGCGGAGCGGCGCGGCCCGTTGCGAACGGCGCGGCCTTCCGCCTCTACGAAGCTTTCCCGGATCTCTGCCTCCAGCTCTCGAAGGCCCCGAAGTTCTCTTCTGATCCGGTGTGGTACTACGGAATTACCTACTCCGACGAGTACCGCCGCGGCTTCGACTGCAGAGAAGACCTCCTGTCGCCCGGTATCTTCAGCTTCAACATGAAGCCCGGCGAGGCGGTCTACCTGTCCGCAGACAAATATGAAGGCGATCCCAAAACCTTCAAGAAAGACTATGAAGCCCAGTACAAGGAGCAGAATGTCGAGACCGACGGCCACGACGCGCTCCTGAACTGCGCAAACACCCTCATTACCTACCACAACGGCAGGAAGAGAATAGAGGCCGGCTACTCCTGGCTGCAGACCGGGCTCCTGCGCGAGACTCTCGTCTCCCTGCCCGGCCTCACCCTCTACGCCGGCCGCCCCGAGGACTTCGAGGAGATACTGGACAACCTCATCGAGGACAACCAGGAGCGCTTCTTCCACCGCACAACCCAGGTCGAGGCCCCTCTCTACCTGGCCGAGACCCTCCAGCAGTACATAGCGTTCGGCGCAGACGAACAGCTGGTCTGGAAGAAATACGGAAAGACGGTAAAATCCGTTCTGGAGAGCTACAAGCCCGGCGTACGCAAGGAAGTAACCATGCATCCCAACGGACTTATCTGGGCCCAGATGGACGGCGTCGCCCTCAGCTGGATGAACGCCTATATCAATGGTCGTGCGGTTACGGAAAGGGCCGGCTACCAGGTGGAGACGAATGCCTTCTGGTACAGCGCCATCCGTTTCGCCTGCGATATGGACAAAAAATACGGCAACGGCCGCTTCGCCAAGGAGTGGACTCCGGTTGCAGACCTCATCCAGGCGAACTTCACCCCCATGTTCTGGAACGAGCGCCTGGGCTGCCTGGCCGATTACGTAGACAACGAAGGCCAGCACACCGAAGTCCGTCCGAACCAGCTCTCCGCCCTGGCGGTGGCCTACAGCCCCGTCGACGAAGAGCGCTTCCCTTCGGTGCTGAGGGTCGTGGACAACGAACTCGTCACCGCCAGGGGCATCCGTTCGCTTTCGCCTCGCGATGTTAACTATAAGGGCGTCTACGAGGGCTCGCAGGTCGAGCGCGACCTTGCCTACCACAACGGCTGCGCATGGCCGACCCTGCTCGCCCCCTACCTCATGCTCTGCTTCAAGGTCAAGGGCCAGGCTTTCTGGAAGAAGGCCGAGTGGCTGCTGGAAGGCTTCTTCCAGGACCTCAACAAACACGGCGTGGGCGCGTTCTCGGAGCTCTACGACGGCGATCCGCCCTTCGAGCCCCACGGAGCGATTTCTTCGTCGCTCAGTACGGCGGCCCTGCTCGTCTGTGAAAACCTGTTAAAGACTTACAAGGAGGAAAAGATATGAGAGTACTGATGTTCGGATGGGAGTTTCCTCCCCACATCGCGGGCGGCCTCGGAACCGCCTGCAAGGGCATAGTCGAAGGTCTGGCCCACAACGGCGTCGAGACACTCTTCGTGATGCCTTCGGCCAGCGGAGACGAAGATGAAACCTGCACCAAAATCATCAACGCGAGCGATGTCGCCGTCGAGAATGTAAGCGAGACGGTGGACGAATTCCTCGACAAGGTGAAGTTCATCAGCGTCGACTCCAACATCGTCCCCTACGTGAACCCCGACGAATACTTCGAGGCGATAGAGGAGATGAAGCGCAAGAAGCTCACCGAGACTACCATCGGTTTCGGCCAGAAGTTCAAGTTCTCCGGCAAGTATGGCGCTAACCTCCTCGAAGAGGTCAGCCGCTACGCCCAGGTCGGCGGAACGATTGCCATGCAGCGCAAAGACGAATTCGACGTTATCCATGCCCATGACTGGCTCTGCTACCTCGCTGGAATCGCCGCGAAGGAGCTGACCGGCAAGCCGCTGGTCGTCCATGTCCACGCTACTTCGTTCGACCGCGGAACTGACGACATGGTCGATTCGCGCGTCTACGCGATCGAGCGCAGGGGAATGGAAGCCGCCGACAAGGTGGTCGCCGTCTCCGAGCTTACCCGCAATATCGTCATCAACAAATACGGCATCAACCCCGACAAGGTGGTCGCCGTCCACAACGCCGTCGATTTCAGCGGCAGGGAGAACCTGGAGGTCCGCAGGGGAGTGCAGGACAAGATCGTCACCTTCCTCGGACGAATTACCTTCCAGAAAGGTCCCGAGTACTTCATCGACGCCGCAGCTAAGGTTCTCAGGCGCACGGACCATGTCCGTTTCGTGATGGCCGGCAGCGGAGACATGATGAACCGCGCCATCAGGCAGGTGGCAAGGCTCGGCATCTCCGACCGCTTCCACTTCACCGGCTTCCTCCGCGGAGCCGACGTCCAGAAGATGTTCGCCCTGAGCGATGTCTACATCATGCCTTCGGTCAGCGAACCGTTCGGCATCTCTCCCCTCGAGGCCATGCGCAGCAATGTCCCGAGTATCATCTCCTTCCAGTCCGGCGCGGCCGAAATCCTGAAGTACGCCTTCAAGGTCAACTTCTGGGACGTCGACGCCATGGCTGACGACATTTACGCCCTCATCAAGTATCCTGCGCTGGCCGATTTCGCAGCGAAGCAGGGCTTCGACGAGGTCAACGCCCTTAAGTGGGACCACGCATCGGCAAAGCTCAAGGACATTTATTATTCACTCGTTAAGTAAACACACACGGTTATGGCAAAATCTATATGTCTGTATTTCCAGGTCCATCAGCCTACAAGGCTTAGGCAGTACCGGTTCTTCGATATCGGCAAGGACTCCCACTACTACGACGACTTCGCCAACAGGACTATCCTGAAGAGGGTGGCGCGCAAGTGCTATCTGCCCATGAACGAACTCCTCCTCGGAGCCATCAAAGCTTCCAAGGGCAAGCTGAAAGTCGCGTTCTCGCTCAGCGGTTCAGTTCTCGAGCAGTTCGACCGCTATGCTCCCGAAGTGATCGAGAGCTTCCAGGCCCTCGCAAAGACCGGCTGTGTGGAATTCCTTTCCGAGACCTATTACCATTCGCTCGCTTCGATCGGCTCCGAGTCCGAGTTCCGTCATCAGGTCCTCAAGCACAGGGCTGCGATCGAGCAGTACTTCGGCCAGACCCCGACTACCTTCCGCAACACCGAGCTGGTCTATTCCGACTCCATCGGCAAGCTCGTCTACGAGATGGGCTTCAAGACCGTCCTTACTGAGGGCGCGCGCCACATCATGGGCTGGAGGAGCCCCAACTACATCTACTCGAACGATTTCGTAGAGGATCAGAAACTTCTCCTTCGCAACTACATGCTCAGCGACGACATCGCCTTCCGCTTCGGAACCCAGGGCGTGATTACTGCCGATACCTTCAAGGACGCCCTTGATGCGGCTCCGGGAGAGGTCATCAACCTTTTCATGGACTATGAGACCTTCGGCGAGCACAACAAGGCCGAGTCAGGCATCTTCGATTTCATGAAGGCCCTCCCGAAGAAGGTCCTCGCCGACAAGCAGTACGAATTCGTGACCCCTTCGGAGGCCGCGGCGAAGTACAATGCGGTCGCCCCGCTTTCCGTTCCCAACGCGATTTCATGGGCGGACGAGGAGCGCGACCTTACCGCATGGCTCGGAAACGAGCTCCAGGCCGACGCCTTCAACAAGGTGTATGCGCTCGGAGAGAAACTCGCCATCCTCAATGACCCGATTCTTTGGGCGGACTACGGCCACCTCCAGGAGAGCGACCACTTCTACTACATGTGTACGAAGTTCTTCTCCGACGGCGACGTCCACAAATATTTCAACCCCTATGACACGCCCTACGAGGCGTTCATCAACTACATGAATGTGCTCAGCGACTTTGAGATCCGTGTAGATGAAGCAATAGAAACAAAACAGTAGCAGCATTTTATGTACAATATCAACGCAACCCCATCCTGGCAGAGCGTGATGGTTACCCGTCACCTTCCCGAGGAGCTCAGGGGGCTGGAAACCCTCTGCAAAAACCTCTGGTGGTGCTGGAACGACAGCGCTAAGGCGCTCTTCAAGTCCGTCGACGCCGACCTGTGGCACAAATCCGGCCACAACCCGATGGTGATTCTCGACAAAGTAAGTCTCAAACGATACAAGCAGCTTGCCCAGGATTCCGAGTTCCTCGGCCGCCTGGCCAGCGTCATGAGGGAGTTTGACTCCTACATGGAACTGAAGAACCAGCGCACGGAGCCTTCCGTGGCCTACTTCTGCATGGAGTACGGCCTCGACACCTCCCTGAAGATCTACTCCGGCGGTCTTGGCATCCTCGCAGGCGACTACCTCAAGGAAACCTCCGACATGAACGTCAACCTCGTGGCTGTCGGTCTCCTGTATCGCTACGGCTACTTCACCCAGCGCCTGACCCCTCAGGGCAACCAGGTCGCGGGTTATGACGCCCAGGATTTCATGAAGATTCCCGCCGAGCCGGTGCTCGACGAAGCAGGCAACTGGAAGACCGTGTCCATGGCCTTCCCCGGACGCCAGCTCAATGCACGTATCTGGAAAGTGGCGGTCGGAAGGACAGACCTCTATCTGCTGGATACCGACTTCGAGGCCAATGCCCCCGAAGACCGTTCGATTACGCACCAGCTCTACGGAGGCGACTGGGAAAACCGCCTGAAGCAGGAAATCCTGCTGGGCATCGGAGGCGTGCGCGCACTTCGCAGCCTCGGCCTCAACCCCACCGTGTACCACTACAACGAGGGACATGCCGCCTTCGCCGGCCTTGAAAGGCTGCGCGAGTTCATGCAGGACGGCCACTATGCCTACGGCGAAGCCATGGAGCTCTGCCGCGCCTCGTCCCTCTATACGACCCATACCCCCGTGCCCGCCGGCCACGACGCCTTCGAAGAAGACCTGCTCGGCAAGTACCTTGGCCATTATCCCCACCGCTTCGGTCTCGACTGGAGGCAGTTCATGGCCCTTGGCAAGCTCAACCCCGACAACCACGACGAGAAGTTCTCGATGAGTACGCTGGCCGCCTCGATGAGCCAGAATGTCAACGGCGTTTCGATGCTCCACGGCAAGGTCAGCCAGGATATTTTCGCTTCGATGTACCCGGGCTACCTCCCCGAAGAGCTCTACATCAGCTATGTGACCAACGGCGTCCACTACCCGACCTGGGCTTCCAAAGAGTGGAAGGCCGTCCATGCCAAGGTCTTCGGAGATGAGTTCAAGACCAGCCACTACGACAAGAGTTGCTTCGACGGCATCTACAACGTCTCCGACGAAGAGATATGGGGTGTCCGCAAGATACTCAAGACCGAACTCATAAAGTCGGTCCGCGACCGTCTGTCAGACCCCGTGGTCAGCGCCCATTACACTCCGGGGCAGATTGTGACCATCAAGGAGAACCTCCGAGACGATGTCCTGACCATCGGCTTCGCCCGCCGTTTCGCCACCTACAAGAGGGCTACGCTCCTCTTCCGTGACCTCGACAGGCTCGACGCCATCGTCAACAATCCCAACTTCCCGGTGCAGTTCCTCTTCGCAGGAAAGGCCCACCCTGCCGACCAGGCGGGTCAGGACCTCATCAAGCAGATAGTCGAGATAAGCAAGGATCCGCGCTTCATCGGCAAGATAGTCTTCGTCCCGGGGTACGATATCACCCTCGCGAAGAGGCTTGTCCAGGGCGTGGACGTGTGGATGAACAACCCTACCCGTCCGCTCGAGGCATCCGGAACCTCCGGAGAGAAAGCTTCGATGAACGGCGTCATGCACTTCTCCGTGCTCGACGGCTGGTGGGTTGAAGGTTATCAGCAGGACGCCGGCTGGGCCCTCCCGCTCGAGCGCACCTACGACGACCAGGACTACCAGAACGAACTCGACGCGGCGACTATCTACGCCACTATCGAGAACGAGATCGCTCCCGATTACTATGATGTGGACAAGCACTCCGGCCTGCCCGTGAAGTGGATAGGCTATATCAAGAACACCATCGCTAAGGTGGCGTCCAACTTCACGACCAACCGCATGCTCACCGACTACTGCAACCAGTACTACATCCCTCAGGCAGGGCGTTACGCCATGCTTGCGGCTGACGGTGCCGCCCTTGCAAGGGAGATTGCGGACTGGAAGATGTTCATGTCCGACGAGTGGAACAACATGCGCATCGTTTCCTACACCCAGCCGGGCGCCTCTTACGTCCTGTCGCAGCAGAACCTTCTTACGAGTGAGGTCGTCATCGACATGGGCCGTATCAAGCCCGAGTTCATAGGAGTTGAGATGCTCTTCACCTCGACCGACGGCAAGGGCCGTCACCATATCCAGGAAGTGGCGCCGTTCGAGCTGGTTTCGTTCGAGAACGGCATCGCCACCTTCAGGGTGAACGTGCTTCCCGAAAGGACAGGTATGTATCAGGTCGGTACCCGCATCTACCCTAAGAACGACCGACTGCCGCACCGCCAGGATTTCCCCATCGTGAAATGGCTGTAGCGGCTACAGGCTTTTTCGACGGTGTCCATCTGGGCCACCGCGCAGTGATAGAGACTCTGCTGCAGACCGCGCGAGAGCGTGGAGAGCAGAGTCTCATCCTCACTTTCTGGCCCCATCCCAGGACCGTGCTGCGCGGCGGTTCGCGCGAGCTGCGGCTCCTGACCTCGCTCGAGGAGAAGCGCGAACTTCTCCGCGGGCTCGGCGTGGACCGCATCGAAGTCCTCCCGTTTACCCGCGACTTCGCCGCCCTGTCCGCCGCGCAGTATCTCGACCTTCTCCGCCGCGAATATGACGTCACCTCCATCGTCCTCGGCTACGACAACCGCTTCGGCAGCGACGGACTGAGCACTGAGCGCATAGCGCAGCTGATGGATTCGGTGATAGTGCCGTCAGCTGACGACATCTCCTCCACCAAAATCAGAAAAGCCCTGTCGGCGGGCGAAGTCGGGCGCGCTGGCGCGATGCTTGGATACGAGTATTTCCTGAGCGGGGTGGTGGTGAGCGGCAACATGATGGGCCGGACGATAGGTTTCCCGACGGCGAACATGAAACTGCGCGAGCCGCTGAAGTGTCTGCCGGGCGCGGGGGCGTATCTGAGCAGGGTAGAGGTCGAAGGCCGGCAGCTGTGGGGCATGACCAACATCGACCACAAAGAAAAGATCGAGACCAACATCTTCGATTTCGACGAAGAAATATATGGTCTCGACCTTAAAGTAACATTTGTCGCGAAACTCCGCGACGAAATCCATTTCCGTTCCTTCGACGAGCTGAAGTCTCAACTCGAAAAGGACAGGGAACAGGCTAAGTCTCTTTTATAGCGCGCGGTACTTCCTGCCGTACTCCAGCATCTGGCCCAGATAGTCGTCGGGGTATTCGACCTTGTAGTCGACCACCTTTCCGAAGCGCTTGACGGGCACTATTTCCGGATTGATGAATCCGCCGTAAGGCTTTAGGTGCAGGGCCTCGTAACGGGCCTTGACTTCTTTGTGGAGTTCGGGGTCGATATTGACGGCGTAAGTCTCGATCAGGTACTTGCCGGCCTTGTAGTCTCCTTCGCTCTTGATGCGCTGGATCTCGGCGAGCAGTTCGGCGAACAGGCAGCGCAGTTTCTCGTAGTCATTGACCACGAAATAGGTCTTGCCGTCGCGCACGCGTTTCTCTATTACATTGTCCTTCGCGCCCTTCTCGTAGCACCACTGGGCTATGAGCTTGCGGTTCTGCATGTGGGCTTCGGTGTTCGGGCGGCCAAGCTCGACGCGGGTGAACTGAGTGAACAGGCCGTTGCGGATGTAGCTCGCATACTCGGCCTTGTAGGCGTCCTTGTCGGGCATGATGCCGAGCTCAACCATCTTAGGGTCGGCCGTGTAATAGAGGCCGAACAGGTCTGCGCGCGCCTCTTCGAGGGCCGAAGCATACTCGCCCATGGCGGTCGTGCTCACTCCCGGAAGGAGCTGCCCGGAACCATGGCCGAGGCATTCGTGGAGATCGGTATGGACCTCGTCAGCCCAGGGGCCGTACTTGCGGACCATGGCCTTCTCTTCGTCGTCCCATGCGAACTCGTCGAGCATGTTCTTGGGTGATTCCTGCGCCGCATAGTCGTAGGCGTGGGTGATGTTGGCGATGGTGACGCTCTTGCTGCCGTACTCCTTGCGGATCCAGTCCGCGTTGGGGAGGTTGATGCCGATGGGGGTAGACGGGTAGCTGTCGCCTGCAAGGCAGACGGCGTTGATGACCTTGGCGCTGACGCCCTTGACGGTCTTCTTGCGGAATCGCGGGTCTACCGGCGAGTTGTCCTCGAACCACTGCGCGTTCTTCGAAATCGTCTCGGTGCGGCGTGAAGCCTCGAAGTCCTTGATGTTCACGTAGCCCTCCCAGGCGCCCTTGCGGCCGAGCGGGTCGTTGTAGTCTTCGATGAAGCCGTTGATGAAATCGACCGTGCCGACCGTGTCCTTCACCCATTCGATATTGAACTCGTCCCACACGCGCAGGTCGCCGGTCTCGTAGTACTTAATAAGCAGGGCAAGCGCGTTCTTCTGGATATCGTTCTCGGCAACTTCGGCGGCCTTTGCGAGTTCCTCGCAGATGTGGCTGATGGCGCCGTCGTACAGGCCGCCCTTCTTCCAGGGCAGTTCGACTACCTTGCCGTCCTGCTTTACGACCTTGGTGTTGAGGCCGTATGCGATGGGGTGGGGGTCGTTTTTGACCTCGATGCCCGCGTAGTATTTCTCAACCTCTTCGCGGTTCACTCCGTCGTAGAAATTGACCGCCGAGAGCTCGACTATGTCGCCGTCCTTGGCTGTGGAGCGGCGCTGCTGGCCCTTCGTCCTGTCGTAGACATAGCAGGCAATCGCTGCGTTTTCGCCCACGGCTGAGAGCAGGCTCTCGAAATAGGCCCTGCCGCACTCCGGGAAGAACTTGTCCTCCGCGTAGTGGTGATGAACACCATTGGAGAAGAACACGCGCTTGGCGTAGACTACGAAAGCGTCCCAGTCGGCGCCTTCGCGCGCGCCTTTATAATTATCGAGTATGTTCTCGAGGGCGTGCCTCAGGGCGATATTGCCTTCGGAGTTCTGGTCCCAGAGTATGTCGCGGCCCCATTTCGCCGCTTCGGCCAGGTGGTACGCGTATTCTTTCTGCTGAAGGGAAAGGTTCTCCCAACCGGGAATGGTGTACCTCATCACTTTGAGGTCCGCAAATTCATCGACAAGGTAGCGGAATCCTTCGACCTTGTCGTTCTTTACTGTGCATGAAGATGCCATAATGAGTGCTGCCGACAGGCAGAATGCAAATAAACGTTTCATACTGCAAATATATTGCTCCGCTGCGACTTGCACAAGACTTATCGACGGACTGCCGAAAGAAATATTTTTCAACGAAAGATACGTTTTTTTCGGTGGTTTGTCGGAGGAATGGCGTATGTTTGGACATGGAAGAAAGAATAAAGTTTGGAAATATTCACTAATTAGTTAACTTTGCACTGAACAGACTATGAAAAAGAAATATGTGAGGCGCGTGGTCGTATTTGAAGATTACTTCAAGGAGTTTAGAAAGACGCTGGATAGGGAAACGCTGAAGAAAATATATCAGGTACTTACCTTCATCATGATGATAGAAGAGGTGCCAGTTAAATATTTAAAGGCAGTTAAGGGAAGGAAAGGGCTGTTTGAGATTCGCGTTGAGCAAGGAAACAATATATACAGAGTGTTTTGCTGCTTCGATGAAGGGAATTTGGTAATACTTTTCAATGGATTCCAAAAGAAGACCCAAAAGACACCTGTAGAACAATTGGATAGGGCTGAAGCCTTAATGAAAAAGTATTATGAACAGAAAAAAGATTAATCTGACTCCGGTAGAAGATCTCATTACCGAGGATTTCGGCCCTGTAGGTACTCCTGAAAGGGATCAGTTTGAGATGGAGTGCGATGCGTTTGTTATCGGCGAACAACTGAAGTGTGAGCGCCGGAGGGCTGGTCTTACTCAGGAACAGCTGGCAGATAAGATCGGCACTAAGAAAAGTTTTATTTCCCGAATCGAGAGGGGGCGTGCCGACATCCAGCTCTCCACCCTTAAGAAACTCTTCTTCGGCGTGGGCCGGCAGGTCTATGTCCGGGTTATATGATTTGTTGTTTAAATCGGGGGATATTGCTAACTTAGCGTTCAGTATGACAAAGAAAACGCAGAAACCGGATGTCCTTGAGGACCTGAAGAACAGGGAGGACAAGAAAGCCCGGAGGAAAGAGCTGAAGAAACTCGTCGTGTACGCCGAGATAATGAAGCCCAAGTACGAAGAGGGTTTGAAATAATCCGAAATAATCGTATCTTTGCAAAACAACCAAGGGTTCTGCCGCGAAGGCAGAACTCCTTTTTAATTGACGAAAACCACTCAATCCATTATGGCAGAAGTACATTATATGAGCCAGGACGGGCTCGAGAAGCTTAAGAAAGAACTGGAAGAGGCGCTGGCGCAGCGTCCCGTAATCGCGGCCCAGATTGCTGAGGCCCGCGAGAAGGGAGACCTCTCCGAGAATGCCGAGTACGAGTCGGCCCGCGAGGCTCAGGGCCTTCTTGAGCTCAAGATCGGGAACCTCAAGAACATGATCACGAACGCGAAGGTGCTCGATGCCTCGCAGCTCTCTACCGACAAGGTCCAGATGCTGACTACCGTCGTCGTTGAGAACCTCTCTGCAAAGACTAAGATGAAGTTCTCCATCGTCGGCGAGTCCGAGGCCGATTTCAACAAGGGCAAGCTCGCCGCGACTACCCCTATCGCGAAGGCCCTCATCGGCCATGGCGTAGGCGAGATAGTGGAGGCCCAGGTCCCCGCCGGAGTGCTTAAGTTCAAGATCCTCGAAATCAGCCTTTAGCCTTATGACTATATTTACGCGCATCGCCAAGGGCGAAATTCCTTCGTACAAGGTGGCCGAAAGCGAAGATTTCTACGCTTTCCTGGATATCAACCCTCTGGCCGAGGGCCATACCCTCGTGATTCCCAAGAACGTTGAGGACGATTACATCTTCAACCTCGACCCTGAGACCTACGAAGGTCTGTGGGCTTTTGCCAGAAAGGTCGCCGTGGCCCTGAAGGCGGCAGTGCCCTGCAAGAGGGTCGGTGTCGCAGTCCTCGGAATGGAAGTGCCCCACACACACATTCATCTGGTGCCGCTTCAGACCGAGGGCGACCTCGATTTCCGCAAGAAGCGTCCGGAAGTGTCCGATGCCCGAAAGGCCGAGATAGCGGCCGCAATCCTCGCCGAATATGAGAAGCTCTAAGATAATCGCGCTGGGTGCAGTCCTGGCGCTATTCGTTTCATGCTCTCCGCGTGCCCGTGTCGAGATGACCGTCGAGGGCGCGCCCAAGACTACTCTCGCTGTCCATAAGCTCAATGTCAGCACCGCCGACCTGCTGGATTCGGTCAGGACCGATGCCCATGGCCGTTTCAGCTATAGCCTGAACGTGGCGAAGGGTCAGCCGGAATTCGTCTACATCTACAAGGGCGATACCCGTCTCGCTGCGCTTCTTTTGGAAGCGGGGGAGAAGGCGGTTGTCTGCGCCGATACTCTCGGCAATTATACCGTCGAGGGTTCGGAAGGTTCGGCCGAGCTGGTCGGAGTTGAGAAGGCGTATGCCGATTTCATCCGTTCGCTGGCCGCCGCAGAGCCGAAGGAGGTTACAGGCATTTATGTGAAGTATTACCGCGACCGCCTGGCTTATGTGATGGGCCACTCGAAGTCGCTCGCGGTGGTGCCCGTGCTGTTCCAGAACGTCACTGCCGACCTTCCCGTGTTCAGCCAGTCGACCGACGCGCTCGTTTTTGCCGCGACCGCCGACTCGCTTGAGACTGTTTATCCGGATTCGAAATATGTGAAGGCCGTCAGGGCCGAAGCCGAGAGGCGCCGCAACGCCATGGCCCTCGAGAGCGCAATCCGCGGTGCGGAGCGGGCCGGCTTCCCGGACCTGGCCCTGCCTGACATCAATGCTGAGAAGGTCTCGCTTGCCGGAGTGGATGCGAAGGTGATACTTCTCCATTTCTGGGACGTGGACGATGCCGCACAGAAGCTCTTTAACCTCGACGTGCTTCTTCCTCTCTATAAGAAGTACCATTCGAAAGGTCTTGAGATCTACGCAGTTGGAGTTACCGCCGACAAGGCGCTCTGGGCGTCCGTGATCAGGAACCAGGCCCTGCCGTGGATCAATGTCTGCGACGGTTTCGGAACATCTTCCCCTGCGGTCAATCTCTACAATCTTAAGGAATTGCCTACGACCGTCATCATCACCGACGGCGAAATCTCCTCCGCGAAGATCGACGGTGAAGACGGCCTCAGGCGCACTCTCGCCAAATTGCTTAAATAGTTTTACCGGCAGGCTGCTGCTTTTAGCGCCTATCGCTCGTATTACGCTACGCGTCTGTGAGCGACCCTATTCCGGGAAAATGGCGCTAAAAGCAGCAGTCTGCCGGTAAGCAGCTACCACATTTTTTTGCGGGAAACGGTGGCGACGAAGTCTTTGAGGTAGAAGGGCTCGAAGTAGGCGGTGTTTTCGAACTGCCGGGCTTCGAGCTTTTTGAATGCCAGAGGGGCCATGCTGGCGGCGTCGGCGAGGACCTCGGCGAAAACAAAGCCGGGGCGATTCAGAATTTCGCGGCACTTCAGGGCGCCGTCGCCGACAAGCAGGACGGGTCCTGCCAATTCTCTGAACGAATCGGAATCCACAACCACCGGCGCAATTTCTGTAAGCCGTTCGCCGGCGGGGGAGTACACGGCCGAGTAAACTTCCATCCTGCGGGCGTCGATCATCGGAACTATCGCGCTGCAGCCCTCGGGGACAAGCCCGCCGGCGATGGCCTTCGAGACGATGATGTCCGGGGTGCTTAGGCTGATGAGCGGCAGGTCGGCTCCGAAACACAGGCCTTTGGCGGTCGAGGAGCCGACGCGGAGTCCTGTATAAGAGCCGGGACCGGCGCTGAGGCACACCGCCGCGCAGTCCGCGACCTTAAGGCCGCGCTCCTCCAGGACCTCGGCCACGAAGGGCGCGGTCAGGGCGGCGTGCTCGCGCCCGCCGGCACTCTCGCGGTAAGCCACGACGATTCCGTCTTCGGCCAGTGCGACCGAGCAGAGCGAGGCGGAAGTCTCGATAAGGATTATCCTAGATTTCCTGGATGCCATTGCTTATTTTGGTGAAAAGGCCTTCGAGGTAGGGGAAGAGAGCGTCCGTCAGTTTCTTGATCCAGCCGTAGATGGTCGAATCCTCCATGAACTTTGTCGAGAGATGAAGATACTTCTCGTTGATGTCTCCGAAGATGACGAACAGGATACCGACTACGAGCGCCGTGTTGAAGATGGCGATCACGAATCCGAGTATCTTGTTGAGCCAGCCCAGCGAGACTACGTTGATTACCTTCGTAATCAGCCTGGCTGCGAGGTTGAACAGCAGGACGCAGAGGATGATCACCACCACGAACGATACTATATATAAGACTGTCGGGGAGTTGAAGGTGATCCACTGCGAGAGCCATGTTCCGACCTTGTCCGCGAAGACGTAGGCGATGTATGCGCTGACGAAAATCGAGAGGAGAGCGACCAGCTGCTCGATGAAACCTTTGCTTATTCCCCTGATAATCGCAGGTATAAATATCACAAGAAGAATGATGTCCAGGATGCTCATAGTCTTATTTGTAAATCGCCTTGTTTTTTGTAAATTTGTAGGCTCAAAATTAGGTAAAAAAAATGACTTTTAAAGAGTATAAGGGTCTGGACCTCGTCTCTTGCGGAGCGGAGGTGTTGGAAAGGTGGAAGAAGAACCGCGCTTTCGAGCGCTCGCTTGAGATTCGCGAGGGCGCTCCCGAGTTTATCTTCTTTGAAGGTCCGCCCAGCGCCAACGGCATGCCCGGCATACACCACGTCATGGCGCGCAGCATCAAGGACGCCGTTTGCCGCTACAAAACGCAGAGCGGCTTCAAGGTCCGCCGCCGCGCCGGCTGGGATACCCACGGCCTTCCCGTAGAGCTTGGAGTCGAGAAGAAACTCGGCATCACCAAGGAAGACATCGGGACAAAAATCAGCGTCGAAGAATACAACAAGACCTGCCGTGAGGAGGTCATGAAATACACGAAGGAGTGGCGCAACCTTACCGAGAGGATAGGTTACTGGGTGGATATGGACGATCCTTACATCACCTACGACAACCGCTACATAGAGACCCTGTGGTACCTCCTGAAGGATATTTACAACAAGGGTTATCTCTATAAGGGAAAGTCCATCCAGCCTTACAGCCCCGCCGCAGGTACGGGCCTCAGTTCCCACGAACTGAACCAGCCCGGCTGCTACAGGGACGTAAAGGACACTACCTGCTGCGTGCAGTTCAAGGTGGTCGGCGAACCGGATCTGTATTTCCTCGCATGGACTACTACCCCTTGGACCCTTCCGAGCAACTGCGCCCTCTGCGTAGGCCCTAAGATCGACTATGTGAAGGTGCGCAGCGCCAATCCTTATACCGGAATTCCCGCGACCTATATCATCGCAAAGGACCTGGTCGGGACATGGTTCGACGGTAAAACCGCCTACGAAGTCCTGCCCGGCGAAATCAAGGGCGCGGACCTTGCCGGAATGCGCTACGAGCAGCTCCTGCCGTGGTTCAATCCCGGAGAGGGCGCCTTCAGGGTGATAACGGGCGACTATGTTACTACTACTGAGGGTACGGGTATCGTCCACATAGCCGGGACTTTCGGCGCCGACGACGCCCGCGTCTCGAAAGAGAACGGCGTCCCCGCGCTCTATGTGACCGACCGCGACGGTAACCCCCAGGCCCAGGTGGATACTAAGGGCCGTTTCTACAGGATTGAAGACCTCGATCCCCAGTACGTCAAAGAAAACGTCAACGTAGACCTCTATAAGCAGTGGTCAGGCCGTTACGTCAAGAACGCCTACGACCCGGAAGCTACCCCTGAAACTCCGACCCTGGACGTGGACCTCTGCGTCTGGATGAAGCAGGAAAACAAGGCCTTCAGAATAGAGAAGCACGTTCACTCCTACCCCCATTGCTGGCGTACGGATAAACCCGTGCTCTATTACCCTCTGAACAGCTGGTTCATCAAGGCTACCGCCGTCCGCGAGCAGATGATGAAGCTCAATGAAAGCATTGAGTGGAAGCCCGAAGCTACCGGTACCGGCCGCTTCGGAAAGTGGCTTGAGAACATCCAGGACTGGAACCTCAGCCGCAGCCGCTATTGGGGAACACCGCTGCCTGTCTGGCGCACTGAAGACGGCAGGGAAGAGATCTGCATCGGTTCCGTCAAGGAACTGTACAACGAAATAGAGAAGGCAGTAAAGGCAGGCGTCATGCCGGAGAACCCGCTTAAGGCGAAGGGCTTCAACCCCGAAGACATGTCGAAGGCGAACTATGACAAGATTGATCTCCACCGCCCTTACGTGGACAATATCTTCCTCGTGAGCGCGAGCGGAAAGCGCATGAGGCGCGAGACCGACCTTATCGATGTCTGGTTCGATTCCGGTGCCATGCCCTATGCCCAGACCGGTCTCAGGGGCCTCAGTACCCCCGATTTCGGTTCCACGGCCGACTTTATCGCCGAAGGCGTGGACCAGACCCGCGGGTGGTTCTACACCCTCCATGCGATCCACACCATGGTCAGCGGAACTCCTGCCTTCAGGCGCGTGATTTCCAACGGTCTGGTGCTGGACAAGAAGGGCGAGAAGATGAGCAAGCGCCTGGGTAATGCAGTGGACCCGTTCGTGGCCCTGGACACCTACGGCCCGGATGCCCTGCGCTGGTACATGCTTACCAACGCCCAGCCATGGGACAACCTCAAGTTCGACGAAGCAGGCGTGGACGAAGTCCGCAGGAAGTTCTTCGGCACGCTGTATAACTCATATTCGGTGTTCGCGCTGTATGCGAATATCGACTCTTTCGACCCGGCGGCCGCGCCCGTGCCCTACGACAGGCGCCCGATGTTCGACCGCTGGCTGGTCAGCCGCCTGAACACCCTGTCGAAGGGCGTCCGCGCGGCCTACGAAGACTACGACATCACCCTTGCCGGCCGCCTTGTGCAGGACTTCGTCTGCGACGACCTCAGCAACTGGTACATCCGCCTGAATAAGAAGCGCCTCTGGGGCTCCGGCATGAGCGAAGACAAACTTTCGGCCTACCAGACCCTCTACGAAGCGCTGGTCGATGTCGCGCTGCTTTCGGCGCCTATAGCTCCGTTCTTTGCGGAGAGGCTGTACCTCGACCTGGTTCCCGGAGCTGAATCCGTCCACTACCAGGCCATGCCGGAGAGCGACCCCACACTGATCGACGCGGACCTCGAAGAGTCCATGGCCTTCGCCCAGAAGGCATCCTCGATGGTCCTGGCCCTCAGGAAGAAGGTCGGAATCAATGTCCGCAAGCCCCTCTCGAAGGTGGTTATCCCCGTCATCGACGACGACATCAAGGCCCATATCGAGAAGGTCAGCGGAATCTTCCTCGCAGAGGTGAACGTCAAGGAAATCGAGTTCCTTCACGACACTACCGGAATCATCACCAAGAAGATCAAGCCCAACTTCAAGACCCTGGGCAAGATCTACGGCAAGCAGATGAAGGAAATCGCCGCAGCGTTTGCCGGTCTTGGCCAGGAGCAGATAGGCCAGATCGAGCGCAGCGAGGGAGACTATACCCTGAACCTCCCTTCCGGCCCCGTCGTCCTTACAAAAGAAGACTACGAAATCAATTCCGAGGACATGCCCGGCTGGCTCGTCGCCTCCGAAGGCTCGCTGACCGTGGCCCTCGACATAGTCCAGACTCCCGAACTGATCCGCGAAGGCAGCGCCCGCGAGCTCATCCACCCCATCCAGACCATCCGCAAGGAGCGCGACCTGGACGTCACGGACAGGATAGCGACCGTCGTGTATGCCGCAGGCGAGGCCTACAAGGCGATAGAAGAAGCCCTGGAGGCCTTCGGCGAGTATGTGGCAGCGCAGACCCTTTCGCTCAGCGTAACCCTCAGACCGCTGGAGGAAGCCCCCGCAGCCGCGTCCGAGGTGGAATGGGATAAGGACTCAATCAAGATAGATATAAACAAACAATAATCATCACTATTATGGCAGAAGAGAAAACACGCTATTCCGATGAGGAACTTGCCGAGTTCAAGGCCATCATCGAAGATATGCTCGCTAAAGCCAAGGCGGAGTACAACACCTATCGCGAAGTCGCCAGGAGCGGCGGAGCCAACGATATCGACGATACGTCCCCTTCGTTCAAGACCGTTGAGGACGACGGCGCCAACCAGCGCTCGAAGGAGGAGGCCAGCCAGCTCGCACAGCGTCAGTACAAATTCATAAAGAACCTAGAGGCGGCCCTCGTCCGCATCGAGAACAAGACCTACGGTATCTGCCGCGTCACCGGCAAGCTCATCCCCAAGGAGAGGCTCCGCCTCGTGCCGCATGCAACCCTTACCGTCGAGGCCAAGGAGATGCTTGCAAAGCAGGGCAAGAACTAGAAGATGAAGATCTCGAAGGGAGCTAAGCTCGCCATACTCGGCATTCTGTTGGTCGTCATAGATCAGGTCATCAAAGTCCTGGTCAAGACCAACATGAGCCTTGGGGAAGTCATTCCGGTCATAGGCAACTGGTTCCGCCTGTGTTTCGTGGAGAACGAGGGCATGGCCTTCGGCATGAAGTTCGGCGGCCTGTTCGGCAAGGTGCTGCTGTCCCTCTTCCGGGTGGTCCTTACCGGCTTCCTTATCTGGTGGATTGGCAAACTCCTTAAGCGGCCGGACACTCCCGTTGGAGTGCTGATCGGCCTTACCCTCATCACCGCCGGCGCCTTCGGAAACATCATCGACAGCTTCCTCTACGGCATCATCTGGCCGGAACTGAGGCTCGCCGGTGCGCCTTTCGGCTTCATGTTCGGCAAGGTGGTCGACATGTTCAGCGCCACCTTCTTCCCGCCGGTCTTTAATTTCGCCGACAGCTGCGTGACTGTCGGGGCATTCTACCTCATCCTCTTCCAGTGGAAGTTTTTCTCCCGCGAAGAACCAAAAGACTAAAACCTCAACCCATGTATATTCGTAAGCTCATCTACGCCGCTGCTGCAGCGCTATTGATTACCCCTGCCTTCGCCCAGGAAGCCCCCCGGCTTGGCGCCACCCCCCAGATGGGATGGAACAGCTGGAACAAGTTCGGCATGAACATCAACGAAGACCTGATCAAGGCCACTGCGGACAAGATGGTAGAGCTCGGCCTGGTCGACGCCGGCTATATCTACCTCAATCTCGACGACGGCTGGCACGGCGAGCGCGACGAGCAGGGCTTCATCCATGAAGATCCGCAGAAGTTCCCTTCGGGAATCAAGGCCCTCGCGGACTATGTCCATTCCAAAGGCATGAAGCTGGGTATCTACAGCGACGCCGGCTGGAAAACCTGCGGCGGCTGCGCCGGCAGCTTCGGCCACGAATTCCAGGACGCATACACCTATGCCCAGTGGGGGATCGACTACCTCAAGTACGACTGGTGCTACACCGAGAACATCAACCCCAAGGGCGCATACAAGCTCATGAGCGAGGCCCTCAAGGCCACCGGCCGCGAGATCTGGTTCAGCATGTGCGAATGGGGAACCGCAAAGCCCTGGGAGTGGGCCGCCGACATCGCCCAGTCATGGCGCACTACCGGCGACATATGGCCCTACTTCGACACTATTCCCTCCGAGTTCGATGGCCAGTGGCACGGCGACCCGGTGATGAAGCTCGTGGACCTCAACGAACCGCTCCGCGTCTATGCGGGCCCGGGCCATTGGAATGATCCCGACATGCTCGAGGTCGGCAACGGCTCGCTCACCCTGGCCGAGAATCGCTCGCACTTCACCCTCTGGTGCATGATGGCCGCGCCCCTGCTTATGGGCAACGACCTTACGACCATGCCCGCCGAGGTGCTTCAGATCCTCATCAATAAAGACGTCATCGCCATCGACCAGGACCCCCTCGGCATCCAGGGCCTCAGGCTCAGGACCGACGGCCGGATCGAATACTGGTTCAAGCCCCTTGAGGGCGGCGACTGGGCCTTCTGCCTCTTCAACCGCGGCGCTGAAGACACCGTCGTCAATGTCGACTGGGCATCGCTCAGGTTTACCGACGAACTCAGCGGCCTGACCTTCGATCCCGCCGGCTGCAAGGCCCGCAACCTCTGGGACGCGAAGGCCAAAGCCCGCAAAACCAAAGGTGTCCAGAAGGTCACCGTTCCCACCCACGACGTGGTACTTTACAGAATTTCCGCTAAATGAACGAATACTTAAGATTTTTCAAATATACGCTCCTGTCTGCCAGCGCAGGTCTCCTTGAAATGGGCGCTTTCGCCCTCTTCAACGAGCTCTTCCACTGGCACTACTGGGTATCCTACTTCATCGCCCTGGTCCTGTCCGTTATCTGGAACTTCACCATCAACAGGAAGTTTACCTTCAAGTCCACGAACAACGTCCCGGTCGCGATGCTCAAGGTCTTCGGATACTACTGCGTCTTCACTCCCGTATCGCTCTGGCTCGAAAACGAGCTGGCGGGCGTGCTCTGGTGGAACGAGTATCTGGTGACCTTCATCAACCTGTTCTTCAACCTCGCCACCGAGTACACCTTCCAGAGACTGGTAGTGTACGGTAAAAACGTCGATCAGAAATAATGGGCCTGCTTCTTCTCTTCCTTTTCGGCACCATGGCCGTCTCGTTCCTCTGCTCAGTGCTTGAGGCGACGCTGATGTCCACGCCCATCTCGTACATTACCCTGCGGGAAGAGGAGGGCTACAAACCGGCCGCGCGCTTCAAGAAGTTCAAGACCGAATCTTCGAGGCCCATCGCCGCGATCCTGTCCCTTAACACTATCGTCAATACCATAGGGGCCGCCGGAGTCGGCCGTCAGGCTACGATTCTGTTCGGATCGGCATGGTTCGGCGTCATCACGGCGATAGCGACTATCCTTATACTTATTTTCTCCGAAATCATCCCCAAGACTATCGGAACCTCATACTGGAAGTCGCTGATGGGCTTCGCGACCTTCTCGCTGAGGATACTTGTGGTTATTATGTTCCCGATAGTGTGGTGCGTGGAGAAACTGACCAGGGTAATTGCCCCGCGCGAAGCCGAGGTGTCGGTTTCCCGCGACGAGGTGGCCGCAATGGCCGTCGCTTCCGAGGAAGAGGGTGACCTGGAGCAGGACGAAAGCACTATCATCCAGAACCTTATCAATATGGACGAGGTGACTGCCTCGGATGTGATGACCCCGCGCGTCGTGGCTTCGATCGCGCCGGAGTCGATGACCCTGCGCGAGTTCCACCACGACGAGCGCTTCGCCCACCATTCCCGCATTCCGGTTTACGCCGACAACGACGAGTATATTACGGGATACATTCTCCGTATGGAGGCTCTCCAGCTGATGGCCGACGACAAGTTCGACCTGACTCTGGCTACCATCAGGCGCGACATCCCTTCATTCGGCGAGGACAAGCCGCTGGACGAAATCTGGGACGAGATGCTTTCGAAGGACGAGCAGATAGCCGTGGTCATCAACGAATACGGCTCGTTCCAGGGCATCCTTACTCTGGAAGACGTTATTGAGACGCTTCTTGGAAGCGAGATCGTCGACGAGCAGGACACCGTCCGCGACATGCAGCAGCTCGCCCGCGACCGCTGGACCCGCACCCAGCGCACCGCCGCCGCCATCGCCGCCAAAAAGGCTGCGAACAAAGGCCGTAATTAATTCTGAAGAATAACGACGTTTTCGGTTTCGAGGCGGACTCGGAGCCAGTTCGTCATTTTTTCGATCGTCGCTTTGGAGAGCGGTTCGGTGACAGTAAGGAGAACAATTATCTGATCTGTAGAAGTACCACTGACAGGATCTACCGCTTCGCCACGGGAAACGGTAACTCCGGTGATGCCGTCGTACTGTGAGGTGATTTCCGCCGCTAGTATGTCTGCCGGAAGTTCTTTTGCTTTATAGGCGTCAAGTTCGGCGTTTAGTTCCTTTACGGTAGCATCCAGTTCCTGTATCCTCTTACTATTGTCTTCGTAGAAGTTCTTTAGGAGTTCGCCGTCGACTCCGGCACGGATGGCCGCGTCTTCGTGGAAGCTGATCTGGTTGCGCTTGATTCCGAGTTCTTCTGCATCCTGGTAAATGCTTTCTTTCTCAGAGTCCGGCAGGACTTCGCCCGCAACGAATAACTGAACGGCGTGGCCGCGACCCTGCTTCTCAATAGTATAATTGAAGATATAGCTGCGGCCAACGGTCTTGTTCTTTTCGACCAGGGTCTCCACATTGCGCTCGAAATTGGTCTCACGGACTATCTGTACGGCGGAGATGATACTAGGGACGATGATAATGAGCATAATCACGCCCACTATTCTGCGGGCGCGGCGGCGACGCTTCTCATCTTCGTCGTAGACCGACGGGAAGCGGAGGTATTTCGCTACCAGGAAGGTGGCGAGGGCGATGAATATGCTGTTGATTATAAACAGGTAGAGCGCGCCGAAGATGAACTTGGGGTCGAGGTGCGACAGGCCATAGCCGATGGTGCAGAGCGGGGGCATCAGCGCGGTTGCGATCGCAACGCCCGGGATTACGGTACTGCCTCCTTCCTTGCGCGCGGTCGCGAACATGCCGGCGGCACCGCCGAAGAGGGCAATCAGGACGTCGTAGATGGTAGGGTTGGTCCTGGCGAGCAGCTCGGTTTTCTGGCTGGGCGACAGGGGAGAGAGCAGGAAGTAAACGGCCGAAGCTACGATGCTGATCCCGACCATGATCAGGAAATTCTTGAGGGCGTCCTTAACTAGGGTAGTGTCGTTAGTCGCGAGACCGAGGCCGAAGCCTAGTATCGGGCCCATGACCGGGGAAATAAGCATCGCGCCGATGATTACCGGAATCGAGTTGAGGTTGAGTCCGACGCTCGCGATGATGATGGCGCAGGCGAGGATGAAGACCGTCATCCCGCGGAAGTGGATGTTCTTACGTATGCTTACATTGGCGGCCTGGATGTCGGTCTCGCCATGGACATTGACGAAAGTTGCTATTTTACCCCAGATATTTGTTTCCATATTGGGACAAAGATAAAGAATTATTTCTATCTTTGAGAGAATAGAGCCCTGATAGCAGATAAAACTAATATAAAACCCTAAATCAATGGACAAAAAGTATCCCTGGAGCTTTTGCTCTCTCGGCGGTGTTACCCGAGTAAAGATTTCTTCCGGAGAAGATATCGCTCACCTCGGCGAACTTGACCAGAAACTCTGGACCGTCCTCAGCTGTCCCGTCGACGGCCTCGAATTCGACAAAAAAACCCTAACCCTGCTGGACACGGACAAAGACGGCAAGATCAGGGTGTACGAAGTGGTGGCTGCGGCGGAGTGGATCACATCCGTTCTTAAGGATAAGGACCTTATCCTCAAGGGTTCCGATACTCTTCCCCTGGCAGAGCTCAACCAGGAAAACGAGGCTGGCGCCCGTCTCTACAATTCCGCGAAGCAGATTCTCGCAAATCTCGGTAAGGCGGATGCTGAGGGAATCACCCTCGGCGAGTCTTCCGACAGCGTCGCAATCTTCTCCGGAACCAAGTTCAACGGCGACGGTATCGTCACCCCCGACAGTACAGACGACGAAGCCGTCAAGGAAGCCATCAACCAGACAGTCGCCCTGGTGGGCAGCAAGACCGACCGCAGCGGCGCGGCCGGTGTGGACGCAGAGCTGATCACTGCCTTCTACGATGCACTTACCGCATATGTCGCATGGGCTGAAGCGAAGACCAAGGATATCCTCCCGTTCGGCGACGACACCGAGGCCGCCCTCGCGGCAGTCGAGGCCGTTAACGCCAAGATTGCAGACTACTTCCTCCGCTGCAAGCTCGTCGCTTTCAACGCCGATGCAGCAGGTGCCGTAGATGTGGACATCGCGAAGATCCAGGCCATCAGCGCCGGCGACATGACCGCCGAGCTGGGCCAGATCGCCGAATATCCTCTCGCACGCCCGAACGCCGAGTGCGTCCTCAACTTCGACGGCATCAACCCGGCATGGAAGGGTGCGTTCGACAACCTCAAGGCTTTGGTTCTCGACAAGGAACTCAAGGGAAAGAAGGGCATGACCGAGGAGCAGTGGGGCGCTATCGTCGATAAGTTCGGCGGCTTCAAGGCATGGGCAGGCAGCAAGGCCGGCGCAGCCGTAGAGTCTCTCGGACTTGAGAAAGCGAAGGAACTTCTCAAGGCAGACAAGAAGGAGGCCGTCCTCGCCCTCATCGAGCAGGACCTCGCCCTTACCGAGCAGGCCAACGCCATCGACGAAGTGGACAAGCTGATGCATCTCTACCGCTACTTCTTCGAGTTCCTGAACAACTACGTGATCATGGGCGCTTTCTACAGCAGCACCGAACTTGCAGTGTTCCAGGCCGGTAAGCTCTATATCGACCAGAGGTGCCTCGATCTCTGTATCAACGTAGCCGACATGGGCAAGCAGGCCGACATGGCAGCCCAGAGCGGCATGTACATCCTCTACTGCAACTGCGTCTCGAAGTCGACCGGAAAGACCGCCCTTATCGCGGCAGTCCTTACCGACGGCGACGTCGACGCCCTGCGCGTAGGCCAGAACGCCGTGTTCTATGACAGGAACGGCCTCGACTATGATGCAGTGGTTACCAAAATCGTCGACAACCCGGTTAGCGTACGCCAGGCCTTCTGGTCGCCGTACAAGAAGCTCGCCCGCACCATCTCCGACAGGATCAACAAGAGCGCGGCCGAGAAGGACGCCAAGGTTACAGGAGATCTTACCTCCAAGGCTAATACCGCGACCCTTCCGGCCGACAAGGAAGCCGCCAAGGCCGCCCCGGTCGAGAACAAGTTCGACATCGCCAAGTTCGCCGGAATCTTCGCCGCTATCGGCTTGGCCCTCGGCTTCGTGCTCTCGGCTCTCGCAGCGCTGTTCGCCCACTGGTACACTCCGCTTATCGCCATCCTGGTGCTGATTCTCGTGATCTCCGGTCCTTCGATGTTCATCGCATGGCTGAAGCTGCGCAAACGCAACCTCGGTCCCGTGCTCAACGCCAACGGCTGGGCCATCAACAGCAAGATCATCGTCAACATTGTCTTCGGCGCCACCCTCACCTCGCTCGCCAAGTATCCCAAACTTGCCGCGAAGGACGATCCGTATGCGCCCAAGAAGAGCCCTTGGCCGGCTATCATCATTATCCTTCTCCTTCTTGGCGGTGCGTTCGCAGGCCTCTACTTCACCAACAACCTGAAGTGGATGGGAATCGAGCGCAAGCCTAAGACAGAGCAGGTCGAAGCTCCGGCAGAGGCCCCGGCAGAAGCTGAAGCCCCCGACGAGGCTCCCGCTACCGAATAGCAGCGAGTCCCGTAAAAGTGAGGCAGCTCCGCGGATAATCCCGCAGAGCTGCCTCAACTTTTTTCAAGTCTTGTCCTACATGAATTTCTTGCGGCGGAACACCCAGACGAGGGCTGTCACAAGAATTGCCATCACGGCGAGAATCACGAGCCACATCCAGCGGAAGCCGTCGAAGGGCAGTTTCACGTTCATTCCGTAGAAGCTGGCGATCAAGGTAGCAGGCATGAGCAGCAGCGAGATGAGGGTGAAGGTCTTCATGATGCGGTTCTGCTCGAGGTTGATCATACCGACCACGGTATCCTGCAGGTACTCCAGACGCTCGAAGGAGAAGTTGATGTGGTTGATCAGAGAAGCGATATCCTGGAGGATGACCCCGAACTTCTTGTCCAGGGAATCAGGGAAAAGGTCGCTCTTCAGGACGTTGCCCAGTATCCTCTGCTTGTCCACCACGTTCTCGCGGATGAGCATTGCGTTTTCCTGCAGCTGGTTGATGTCCAGGAGGAATTCCTCGTTGATGTCTTCCTGCTGGTTGATGCGCTTGCTGAACTGGCTGGTGTCCTGAGAGACGAGCTCGACTATGTCGGCGTCGAGGTCGACCCTCTTGTCGATGATTTCCACGAATATGTTGAATCCGTCTGCATAAAGGTCAGGGCGCGCCTGGATCTTGTTGCGGAGCAGATCAAAACTGCGGATGGGAATCTCACGAAGGGTCGTGAGAGTATGTTTGGTTAGGATGAAGGAAACCGGATCCATCGACATCTCGTCTCCGGTAGGGGAGAGGAAGTTGGTGTTGGCAAAGATGAAGCCTTCCGTCTCGTAGAAACGGGACGAAGTCTCGATCTCTTCCGCCTGTCCGCGGTTCTGGATCCTGGTTCCGAGGAAATCTTCCGCCGCTCTTTTTTCTTCGCCGCTAGGGTCTTGAAGATCTATCCAGAGGACGTTTTCTTTGCTGATAGTCGCAAACTCCGTTTGGGACTGCGTAAGGAGTATATCCTTACCTTGTCTGTAGAAAATTCTGATCATTTGCCTTCCTGCTTTTTCCCGGCATTTTGTCGGAAGGGGTTATACTTACGGGTTAGCCGGGCTACACGGAGAAGTCCGGCGCGGCAAAAGTAGGTATTTTTTCCAAAAAGACAATACACCCGCGACGAAAAAGAATACTTTTTCGAAGCCTACGGCTTGAACGGCTGGCGGGCAGTGATTGAGCGGCCGAGGGTGAGGGCGTCTGCGTACTCCAGGTCGTCGCCGAATCCGAGGCCTCTTGCGAGGGTCGTAATCTTTACTCCAAGGGGCGCGAGCTGGCGGTACAAATAGAAGGAAGTAGTCTCTCCCTCGACATCGCCGCTGAGGGCCAGAATCACTTCGGAGATACCTCCTGCCGAAACCCTTTCGCGCAGTTCGGCTATCTTCAGATCAGAAGGTCCGACCCCGTCGATGGGGGAGATGATGCCTCCAAGGACGTGGTATACTCCTGAATACTGGCCCGTAGCCTCGATGCTGAGTACGTCCCTGACCGAAGCCACAACGCAAACTGTAGACTGGTCCCTGCGGGAGTCGGCGCAGACAGGGCAGAGCTCGCCGTCGCAAATCATCATGCAGCGGCGGCAGTAATGCACGTCAGTGGCGAGCCTGCCGAGAGCGCCGGCAAACTGGCTGATCTCTTCCGCCGGCCGTCCCAGCAGGCTCAGGGCGAGCCTCAGCGCGCTCCTGGAACCGACTCCGGGCAGCGAACTGATAGCTTCAACGGAATCCTGAAGCACTTGTGACGGGTATTTTTCGATGGCGGCCATAAACAATACGTAAAGATAACTATATTTGTGATATGTTCCTCCAGTTCCTGGAAATATTCACCCTCGTCTTCGGGTTGCTTTATGTCTGGCTCCAGATCAGGCAGAGCAACTGGATGTGGCCGGTGGATATCCTGTGCTGCGCGGCGGCGGCGGTTACGTTCTACGCCGGACGCCTCTGGGCCAATTTCGGGCTCAACGTCTACTATATCCTGATGGCTTTTTGGGGAATCTACGCCTGGCTCAGGGACTCCAGAAAAGTAGACGACGGGGAACTTCACCTTAATGCGCCGACAAAGCTCGTTTTGATTATCAGCATCCTCGTCACCCTTATCGGCGGCTTCGCCCTCATCCAGGCCCTGCGCGCCCTGGGCGACCCCGCTCCGGTGATGGACGGAATAATCGGGATACTCGGCGTGGTCGGCTGCTGGTGGCTCGCCAACTCATATATCGAAAACTGGCTTATCTGGATGATCGCAGATACGCTTACCCTCATACTTTGTCTCACCCAGGGCTTGTACTGGATGGCCGGACTGTACGCGGTTTATGTCCTCGCGGCGGTCAACGGATTCCTGCACTGGCGCAAGCTCGGCAAATACGTCTAAACGATGACCGTCTCCCTACTCGCTACTCTTTTATACCTCATAACCCTGTCTCCTGACCGCGGCGCCCGCATGGACCTTAAGGGCGACGACTGGAAGATACAGCAGGCCGCGGAGGTCGAAGCCGCTCCCCGTCAGATCAGCTCGCGCGGCTTCGACGCCACCACCTGGCTGCGCGCCACCGTCCCCGGCACTGTCCTGACCAGCTTCGTGGACGCAGGCGAGGTGCCCGAACCTACCTACGACGAGAACATAAACCTCATCCCTGAGGCTTACTTCAATTCGGAGTTCTGGTACAGGGTTGACTTCAAGGTCCCGCCAAGCTTCATTTCCGACAAGGTCTGGCTCAATTTCGACGGCATCAACTGGAAGGCGGAAGTCTGGCTCAACGGCAAGCGTCTCGGCCTTATCGAAGGCGCATTCACCCGCGCAAAATTCGACATCACCGATCTCGTGCGCAGCAAGAACGCCCTGGCCGTGAAGATAATCCCCAATGAGAACCCCGGCGAGGTGCATCCCGTCGATCTCCAGCACCACATCCAGAACGGCGGTGTGCTCGGTCTGGACAACCCCACCTTCCATCCCACTATAGGCTGGGACTGGATCCCTACCGTCCCCGGACGCGACATCGGCATCTGGGGCGACGTCTACCTTACCTCGACCGGCAGCCTTACGGTCAGCGACCCTTTCCTGCGGGCGGAACTCAACCTCCCGGATACGACCTGGGCGAAGGTGACCGTGGGCGCGAGAGTAACGAACGCCTCCTCAAAGAAGAAAACGGCCGTGCTGACCGGTAAGTTCGGCGGCTACTCGTTCACGGTCAAGGAGAACCTGGCTCCCGGCGAGTCGCGCGATCTCTCGGCCCTGGTCGATGTCCATGACCCCGAACTCTGGTGGCCTAATGGCTATGGACAGCAGTATCTCTACGACGTCTCGCTTGTGGCCTACGACGGCAAGCACGTCAGCGACCGGACCGCCTTCAAGGCCGGCATACGGCAGATGACCTGGAACACCGACGACGGACGCCTGACCCTCTTTGTCAACGGCCGGCGCTTCATGGGCAAGGGCGGCAACTGGGGCTTCCCCGAGCTGCTCCTGCGCTACGGTCAGCGCGAGTACGACATCGCGGTCCGCTACCATGCTGGGCAGAACTTCACCATGATCCGCAACTGGGTGGGCCAGACGGGCGCGGAAGCGTTCTTCGATGCCTGCGACCGCTACGGCATCATGGTCTGGCAGGACTTCTGGCTCGCAAATCCCGCCGACGGCCCGGATCCGGCGGACGAAGCGATGTTCCTGGCCAATGCCGACGATTTCGTGCGCCGCATCCGCCGCCACCCTTCGATAGGGCTTTACTGCGGCCGCAACGAAGGCATGCCGCCCGCAACCCTGGATTCGGCCCTTCGCACAACGGTAGCCCGGCTCCATCCCGGGATGGTCTACATACCCCATTCTGCTACCGGCCCGGTCAGCGGCTACGGCCCCTACCATTTCACATACCCGAGCGAGACCTTCGGCCTCTGGGGCCAGGACCGCATCCACAGCGAGCGCGGCATGCCCAACATCCTCAATTACGAGAGCCTTACCCGTATGCTGTCGGCCGAACATTTGTGGCCGCAGAACGATGCCTGGGGGCTCCATGATTTCGTGCTCGGCTCGGCCCAGACCTGCCGCACGGTCAACGAAGCGGTGGAGCGTGCGTTCGGGCAGCCCGAAAGCGCCGCGCAGTTCTGCGAACTCGCCCAGTGGGTCAATTACGACGGCTACCGCGCAATTTTCGAAGGCCGCAGCCGTGAGCGCAGGGGACTGCTGCTCTGGATGAGCCATCCGACATGGCCGTCCATGGTCTGGAGCACCTACGATTATTGGTTTGACCCCACTGCCTCGTACTTTGGCTGCAAGAAAGCCTGCGAGCCCCTCCATGTCCAGTACAACCCGCTCACATGTAAAGTAGAAGTTGTCAATGTAAGCGCCGGCAGGCATCCCGTCCTGAAGGTCGCAGCCCAGTGGCTTGACATGCAGGGCAGGGAAATCGGCCTGCAGACTGCAGTCATCTCATCGGAGGAAGACACTACCGTTGAGGTTATGGATACGCAGTACCCCGACTCATTCGGAGAGGTGTGCTACCTGCGCCTCGAACTTGCGGAAGACGACAGGACGCTCAGCACCAACTTCTATGTCCAGGGCAGGGAAGAGTACAACTTCAGGGCCCTGAACGCGCTGCCGCTCGCGACTGTCTCGACAGGAGGAACCATCGATGACCTTGGCGATGCATGGCGTATCAGCTACCTGCTGGAAAATCTCGGCGAAGTGCCGGCCCTGATGCTCCACGCGACAGTGCGCGACGCAGGCGGGGAGCGGGTCCTGCCGGCCTTCTGGTCAGACAACTACATCCATCTGATGCCCGGAGAGTCGCGTACGCTTACCGTGGAAATAAAAAAGGCCGACTGCAAAGGTCAGCCCCAGGTAACGGTCGAGGGATTTAATCTCTAAAGGAGTCCGCGGCGCTTCTTCGAGGCGAACACTATCTTTCCGACCAGCGGATCGGTCAGTTTCATGATAAGGCCTATCGCTACGGCCGAAATCAGCGTGCCCCAGCCGAGAATGGGCTGGACGGCCGGGCCCAGCCAGCTGCCGAACCATACGATACACAGCACGATGGCTATGATGACCAGCGTGGTGTCCATTATCACTTTGTTGGTGCTGAACTTGCCTCCCAGAGTCCTTGTGAAGGCGCTGACCGTCATCTCCGCCGGCAGCATCCACGCACCGGCAGCCACTTCGATCGAAATACCGAAAGCGGTGAAGATGCAGCAAAGCGCGATGAAGACAAAACGCATCGCCATGGTCTCAGGGACGAGGCCGAGATGGCTCAGGGTCCAGTTGAAAGTGTCGACCATGTAGCTCAGGATGAAGTTGGCCACCAGCTGCAGGAGGTCGATAAGTTTGAAATTCCTGCGCAGGAGGGCGAGCTGCACGAAGATAAACAGGGAAAAGATTCCGAAGTTGTAATCCCCGAACGAGAAGCGCGGAAACTTGACTGCCAGGGCGTACTGAACGCTGTTCAGGGCGCTCACGCCAAGGTTCGACTTCACCGAGAAGGCGATGCCCAGGGCGATGAACGCAAGACCGACGGTCGCTGTCGAATATCTTCCGAGTATCTCTTTGAACGACATATAGTTGCAAAGGTAAAAAACTTTTGCTACATTTGCCCGCTTTTCGCGCCGAGCGCGCATGCGCCACACGCGTTTAGCCTGTGTTTAAGTTTAACCCTTTAATTTAGATTGCCACACTATTATGGCAGAAACAACAAAGAAACCCGCAACCCGTAAAAAGGCTGTCAAGGCAGAAGAGGCTCCCGTAGTGGAGGCCGCTCCCGTAGCAGTAGAAGAGGCTGCAGCAGCTCCCGCAGAGGCAGCTCCCGCAGTTGAAGAAGCCCCCAAGGCAAAGAAGCCCAGGGCCACCAAAACCACCAAAGTCGAGAAGGCCGAAGAGCCCAAGGCAGAGGAAGTGAAGGCGGAGGAACCCAAGGCCGAAGAGCCCAAGGAGGAGAAGGTTGCGCCCAAGGCAGAAGTAAAACCCGCGCGTCTGAACGCCTCCATCGATCCTAAGGATTTCGACTGGGAAGCTTTCGAGCAGGGCGGTGTCTATGCAACTGAGGATAAATCAGCTGTCGAAGACGCTTACAATGCCACCCTCAACAAGGTCGTTGAGAATGAAGTAGTCGAAGGTGAAGTCACCGAGATCAACAAGCGCGAAGTTATCGTCTCTATCGGCGGTAAGAGCGAAGGCGTTATCTCCGCAGCGGATTTCCGCTACAACCCTGACCTTAAGGTTGGTGACAAGGTAGAAGTATTCGTAGAGTCGGCCGAGGACAAGAAAGGCCAGCTCGTGCTTTCCCACAAGAAAGCCCGCGCTCTCAAGTCCTGGGACCGCGTCAGCGAGGCATTCGAGAAGGACGAAATCGTCAAGGGCTATGTGAAGACCCGCACCAAGGGCGGTATGATCGTAGACGTATTCGGTATCGAAGCATTCCTTCCCGGCAGCCACATCGATATCAAGCCTATCCATGATTACGATCAGTATGTAGGTCAGACGATAGACTTCAAGATCGTCAAGATCAACCAGGAGTTCCACAACGTGGTAGTATCCCACAAAGCTCTGCTCGAGGCTGAGCAGGAGGCCAAGAGGGCTGAACTCATCGGCAAGCTCGAGAAGGGTCAGGTCCTCGAAGGCGAGGTCAAGAACATCACCAACTACGGCGTGTTCGTCGACCTTGGCGGAGTGGACGGTCTCATCCACATCACAGATCTCTCCTGGGGTCGCATCAACCACCCTGAGAAGGTCGTCTCGCTCGGCGAGAAGATCAAGGTGGTCGTTCTCGACTTCAACGATCAGCAGAAGAGGATCGCTCTCGGACTCAAGCAGCTCACTCCCCATCCCTGGGACAACCTCGATCCCAATCTCAAGGTTGGTGACAAGGTCACAGGTAAGGTTATCCTGATCGCCGACTACGGCGCATTCATCGAGATCGAGCCCGGTGTCGAAGGTCTTGTCCATGTTTCTGAGATGTCATGGAGCACCCGTCTCCACTCCGCTCAGGAATTCCTCAAGGTCGGCGACGAAGTAGAGTGCCAGATCCTCACCCTCGACCGCGAGGCACGCAAGATGTCTCTCGGCATGAAGCAGCTCACATCCAATCCTTGGGACAACATCAAGGAGAAGTACCCTGTGGGCAGCCAGCACAAGGCAGTCGTCCGCAACATCACGAGCTTCGGCGTGTTCGCCCAGCTCGAAGACAGCGTCGAGGGCCTCATCCACATCAGCGATCTGAGCTGGAACAAGATCAAGCATCCTTCGGAACTTATCAACCCCGGCGATGAGATTGATGTCGTGATCCTCGAGTGCGACGAAGCGAACCACAAACTCAGCCTTGGCCACAAACAGCTCACTCCCAACCCTTGGGATGCCATCGAGGCCAAGTACCCTGTGGGTAAAGTCGTCGAAGGTACTGTCGCCAGCACTACCGACAAGGGTGCTACGATTACCCTCGATTCCGAGACCGAAGGCTTCGCGTTCAACCGCGACCTCGTCAAGGAAGACGGCAAGACTGCAGTGGTCGGAGAGACCCTTCCTTTCAAGGTGATCGAACTCCGCCGCAGCACAAAGAGCGTGCTTGTTTCCCACCTCCGCACCTATCAGGAGGCCAAGGAGAAGGCAGTTGCTTCCGAGGCGGCAGCGACCAAGAAGGCGGTCAAGAACGTCAATGCAAACGTTGAGAAGACAACTCTCGGCGACATCGACGCTCTCGCAGCCCTCAAGTCCAAGCTCGAAAAGGGCGAGTAATGAACTTCTCGCTCCAGATACTGGGCGCGGCTTCGGCCATGCCCATTTCTGAAATGAACCCAAGCGCCCAGGCACTCACCGTGCAGGGGCGCTTGCTACTTATCGACTGTGGGGAAGGCACGCAGCAGAGGATGCGCCAGATGCATCTTTCCTTCCTCAAAGTGGAGGCCGTCTTCATCTCCCACATCCACGGAGACCACATCTTCGGGTTGTTCGGAGTTCTGTCGACAATGGCCATGTACAACCGTACGGAAGCGCTGCACATCTTCGGGCCCGAGGCTCTCGGCCCTGTCCTGAAATTCTACCAGTCGTTCTGGGGAGAGGGGACGAACTACGAAATCGTATTCCATAAAGTCGACGCGAAGGGCGTCGAGGAGGTTTATGCCTCCAAGCACGTCCGCGTGTCGGCATTCCCGCTCAAGCACAAGATCGAGTGCTACGGCTATCGTTTCGACGAAATATGCAGCGCCCGTCAGCTTGAGAAGGCGCCTGCCCGCAGCTATGCATACTGCTCGGACACGATGCCCTTCCCGGAATTGCCGGAATACGTCAGGGGAGTGGACGTACTGTACCACGAAACCACCTATCCGGTAGAGTTCGCCGACAAGGCGGCGGCGCGCTTCCACAGCACTACTGAGGATGCGGCGCGCTGCGCTGCGGCTGCGGGGGCGGGCCGCCTGCTCATCGGTCACTACACGTCCCGTGTGCGTGACCGCGAAATCTTCGCCCGCCAGGCCGCCGCAATCTTCCCCAACACGGTTGCGGTAAGCGACGGCGACACTTTTGACCTCTGATTTTTCGACTTCTCCCCCCTTTTTTACGGGGAGTAGTCCAAAAAATCAGTAAATTAGCGGAACGATGAAACGACTGTTTACAATCATAGCGACGCTCGCGGTTTCTGCCGTGGCGCTCTTCGTGGCGGATGCGGCTGTCGATATGGTCGCCGCACGTAAAGCGTATATCGAAAAATATTCGGCCCTTGCGATTTCCGAGATGGAGCGCAGCGGAGTCCCGGCCTCGATAACCCTGGCCCAGGGCCTGCTCGAGTCGGGCGCAGGCCGCTCCACCCTCGCCACCCAGGCCCATAACCACTTTGGCATAAAGTGCGGCAAGGCCTGGAGAGGCTCCAAGACCTACCACGACGACGACGCTCCCCAGGAGTGCTTCCGTTCATATAACAAGGACGAAGACTCGTTCAAGGACCACTCCGATTTCCTGCGTTATTACGACCGCTACAAGTTCCTCTTCGACCTGGAGATTACGGACTACAAGGGCTGGTGCTACGGCCTCAAGCAGGCCGGTTACGCGACCGATCCCAACTATGCCCCGAAACTTATCGCCCTGATCGAAGAATACGACCTGACCCGTTTCGACAAAGGCACTGTCGTGAAGGTGGAATCTCCCGAGCAGCTCGAGAAGGCGGTCATCATGCCCGTGAAGTTCGACGAGCAGTTCCATTTCTCGCTCGAAAGGACGATTTACCAGAAGAACGGCGTCGCCTGTATCTATTCGGTTGCCGGCGATACTTACGACTCCATCGCCCTGATCTACGACCTCTTCCCGCGCGAGATACTCCGTTTCAACGACCTCAAGGAAGCTGAAGACCTGCTTCCCGGTACTCTCGTTTATATCCAGGCTAAGAAAAACAAGGCCGCAAAGGGCCTCGAAAAATACATAGTCGGCGAGGACGGCGAGTCGCTGCGCGAAATCAGCCAGCGCTTTGCCGTGAAGATGAGCAGCATCGTGCGCCGTAACAAGCTCCAGGCAAATGTTCCGCTCGTAAAGGAGCAGGAATTGAGGCTCAGGTAATCAGAAATGAAAAAGAAGCGTTCCGGAATCTGGCGTATAGCCATAATCGCCCTGCTCGGCGTCGCCTTCTTTGGCGGGCTGCAGGCGTGGGGATGGCTGCGCAACAACCGCCTGCCCGCCTTCTACGGCGACGCCGAGGTCTACGTAACCGCGCAGACCACTCCGGACGATGTAATAACCCAGATAAAGTCCCAGACCGGAATACGCTGGGAGACCGCCCTTCGCGAGGTCTTCAAGCAGAAGGAAGTAGCCAAATACATCACTCCCGGCCATTATACCGTCAAGGCCGGCCACTCCTGCGTCTATGTGGCCCGCATGCTCAACAACAGCTGGCAGTCGCCCATACGCCTGACGATAGGCAGCGGCCTCAGGCTAAAAGGCGAGATAGCCGCGTCGATAGGCCGCCAGATGCGCCTGGACTCCGCAGAAGTCCTCAATGCGCTGAACGACGAGGCTTTCCTCCGCAAGTTCGGCTTCAACCCGACCAATGTCTGCTCGATGATCATTCCGGACACCTATGAGATTTACTGGGACGCTTCGCTGACGGACCTTTTCAATCTTTTCCGCCGCGAATACGACAAGTTCTGGAACGATACCCGTAGGCAGCAGGCGAAGGCCCTTAAACTTACGCCGGCCCAGGTCAGCATCCTGGCCTCAATAGTCGCCTGCGAATCGAACTACGTCCCCGAGTACACCAAACTCGCGGGAGTATACATCAACCGCCTGCGCAGGGGAATGAGGCTGCAGGCCTGTCCTACGGTAGCTTACTGCTTCGACTTCAAGCCGGCCAGAATACTTCAGAAGCACCTGAAGGTCAATTCCCCCTACAATACGTATACTCACACCGGACTTCCTCCGGGACCCATATGCTGCCCGACCAAGGCTGCTCTGGATGCAGTGCTCAATGCCGACGTCGCATCCGGCTACCTCTACTTCTGCGCTTCCACCGCCTTTGACGGCACGAACGTCTTCTCGAAATCTTACGCCGAGCACCAGAAGAAAGCCCGCGCTTACCAGCAGGCTCTGGACAGGGCCAAAATCAAGTAGCGTATGGAAGATCTTGTAAGCAGAGCGCGTGAAGTGGCCCTTGCCGTTCTTGGCGGCGAGGTCCGCCACAACGGCGAGCCTTTCATCGTCCACCCCGACGGTGTGGCTGCGATAGTGCGCGACGAGATAGGCCTTCCCGAAGAATGCATCGCGGCAGTATACCTCCACGAAGCCACCCGCGTCCACCCCGAGGTCGACCTTTCGGCCTTCCCTCAGGATGTCCTGACCATGGTCGAAGGCCTGAACAAGATCAGCACCATCAAGCCCAGGGACACCCGCCTCGAAGCCGAAAACTATAAGCGCCTGATAGTTCAGTACAGCGCAGACCCGCGCGTGACGGTCATCAAGATTGCCGACAGGCTCGAGGTCATGCGCAACCTCAGCATCTTCCCCAAGAGTTCGCGCGAGCAAAAACAGCTGGAGACCCTGATGCTCTACATCCCGCTGGCGCACCAGCTCGGACTCTATAACATTAAGAGCGAACTCGAAGACATCTACTTCAAGTTTTCCGAGCCTGAGCAGTACAGGGCTATCAAGAACAAGCTGGCCGCCACGGCACCCCAGCGCGAGCGCCTCATGAAGGAATTCATCGAGCCGCTCAAGGAGAAGATAGACAAGGCCGGAATAAAGTACAAGCTTAAGATACGCACCAAGACCGCATACAGTATCTTCCGCAAGATGCAGGTTCAGAAGGTTCCCTTCGAGGGCGTGTTCGACGTCTTCGCAATCCGATTCATCATAGACTGCGAACCGGACCGCAAACTCGAGCAGGATCTCTGCTGGAAGGTCTATTCCTACGTTACGGAGGAGTACGAACCGGACACAACCCGTCTGCGCGACTGGCTCACCAACCCCAAGCCCAACGGCTACGAGTCGCTCCACATAACCGTGAAGAACTCCAAGGGACATTACCTGGAAGTCCAGATTCGCACCATACGCATGGATGAAACGGCCGAGAGCGGTCTCGCCTCCCACTGGTCCTACAAGGGCATCAAGGGCGAGCAGACCCTCGACAAATGGCTGACTTCAGTCCGCTATGCCCTCGAGCACCCTACGGAAGCGAAGCCCGAAGACAGGCCCATGGCCCCGTCCGACGAGATTTTCGTCTTCACCCCTACCGGCGAGCTGCGCATCCTCAAGGCAGGATCCACCGTCCTGGATTTCGCCTTCAACATCCACTCCAACATAGGCAGCCATTGCACAGGCGCGCGCATAGGCGGCAAGGCCGTTTCGATCAGGGAGAAGCTGAAGACGGGAGACGTGGTCGAGATTCTGACCTCGAAGAACCAGAAGCCGTCGGCGGACTGGCTGAACTGGGTCGTGAGTTCGAAGGCGCGCACCAAGATACGCCAGCAGCTCGACGAAGCCCAGCGGAAGCTGGCTTCGGACGGTCGCGAGCTGGTTGAGAGGCGCCTGAAGAACTGGAAGCTCGAATGGAGCGTCGAAGCGCAGAACGACTTCTGCAAGAAGCGCGGCTACGACGGCCTTATCGCCATGTACGCGGCCATTGCCCAGGGCGAGATCGACGTCAACGAGGTCAAGGAGGCTATCCTTGGCCAGTCCAAGCCTGAAGCCGCGGCCGAAGAGACCGTGGCCGTCAAACGTTCGGTCTTTACAGGTTCGGGCGACGATATCCTGGTGCTGAACGCCAAGGACGTCAAGGGCCTGCAGTACAAGATGGCGCGCTGCTGCAATCCCGTCTTCGGCGACGACGTATTCGGTTTTGTGACCCGCGGCGAGGGAATCAAGATCCACCGCATCTCATGCCCCAACGCCGCTCGTCTGCTCGAACGCTATCCTTACCGCATCCAACGGGTGGTCTGGCAGGAGACCCAGTCCACGGGCGAGTTCCTGGCGACCCTGACCGTGACGGCGGAGCCGGACAGAAACGTGATGGGCTCCATCATGGACATTATCGCACAGTTCAGGGTGTCGCTGCGTTCGTTCGTCGTGAACAAGAACGCCCGTACCGGCGACGATGAGATAGTGATTAAGCTGCTGGTGCCGTCGAACTCCGAACTCGACAAGGTCATTTCCCTTATCGGGCGTATCAAACACGTACTGAAAGTGAGGCGCTCCTAGGCGACGTCGATCTCCAGAATAGAGGTTCTTTCGATATCCTGCGGGTAGGCAGTACTGCGCGGGCAGGCCGTAAGGTCGATGATAGTGTTGATGTAGATCTTCTTCGGGTTGAATTGCTTCACAAGCCTGATGGATGCACCCAGGGTTCCGCCTGTTGCGAGGAGGTCGTCGTGGATCAGGACTACGTCGTCCTTATTGATCGCTCCGACATGGATTTCGATGCAGTCGAATCCATATTCCAGATTATAGGTCTCGCTGAGGGTCTCGCCGGGGAGTTTGCCCTTCTTTCTGGCTGGAACGAAGCCTGCGCCCAGTTTTTCCGCCAGAATAGCGCCGAAAACGAAGCCGCGCGACTCCAGTCCGACTACTTTAGTGATTCCCTTGTCCTTGTAGAGACTGACAAGGCGGTCGGTTACTTCCTTAATGCATTCGGGGTTGGCGAAAAGGGTGGTAATGTCCTGGAAATGAATACCTTTGATGGGGAAATCCTCGATAACGCGGATGTTCGCGAGCAATTCTTCTGTTGTCATATAAACAAAGATAATGATTATCTTTGAATAATGAAATTCAAACTCGAGTCGGAATACAAGCCCTCCGGCGACCAGCCGGAAGCTATAGCGCAGCTTGTCGATGCGCTAAAGCGCGGCGTGCCGGACATCACTCTCCTTGGAGTTACCGGCTCGGGCAAGACTTTCACTATGGCGAACGTCATCGAGCAGCTCCAGAGGCCGGCCCTTATCCTGAGCCACAACAAGACCCTGGCCGCCCAGCTCTACGGCGAATTCAAGTCATTCTTCCCGACGAACGCAGTCGAGTATTTCGTCTCTTACTACGATTACTACCAGCCTGAAGCGTATCTTCCCAATACCGACACCTATATCGAGAAGGACCTGTCCATCAACGACCAGATCGAGAAACTCCGCCTCTCGGCGGCCTCGGCCCTTCTGAGCGGCAGGCGCGACGTTATAGTGATAAGTTCGGTCAGCTGCCTCTACGGCATAGGCAATCCCGACGACTTCCACGACCAGACGGTGACCGTGCGCCGCGGCGAGCAGCGTTCGCTCACCGGCCTGCTCTACAAGCTGGTCGATGCGCTTTACGCCCGTACCGAGGGCGAATTCACCCGAGGATCGTTCCGCACCAAGGGCGATACGGTGGACGTGTTCCTGAGCGGGGCCGACAATGCCGTGCGCATCGAATTCTTCGGCGACGAAGTGGAGAACCTCTCGGTCATCGACCCGCTTACGGGCGCGAAAATCGAAGATGTCTCCGAAGTCAACATCTACCCGGCGAATAATTTCGTGACGACAAAGGAGCGGGCCGAGGCCGCTATCGGCCATATCCGCGACGACCTTTACGAGCAGATACTCTGGTTCGAGCGCAACGACCGCATGCTGGAGGCAAAGCGCATCCAGCAGCGCGTGGAGAACGACATCGAGATGCTCAAGGAACTCGGCTACTGCCCCGGAATAGAGAATTACAGCCGTTATTTCGACGGCCGCAAGGCTGGTCAGAGGCCGTTCTGCCTGATCGACTATTTCCCGAAGGATTTCATCACCTTCGTCGACGAGTCCCATGTCACCCTTCCCCAGGTCCACGCCATGTACGGCGGCGACCACAGCCGGAAGGAGGTCCTGATCGAGTACGGCTTCCGGCTCCCCGCCGCCGCCGACAACCGCCCGCTGACCTTCCCTGAGTTCGAGGCGATCACCGGGCAGAAGGTCTACGTGAGCGCTACTCCTGCCGACTATGAGCTCGAAAAGAGCGAAGGTCTGGTGGTGGAGCAGGTCGTGCGGCCTACCGGTCTGCTCGACCCTCCGGTTGAGGTCAGGCCCACCGAGAACCAGGTCGACGACCTCGTGGAGGAGGTGCGTGTCAGGGCTGAGCGCGACGAAAGGACTCTTGTCACTACCCTGACGAAGCGCATGGCCGAGGAACTCGACGATTACATGCGCCGCATCGGCATACGCTGCCGCTACATCCATTCCGACGTAGATACTGCCGAACGCGTTTCGATTATCGAAGATTTCAAGAACGGCCTGTTCGATGTCCTGGTGGGCGTCAACCTTCTGCGCGAGGGGCTTGATATTCCCGCCGTGTCGCTTGTCGCCATCCTGGATGCTGACAAGGAAGGTTTTTTAAGGACTGCCAGGTCTTTGACCCAGACCGCCGGCCGTGCAGCGCGCAACGTCAACGGCCTCGTTATCATGTACGCCGACAAGATAACCCCGTCGATGGAAGATACAATCAGGGAGACCAACCGCCGCCGCACAAAGCAGATAGAGTACAACAAACTCCACCATATCACTCCGGAGCAGATTGAGACGAAGCGCAATATCCTGGCCTCAGAACTTACCGGCCGGGTCAGCGCCCCCAACTCCTACGACGATCCCCGCTATATTCCGGATCCTTCAGATCTGGGCAAGGGCCGGATCAGCGTCGGGCTCGGCCACGACTCGCGGCGCGCAGACGGCGATGCCTTCCGCGACGGCCGTGTCCGGGCCGACCTCGCCGCCGTGCTCCAGGATCCCGTCATACGCTCCATGTCCCGCGAGCAGATCGAAAAACTCGTCGAGACCGACCGCGAGAATATGCACAAAGCCGCCGCGGATCTCAATTTCACCGAGGCGGCTCGTTATCGTGACGAAATGTGGGCGCTGGAACAGTACCTTAAAGTCTGGAAGGACTAGACCAGCAACTTTTCGCTTCTGGAGATAAAATCTGAAAGCGCTTTTCCGGTAAGCAGGCCGTTAGCCAGCAGGGCAAGGTCGACTGCCTGATGCAGCAAATCGGCGGTGTTTTCGCGGTCCGCCCAGATTTTGGCGATTACAGGATTCTCCATGTTCACCTTCACGTCGTACATCTGCGGCATCGAGCCGTAGAAGTTCATGCCTCCGCCCAGTGCGGACATTTCGCGGTAGCGGCGCATGAATTCGTTCTGGGTGATAAGGACAGGCTCGCCCTCTTCTCCAAGGTTCGCGGCCTCGACAGTCCATTCCGGACCTTCGGGCAGGGCTGCCTTGAAGAGGTCTGACAGGGTCTTCGCATCCTCTTCGCTCATGGTCGGCTTGACTTCATCCTCCTTCGGGATAAGCCTTGAGGCCGGCTCCGAATCTATGCGGGCGCAGCGAACGTCCTTTACTTTCTGCTCGAGCAGGCCCACGAAGTGGGAATCGAGTTCGCAGTCCATCAGAAGTACGTTGTATCCAAGCGCCTTCGCGGCCTCTATGGCCGAATACTGCTTCTCTACATCTGTTGCATACAGGAAGACCACTTTCTTGTCCTTGTCGGTTTGGGCTTCCTCCACAGCCTTGCGGTATTCGTCGAAGCTGTAGTACTTGCCGTCTACATCCTTCAACAGGGCAAAGTTGACGGCCCTCTCGCAGAACTTCTCGTCCGAGAGCATACCGTACTCGATGAAGAGTTTGATGTTGTCCCATTTCTGCTCGAGAGTAGCGCGCTGCTCGTTGAATATTTGCTCGAGACGGTCGGCGACTTTCTTTGTAATGTATGTACTGATTTTCTTTACATTGGCGTCGGACTGTAAATAACTTCTCGACACGTTGAGCGGAATGTCCGGAGAATCTATCACGCCGTGGAGAAGGGTCAGGAAGTCGGGCACGATGTTGTCTACATGGTCCGTGACGAACATCTGGTTGCAGAACAGTTGTATCTTGTTCTTGTCGATGGCCATGCGCTCCTTGATCTTGGGAAAGTACAGCACGCCGGTGAGTGTAAAGGGATAGTCGACATTGAGGTGGATGTAGAACATCGGGTCTTCCTCCATGGGGTAGAGGGCATGGTAGAAGTTCATATAGTCCTCGTCCTTCAGCTCTGAAGGGGCCTTGGTCCAGATGGGCTCTACGGTGTTGATGACATTGTCCTCACTGGTCTCAACGCTCTTGCCGTCCTTCCATTCTGTCTTCTTGCCGAACACCACCGGGACGGGCATGAACTTGCAGTATTTGTGGAGCAGGCCTTCGATGCGGCCCTTCGCGGCGAACTCGTCGCTGTCCGAATCCAGATAGAGGGTAACGGTCGTTCCGCGGTCTTCGCGAACGCATTCGTTCATCTCGAACTCCGGCGAGCCGTCGCAACTCCAGAACACCGGTTTTGCGTCTTCCTTCCAGCTGAGGCTCTCGATTGTCACCTTCGAGGAGACCATGAATGCCGAGTAGAATCCCAGTCCGAAGTGGCCTATGATTCCGCTGGCGTCCTTGTATTTCTCGAGGAACTCCCCTGCAGAAGAAAATGCTATCTGGTTGATATACTTGTCGACCTCTTCGGCCGTCATGCCGATACCGCGGTCGGTGATCTTCAGGGTCTTGCCCTTTTCTTCGAGTTCGACGAGAACCTTCATCTCTCCCAGCTCGCCCTTGAACTCGCCGTTGGAGGCCAGAGTCTGCATCTTGCGGGTCGCATCTACTGCATTCGCCACAAGCTCGCGCAGGAAGATTTCGTGGTCACTGTAAAGAAACTGCTTGATAACCGGGAATATGTTCTCGGTCGTCACTCCTATGTTGCCTTTTGCCATAACAAAAAAATATTGCGTTTTCTGCTAAGAGAAAGCGCAATATCTATTCCAGTGACATTTTGTCATTATTTGTACAGGAACCTCTTGATCGACATCTTCGGAGTCTTTGCAAACGGTTCGAGCATGACTTCGACCTTGGCAATCTGGCTGTAGGCCGGGAGGTGTCTGTTGCTGGCTATCCTGATGTTCTCGGGGATGTCGGAAATGGCTTCCTGGTCCAGGCCTGCGTTCTTGATGGCGTCCTGGTCGAGGTAGACCAGGCCGACTATCTTGCCTGCGCGGTCCACTACCACCGATTCGGAGACGTAAGGCTGGGAGTTGATGATGGCCTCGAGCTCCTCGGGGTAGACGTTCTGGCCGTTGGCCGTGAGGATGAGGGCCTTCGAGCGTCCCTTGATGAAGATGGTGCCGTCCTTGGCCATGATGCCGAGATCTCCGGTGCGGAGGTAGCCGTCGTCCGTGAAGGCGTTCGCCGTGGCCTCGGGATTCTTGTAGTAGCCGATGCAGATGTTGTCGCCCTTGACCTGGATCTCGCCAGCGATGTGCTGCGGGTCCTCGGAATCGATCCTGATGTCGTTGATGTCGACCGGGCGGCCGCAGGAGCCTGGGATGTAATTGCGCCAGCCCGAATATGCGAGCAGCGGGCAGCCTTCGGTCATGCCGTAGCCGACTACGTAAGGGAGCTTGATCTTCTTGAACAGACGGTCGACTTCGGGGTTGAGGGCCGCACCGCCCATAATGAACTCGGTGACGTTGCCACCGAATGCCTGCTCCAGACCCTCGCGCACCTTCTTGTAGATGATGGTGTTGATGCCGGGGATCTTGGTGAGGACCTTCAGGAGCGGTTTGTCGAGCGTGGGCTTGACCTTGCTCTTGTAGATCTTTTCCATGACGAGCGGAACGGTCACGAGCAGGTAGGGCTTCACTTCCTGGAAGGCCTTCAGAAGGGTCGCCGGGGTGGGAGCCTTGCCGAGCCAGTAGATTCCGGTACCATTGGCGAGCGGGTAGATGAACTCGATCACAAGGCCGTACATGTGGGCCATCGGGAGCATGGAAACTATCTTGTCGCCGGCGGGCATGAAGCGCTGATCATAGTCGACGTTCGCGCTGAAGTTGCGGTAGGTGAGCATGACGCCCTTCGGGTCGCCGGTCGAGCCGGAAGTATAGTTGATGGTCGAGAGGTCGTCCATGTTGTCGGTGGGGTAGACCACGTCTTCGGGGCCGAAGTTGCCTTTCCATTTGGCCTCGAAGAGGCTCTCCATCTTTGCATAGGCCTTCTCGGTCTTTGCGTCCTTTGCCCAGAGGCACTCCCAGGTGTCGACATCGATCGCGAGACGGAGCCGGGGCATCTGCTCGAGGGGCATCTTGTCCCACTTCACCTTATTGGTGAAAATGACAAGGGCCTCGGAGTGGTCCACAAGGAAAGCGGCGTTGGCCGGAGTGAAGTCGGCAAGGAGCGGCACGATCACCGTCTCGTAGGTGTTGACGGCCATATAGGCCATGCCCCAGCGGGCGCCGTTTGCTGCGTAAAGGGCTATCTTGTCGCCCTTCTTGAGTCCGAGGGCTTCGAATGCGAGGTGGAATTTCTCGACCTGGATGGCCATCTGGCCGTATGTGAAGGAATCGCCTCCCATGGTGTGGAGGGCTGTTTTGTTCCAATACTTGCGGGTTGCGTTCTGGAGACTTTCCAGATAATGCGGATATTTCGACATATAGGTTTGGTTTTTTTGCTGAAGCAAAAATAATCCCTGCCTGCTTTTTTGCAAAATCCGCGTGTGTGTATGTGGCGAATTATTACGATATTTGTGGTGAAACCGTCAAATAATTGGTGAAATGAAAAAGCCCATAGTAGCGCTTATATACGATTTCGACGGGACCCTCGCTCCCGGAAACATGCAGGAATTCGGCTTTATCCAGGCGATGGGGACCACTAAGGAGGAGTTCTGGGAGAAGAGCAACAGCCTCGCAGTGGACCAGGACGCCTCGGATGTCCTTGCCTACATGAAGATGATGTACGACGAAGCCCGCGCCAAGGGCATCAGCCTGCGCCGCGAAGACTTCAAGCGCTTCGGGCGCGACATCGATTTCTTCGAGGGGGTGCGCGGCTGGTTCAAACTCGTTAACGACTATGGTGCCGAGCACGGTGTGCGCGTGGAACACTATATCAACTCCAGCGGCCTGAAGGAAATGGTCGAGGGGACTGCAATCGCGGGCGAGTTCAAGCACATCTTCGCCGGTACCTATATATATAATGAAGCGGGGGAGGCCGTATGGCCCGGAATCGCCGTCGACTATACGAACAAGACCCAGTTCCTCTTCAAGATCAACAAGGGCATTTTCAGCGCCCGCGACAGCAAGATGGTCAACGCCTCTACTGCCGAGAACAAGAAGCGCGTGCCGTTCTCTCACATGATCTATTTCGGCGACGGAGAGACCGACGTTCCCAGCATGAAAGTCGTGGGCATGTTCGGCGGTAATCCGATAGCCGTCTTCGACCCCCAGAACGAAAAGAAGCGCGCCGTGGCCGCGAAACTCAAGCGCCAGGGCCGCGTCAGGTTCGTCGCTCCCGCAGTCTACACCCCGGACAGCAAGGCTTACAAACTGGTCTGCGCCATCATCGACAAGATCCACGCGGACTACATCCTACAGGAATTCGAAAAATAATCACGACATATGGCACTTATCGACAAAATCATCGCCCGCGCATGCTCGAACAGGCAGCGCATCGTACTTCCCGAATCGCTCGAAGACAGGACCATCACTGCGGCTGACCGTGCGCTTAAAGACGGCCTTGCCGACATCATCCTTATCGGCAACGAGGCCGATATCATGGCTAAGGCCGCGGAGCTCGGGCTGAAGAACATTTCCAAGGCCACTATCATCGATCCGGCGACTTCAGCGAAGACGGAGGAATACGCGACCCTGCTCTACGAACTTCGCAAAGCGAAGGGCATGACCCCGGAAGAGGCCCATAAACTCGTGATGAACCCTCTGTACTTCGGCTGCCTCATTATCAAGAGCGGCGATGCCGACGGTCAGATAAGCGGCGCTCTCTCAACTACCGGTGAGACCCTCCGTCCGGCGCTCCAGATTATCAAGTGCGCCCCCGGAATCACTTGCGTCAGCGGTGCCATGCTGTTGGTAACTAAGACTCCGCAGTACGGTGAGGAAGGTGTTCTGGTAGTCGGTGATGTGGCCGTTACTCCGGCTCCTGACGCCGGCCAGCTCGCGCAGATCGCGGTATGCACCGCGCAGACTGCGAAGAGCGTTGCCGGCTTCGCAGAGCCTCGCGTCGCCATGCTCTCGTTTTCCACTAAGGGATCGGCTAAACATGAGGTGGTAGATAAGGTCGTGGAGGCCACGCGGCTGGCGCGTGAACTCGCCCCGGATCTGAAGATCGACGGCGAACTTCAGGCTGACGCCGCCCTCGTCCCTTCCGTCGGCGCCAAGAAAGCCCCCGGCTCCGATATCGCCGGAAAGGCCAATGTCCTCGTGTTCCCTAACCTCGAAGTAGGAAACATCGGCTACAAACTGGTCCAGCGCCTCGGTAATGCCGACGCCATCGGCCCTATCCTCCAGGGCATCGCCCGTCCGGTCAACGACCTCAGCCGCGGCTGCTCGGTAGACGACATATACAACCTGATTGCAATTACCGCCTGCCAGGCCATGGACGCTCGCTGAAGATGAGACGTCTGGTCGCGATAGCGGCGGTGTTCTCCCTGCTTCTTTCGGGCTGCTCCATCGCCTCCGACAAAAGAAAAGTGGGGCACGTCCACAACGTGACCGACCCCACTCTCCCCGAATCCCAGTTCGTCAACGGGCGGATGATTCAGTTCATGCAGACTTTTTAAGGGTTTTTAGTGCAGTAAGGCCCTTTTCGACCTTCTCCCTGACGACGAGTTCGTGGTTTTTCAGTTCTTCCAACTGGGTCTTTTTGGGCGGGAAAACTATGTTCTCTTTCGGGAGGACTCTCTTATATCCTTTCTCCTCGAGGACTTTGACAGTGCTTTCATAGCCCCTGAAAAACAGTTCTTCGATCTTGGAGATGTCGTATGCCGTGCATCCGGATGTGTCCAGATCGACCACCATGTCGGCCATCTCCTTGTCGGCCGCGTTGTTCGAGACCATCATCATCATAAATGACCTGGAGGTCACCGCAATCAGGTTATCCTTGTATTTTTCTTCATCCAGATTGATAAGGCTGAGCGCGATAACGGTTTTGCACTTATTCCTGATGGCCGAGACAGGCAGATTCTGGAAGGCTCCGCCGTCCACATAATGAATGCCGTTGATGTTCATCGGGCGGAAAACGACTGGAATCGAGCATGAAGCGACCACCCTCGGCGCAATCTCACCTTTCGAGAAAACCTTCGGGACGGCGTGCTCCAGATCCGCAGCGACTACGTATGTCGGGACCGGAAGATCCTCAAGGCGTGTGTACGGCAAGGTATGCCTTAGCATCTCCACCAGCGGCCGCGAATCGAACAGCCCTCCGGTCGGAATCGTCGGACTGACTATGTCCTTGAAAAAGTTCAGTCCCTGGAACAGCTCGATCATCTTCCTGGGTTCAAATCCGCAGGCATACAGTGTCGCCACCATCGACCCGACGCTGGACCCTGACACCACCTCCGGCTTGATTCCATATTCATGAAACGCCTGCAGCGCCCCGCAGTGCGCCGCTCCTCTCGCCCCGCCCCCGCTGAACGCCACTCCGATTTTGTATTTCTTTTTCATGGTATCAAATTTACTCAATAATAGGCATCTTAGCAAACAGCTTTTCTGTCCTCCGGACATTTTCGCAAACCAGCCACAAAACAACCCCTGCCACACCTATCCCAAATGCTCCCCGATGTGTGGCTGCGACCAATTTCGCCCCCAGCCACACAATCGCCCCTCGCAGAAGGCCTTCTACAGGGTTCAACTGTGTGGCTCCTTTGCGATTTCACCATGAAATGAGTTCTTACACCAGTGTTCAAAAGCATGGGATAGTCATAGGGATAGTTTGAGGCTGGCTAACGGCCTCTAATTGACATGAGGCCTTGCTTTTTTACTATCCCTGCTTCTGTTCATCCGGGAATGGCAACTCCTCTGGAGACTTGATATGGTCAATAGCTTTTTCTCGGGAAACCACGCTATGGCCAAGACGTTTCTCAACCTCGTGACGGGCAGTTTTTGCCACCTCTGCACCTTCTTTGGCAACGCCGGCATTTTCCGACAAACCTTCAGGATTACGCTGTTTGCTGAGTTCAGTTGCTGTTTCTTCTGCGAGGGCATTCAGAAGCAGTTCCATATTGGTCATATTGTCCCGGAGGTTCTCCTTTGTCAGACCTTTGTATTTCTTATACTCTCGAGTTGTGAGGCCGCTCCAGGTTTTGGACATCAAGTCCGTTAAGAAAGCAAAGTCTACTTCTTGTGTCACTCCACCTCTTTTCCATTCATCAGTGAGACCTTTGCGGATTTCAATTGTTTTTATCCTTTGGTTAATCCATGCCTCCGAATACCCCAGACGACGATAATCGGCAACAGCTTGGTCTATGCTTCGTTCCGGATCGATGGCCTGATTGACCCGCTCTGCCGCAACCTGGGCTATCCATACTTTAATCGGCTCTGCCTTCTTGGATGGGATGGATTCAATGACGCGAAACATCGTGGCCATATCTGCCACATCGGTGAATCTCGGCTTGCCATCCTCCGCAATTAATTTCAACCGGTTACAT